>JBHYFA010000001.1:0-20949 GCA_051859825.1 Schleiferiaceae bacterium
GCTGTATCTTTTTTTTCAAAACCTTTATATGAGCCAAGATTATAATATACTTAAAAACCAGCATATGTGTAAGCTGCACTTGTTAGCATATCGAACGCATAAACATTTAAACTATTATGAATCACAAAATCGACCATATTACCAGATTGAATATTCCCGCCAATAAAGGTGGTATGCAGGCTGTCTTCAATATCAAGGTACGCCAGATATATGGGAATGGAAAATCTACTTACACGTATGGAATCCCCATATCCGATAGGTGTTCCACCAACAAGGGTGTCAAACCACGCGTGAAGCACACGGGGAATACTCGACACACTTAAACTAACGGAATCTTCACCCGGACATATTTTAGCAGCGCTGAAAAGGGGTGCTAATTCAAATATATACACACTATCTATCTGTATTGTATCATTTTGCGGAAATTGATCGTTAGGAAGAGCCGTGTAACATAAAAGGTTCAAATAAGCTCCCTGATGGGTGTTGAGCGTTCCAACGACAACGGTATCCGTTTCATTCTGCTGAAGATTGCCTGTGTATACATGAGTTAATGTTGTGGTGATATCCCCGGAAATCTCCGCTGTAACCGGCATGCTCGTAATAGGAGAAAGTCCGTTGTTGCGAATTTCTACTTTAACCTCCATCAGGCTATCGCCACAACTAAAGTTTGTGGGATTGACAATACGAAGAAGCTCTGCGTCATTCATAACCTGCGCAAACCCATTTCTAGACCCAAGAAAAAACACAAGTAATGCGGTAAAAAATACGAGACCAGTAGAGCGTTGTAGATTTGTTTCCATTTTAATTTTGTGAGTTTTGAGCTGCTAAATTAATACGTATTACATCATTTACGGAATAAAAATTTTGATGAGAGACACATTTTATTATTGATGATTGTATGGATAGCAAAAGTTATTGTTTGCGTTAATTGCAGATCTATACTCGCTCAATCAACAACAATCAAACAAACCGATTACAAAAGGGTTAATAGCTTGAATTTTAATCTGGAAAAACCAGCTAAATTCACGTATATTTGCAAATTCAAAAAATCAGATTTTTAATGAGTACAAAAGTGGAAAACTATATTCCCTACAAGGTGAAAGACATTTCTTTGGCAGATTGGGGAAGAAAGGAAATTGAGTTGGCGGAAGCCGAAATGCCCGGATTGATGGCTCTGAGAGAAGAGTTTGGGAAAGACAAGCCGCTAAAGGGAGCGCGAATCGCTGGTTGCTTACACATGACTATTCAAACGGCCGTTTTGATTGAAACGCTGGTTGAACTCGGCGCAAATGTAACCTGGTCGTCATGTAATATTTATTCCACCCAAGATCAGGCTGCTGCTGCTATTGCCGCTGCGGGAATCCCTGTTTATGCATGGAAAGGCATGACCGAAGAAGAGTTTGACTGGTGTATTGAGCAAACCTTATTTTTCGGCGAAGATCGTCAGCCACTGAATATGATTCTCGACGATGGTGGTGACCTTACCAATATGGTTTTCGATCGCTATCCAGAATTAGCTAAAGGAATTCGTGGTCTTTCGGAAGAAACCACTACCGGAGTTCACCGTTTGTACGAGCGCATGAAAAAAGGAACACTCCTTATTCCTGCGATCAACGTAAATGACTCGGTAACCAAGTCCAAATTTGACAATAAATACGGATGTAAAGAATCTGCGGTTGACGCCATTCGTCGTGCTACCGATGTGATGATTGCCGGAAAAGTTGCGGTTGTTGCTGGTTACGGAGATGTTGGAAAAGGAACAGCTGCTTCTCTCCGCGGAGCCGGCGCTCGTGTTATCGTTACCGAAATTGACCCTATCTGTGCACTTCAAGCTGCGATGGATGGTTATGCGGTTAAAAAAATGTCCAACGCGATTCCCGAAGCCGACATCGTGGTTACCGCTACCGGTAATTGCAATATCGTTTCTGAATCGCATTTCCGTATGATGAAAGACAAAACCATCGTGTGTAATATTGGCCATTTCGATAATGAAATTGATGTAGCTTGGTTGAACCAGCATGCCGATAGCCACGTGGAAATCAAGCCTCAAGTGGACAAGTACACCGTTTCAGGTAAAGACATCATCCTTCTTGCCCAAGGAAGATTGGTAAACTTAGGCTGTGCTACCGGCCATCCATCCTTTGTGATGAGTAATAGCTTTACCAACCAAGTTTTGGCGCAAATTGAACTTTGGGTGAATACTGCCAGTTACGAAAATAAAGTTTACACACTTCCTAAGCACCTCGATGAAAAAGTTGCTGCACTTCACCTCGCAAAAATTGGGGTTGAATTGGAAGAGCTTACAGATGAGCAAGCAGAATACATAGGGGTAACCAAGGAAGGTCCATTCAAACCTGAATATTACCGTTATTAATTTTTTCCACCGGGGGCTACTTAATTGCAGCTCCCGGTTTTTATTAGATTTTTCTACGACGCTATGTCGAGCAAACCGAAAAAAACAGGTAAGTGGCGAAGTAAATACCGCTTAGTCATCCTCAATGATTATGACTTTGAGGAGAAGTTGTCCGTCAAACTCTCCCGCTTGAATGTTTTTGTTATTATCGGTGTTAGTGCCGTCCTTTTAATTGGTTCAACAATTTTATTGATAGCCTTCACTCCTCTAAAAGAGTATATCCCGGGATATTCCTCAACCGCATTAAAACGCCAGTCGTACGCAAATACCATAAAGGTTGATTCACTCGAACGAGCCCTTTCTCAATACGAGCAATATCTTCGAATATTGAGAGGCGTAATTAGCGATGAACCTATTGACTTCTTGGAGGATAGCTTGGCCAGCGACAACCAATCGGTGGTTGTAGGAAAATTAGAACCCGGCCCGCGAGATAGCGCCTTAAGGCAAATGGTGGAACAAGAGGAGTTGTTTAACCTTCAACGCAGCCCCTCAGCCACAGACGTATTGTCAAATTACACCTTCTTCACCCCGGTAAAAGGGGAAATTTCCCAAGGCTTCCTGCCTGATGAAGGTCATTTTGCTATTGACGTTGTTACTCGACCTAATGAGCCCGTAAAAGCTTGTCTTCCCGGGACAGTTTTACTCGCTGAATTTTCTGCACAAACAGGCTACAACATTGTCATACAACATCGAAACAATCTCATTTCGGTATATAAACACAATAGCGTTTTATTTAAGTCGCAGGGCGATATCGTTCGTGCTAGCGAAGTTATTGGCATGGTGGGTAATACCGGCGAAATGAGCACTGGCCCCCACCTTCACTTTGAGCTTTGGCATGAAGGAAGACCCGTTAATCCTGAACTATTTATTCGATTCTAAAATTTCAATTCCCATGACAGAAGGAGGAGTAAATCTTAACATCGCAAACCACATCGCGAGAATTACCTTTTTTCACCCCGCAAGCAATTCTTTGCCAGGAAAAGTTTTACGTCAATTGGCTCAAACCATAACAGATGCCGACTCTAATCCCGACGTTAAAGTACTCATCGTTCAATCAGAAGGTGAAAGAGCGTTCTGCGCCGGAGCTAGTTTTGACGAACTCATTGCCATTGAAGACACTCAAACAGGCTTGGAGTTTTTTAGTGGATTCGCACTGGTAATAAATGCCATGCGTAAAGCGCAAAAGCTCATTATCGGTAGAGTGCAAGGAAAAGCGGTAGGCGGCGGGGTTGGTTTAGCGTCTTCCTTTGATTACTGCTTTGCAACCAAGTTTGCGTCGGTGAAGTTATCCGAATTAGCCGTTGGAATTGGACCGTTTGTAGTAGGCCCAGCAGTGGAGCGTAAAGCCGGACTCAGCGGAATGAGCGAGCTTGCCATCAATGCCACTGCCTGGCGTGATGCCGAATGGGCAAGAGCAAAAGGCATTTACAATGAGGTATTTGAGAGCATAGAAGAAATGGATGAACATATCGAAATTTTGGCAAATAAACTGGCCAACTCAAATCCTGAAGCCATGTCCGAATTGAAGAAAATCTTCTGGCAAGGAACCGAAAATTGGGATACATTACTGCTGGAAAGAGCTGCCATTAGCGGTAAACTCGTGCTTAGCAGCTTTACCAAAAATGCAATTAACAGCTTCAAAAAGAAGTAAAATTTTCACCTCACCACAAAGACGCCAGCAACCAACTAACCAAAACGAATCATGAGAAATGTTTTTATCTCGATGATGCTAGTCGTTTTTTGCGCAAACGGTTATTCTCAAATTTCTGATGCAGAAACTGCGCAAGAAGTAAAAAAACGAGCAGAAGCTGCCGCAAAATTAGCCAGAGACACAGTGGGCTGGGCAGTAAATGGATCATTCTCAGTCACTGCAAGTTCTATCATGCTGCAAAACTGGCAAGCCGGTGGCGCAGACGTACTGTCTGGAGCTTCCATTTTTAATATCACACCCGTTTACACAGCAAAGAATTTTAACTGGGTAAACAACCTCGTTCTTGCCTACGGTCTTAACCGGCAAGATGGAGTAACCTTTAAAATGGATGATAGAATTGACTTTCAATCAAACTTCAACTACCAGAAAGAAGGCTGGAAAAGCTTCTTTGTGTCCTCACTTATTAGCTTTCGCACCCAATTTGAAGAAGGTTTTGCTACACCTGCTAAAGAAAACCGAATTTCAACTTTTATGGCTCCGGGGTATTTGGTTGCCGGTTTAGGGGTTACCTACAAACCTTCCTCTAGATTGATAGCTTATTTCTCACCAATAACCTACAAAGGAACATACGTTTTTGACGAGGAGCTATCTAATCAAGCAATGTTTGGATTAAGAAACCCCGGAGACAGAAGTTTAGCAGAAGGTGGTGCGTATCTCAATATTTTTTACCGTGAAAAATTGAGTGAAAAAATCAATTTTCAAATAAGGCTAGATTTATTCTCGAATTACACCGAAGAAGATGCAAAACCCCAAAACCTTGATGTGAATGCGGAAATCCTTTTCTTTTGGAAATTAAATAAGTATCTGAGTTTTAATGCGGCCTTAAACCTCTTGTACGACGAAAACATCTTAATCCCCGTAGAACGCGAAGATGGCACTACGCGCCCCGGACCTAGAACGCAATTGAAGTCCGTATTAGGAGCCGGTTTCGCCTATACGTTTTAAGACACACTACACCTCTACTCTTTCCAACCTCACAAAACAATACCCAAAATTCACATCCGGGTCGTCGTTAATAGTGCGGCGCGAGACCTCTTTCCATTGATTTTCATTCCATTCGGGGAAGTACGTATCGCCTTCAAATTCTTTGTCGAGAATGGTGAGTTCCATGGCGTCGGCAATTTCTAGTGCTTGGCGGTAAATTTCTCCCCCTCCTACGATGTACACCACCGGATTTTCTTTACGAGCAATTTCCACCGCTTCGGCTAGGTTTGCACAAAGAATGGCCGGAGGAGCCACGTTCAAGTTGGCGTCACGACTAATCACAATATTGGTGCGTTTAGGCAAGGGCTTGCTACCTAAAGACTCGAAAGTCCTTCTGCCCATTACAATAGGATGACCCGAGGTGAGATTTTTGAAATGGCGTAAATCATTGGGAATGTGCCATATCAAATCGTTATTCTTTCCAATAACTCTATTTTTTGCTAAAGCAGCGATGAGCGTGAGCATTTGTTTCGTATTTTTCGAGCTTGTTAAACTTTTCGCGAAAGTAATTCACATGCCGCAAGTAGGGAAATACAACTTTCCGGAGCCCGATGATTGCTCCGATGACAACATCTCCATGATGGGCGCTGACCTCAAGCCCGAGACCATGATCTCCGCATACACCCACGGGTTTTTTCCTTGGCACACCAGTCCATGGGGCGTTTGCTGGTATCATCCACAGCCGCGCATGGTAATCCAAAGAGACAAGCTCCGCATTAGCAAATCAATGAGACCCTATCTCAATGGAAACAAATTTGAATACCGCGAAAACACCGCTTTTGAGCAGGTTCTTGACCATTGCGCCAAAGTACAGCGTCCGGAACAAGACGGCACCTGGATTTGGCCACAATACCGCAATGCCATGCTCAAACTCCACGAACACGGCACAGCCTTTTGCGCCGAAGCATGGAGAGATGACCAACTTGTAGGAGGCGCTTACGGCTTACTCATTGGAAGGGTATTCCATGGTGAATCAATGTTCAGCCTTGAGCCCAACGCCAGCAAATTCGCCTTCATATCCATGATACTTCGCCACCACGAAATTATGCTTGTTGATTGCCAAGTACCCACACCTCATCTCCAAAGACTCGGCGGCGAGGAAGTCACACGCATTGATTTTTTGGCGATGATGCATCAAGCAAACCTAAAGCAATAGAAACCGAACTGAGCACGGAACACAGTTGCTGCATTTGATTATTATTTGCTCAAATTTGAAAAATTATTATGTTTAGCCACTTTAGTGATAAACCCGGCCACACGGGAAACTTTAAACCGCAACCGCCAAAGTTTAATTGGGGCGGAGTTATTGTGATTCTAGCCATGGTTGTGGCGTTTGTAGGAATGCTAATTTATCAAGCTAATAAATAATGGCAACTTTTTACACCCAATTGAAACCCTCACCCACGATTTTCTAGAGAATTTATATTCAGTCTTTTGCCTTCATAAACTCCACAAAGAAAGTACTTCCTTCGCCAAGTTTTGAAGAAACACTGATTTTGCCTCCAAGACTCTCAACTTGGTTTTTAACAATAAACAACCCCATACCTGTAGCATCTTCATTTTTAGAAAATGTTTCAAAGAGTTTAAAAATCTTATCACCATATTTTGTAAGATCTATACCTTGTCCATTGTCTTTCACTTGAAGTTCAAGGATATCACCTCGGGAAAAACTTCTTAGTTCTATTCGAGGCGGAACACCTTCACGACTATACTTGATGGCATTGGAAATTAAATTTTGCAGAACACTTTTCAAGCTCAACTCCCTAAACCAGATCCATGAACCTGCACTAAAATCAACAACTACCTCAGCCTCTTTGGCATCAATTACTGGCTTCATGGCATGCAACACATCGTTTACCGCATGAAGCAATGACACCTCAACCGCTGGCTCTTCGGGCTCACGAATAGCCCTATACAAGTCCTCTAAACTGGCGTAATAATCCTGCATGTTTTCCACCGCATCCATCATCTCAGCAGCTATGTCGTGCGCCTCCTCCAAGCTTGAAGCCTCCTGCATTAAAGTCGTTATCATTTTGATAGAGGCAATAGGCGTTTTCAAATTATGGGTGAGTACCGCCGCAAATTCGTGCAAACGTTCGAGTTCAGTTCTTTTGGCCAACTTGGGAGCTTTACTGTTCATATACAAAATTATTTCTAATCAGTTTGTAAGGTAATGCGACAAATTTAGTAAGGAATAACTTCTAAAAAAACATCCCTGCAGAAAAATTACATTTATTTTTCCACCGATTTTTCTACTTTACTTATCTTGCACAAAAATTCATCAATGCTTCCAGCTGCGACTCTCACCATTTACAACGCTTCGGCCGGTACGGGAAAAACATTTACCCTCACAAGAGCTTATTTATCAATATGCTTAGCCAGCGAAAGCCCCTATACATATCGAAGCATTTTGGCTTTAACCTTTACCAAAAAAGCCGCCGCCGAAATGCGCAACCGCATCCTCAACACCCTCAAAAGCATCAGTCAAGGAGAGGAAAACGATATTCTAAACCTTCTCTCGGAAGACCTGCATACGCCCCAAGAAATTTTACGAGAAAGAGCCAATACATGCCTTACCGCCATGATTCATGATTTGTCGGGATTGAGCATTTCTACCATCGACAAGTTTACGTACAGACTAGCACGTTCATTTTCCTACGAATTGGGAATCAATACCTCAGCCAAGCTCCGTCTCGACCAAAAACTCATTGCTAAGCAAACGGTTGACAACCTCCTCCAACAAGCCGGAGAAGAAGAACGTAAAAACATCCGAAAATATCTCCAAAGCTTCGTTCGACTGCAAATGCAAAACAATAAGTCGTGGAACATCAGCGGGAGTTTGCAAAATGTGGTGAACGACCTCCAGCGCGAAGAAGACCGTGAAGTGTACCAAGAATTGCAAAAAATTCCCCTCGAACAGTTCGTAAATACCCAAAAACAACTGAAAAGCATCCTCGTCAATATTGAAAATGAAATTGCCAAAAAGGCAGGACTTGTCTTGGAAGAAATCGAAGGTTCTGGCGTACCTGAGGGCGCATTCAGTTATTTTTCCAACCTAAAAGGCTATTTCTCAGGACTGAAAAACAAAACCAATTTCCGATTACCCACAACGCAAGTTAGCAAGCTCAGAAACAGTTCCTTTGTCAAAAGCAAAGAAGTTGACAAGTACGCCCCCCTACTTCAATCGGCAGTTGACGCCTACGATACCTTGTTGGTGTACCTAGAAAAAGAACTCCCCGGCTATTTCCTACTGGCCGATGCCGCTAATCAACTGACTTCCGTCGCGCTTACGGGTGCGCTCATTGAAGCGTACCAAGGTTTGAAAAGCGAAGAACAATTTGTGCATCTCGGCGAATTCAAAGAGAAGATTTACGAACTCACCCGCAGCGATACCGCCGACTACATTTTTGAACGTCTCGGTGACCGCTATCAGTATTTTTTCATTGATGAATTTCAGGACACCTCACGCATTCAGTGGGAAAACCTCAAGCCCTTGGCCTTACACGCTATGGCGAATAATGGCAGCACCATGCTTGTCGGCGATCCCAAACAAAGCATCTACCGCTGGCGAGGATCTAACCCGCAAATGTTTCTTGACCTCATTCAAGACAAAGATCAAGATCGTTTCTCCGTTATCCCCAACGGCAAAAAAGTGGAACGCTATGGGCTTCAACTTGAAAATCTACCCGTAAATTACCGCTCAGGCAAGGCCATCGTGGAATTTGTAAGACAAACATTTTTGCAAAACTCTGACGACAATACTCCGGCTGCCATTGCCTATTCACAAGTTACCGCCATAAGCGCCAAAGACTACGATGGATATGTTCACCTTAGTTATGTAAAGAAAAAGTCTGACGACAACGAGGAGCACGACGAGCAAATGCGTGAATACACCCTCGGAAAAATCGCCGAAGCATTGGAGCAATATCAACAATCAGATATCGCAATTTTGGTGAGAGGAGCTAAGGACGGAAAACGCATTGCCCAGTGGATTGCCGAAGAACAAGCAACCAATCGCCCTGATCTTCGGGTACTTTCTAATGAATCCTTCATCGTGGAAGACCACCCTCCGGTAAAAGTCATTGTCCAGGCCATTCGCTTTCTAGGAAATCCCGCAGACGCCAATAGCAAAATTGACCTGCTTCTTGAGATGCTAAGCTGCGAAATCCTCCCTTGGGAAGATGATCGGGTTCACGAAAGTTTATCGGATATGAATACCCTCAAGGGCGAGGATTTTCATCAGGAAATGAGAAAATATTTCCCAACGTGGAACATGGCCGAGCTGGAATATTTACCCCTTCCAGAGATTGCCTTACGACTCGTTCAGCAGTTTGCCTTGGATATCAGCAATGACGTTTTCCTCCAGGCATTCATCAACCATCTTCGCGAGGTTCAGCTCGACAACCCTATGGACGTTTATGCCTTTGCCAAGTACTGGGACGATCCCAATCGCGGTAGCATAAACGTAGAGGCACCGGAATCGATCAACGCTATCACCATTCTCACCATCCACAAATCCAAGGGTTTGGAGTGGCCGGTAGTCATCATTCCGTATGCCGATTGGCCTTACGACCCCATGAATAACTCTACCACATGGTTTCCCAATTTCCAGAAAAAAGCAATTGAACTGCCCCACCTAAAAGTCAGGCTTAAACAGATAAAGGAAGGTGAAGAAGCCGATCATTTACCGGAATATCGAGAAGTGAGTAACAAGCATTATCAGGAAGTGGTGTTTGACAACCTCAATCTGCTTTATGTGGCATTTACTCGCGCATCACACCGACTCTACATTCACACCGCTGCGCCAAAGAAAAACGCTTCTTTTTCTGCCTACGGATTTTTGATGAGCAAGTATTTTGCTGAGAACGATGAAGATTTTGGTGAAATGGAATGGGGTTCAAAAGCCGCTATTCCGAGTAAGGCGAAATCACACGATAAAATGGAGAAATCAATCACTTGGAAGAGTAGCCGCGAAGGAAAGCAACATTTACAGGTAGGAAGAAGGTACAGTCCGGGCGTGAACGACATTGAAGCCATCAAGCGAGGAAATACCATCCACGAGATATTGCAATTTGCCGAGTTGGATTACGAAAAAATTCCCGCTGTTTGGGACAAGATGCTCAGTGAAAAACGCGTTCGTCCCGAAGAGAAAGAGGAACTGTTGAGCGCGGCGGAGGGGGTTTTAAAAAACGTCGTTTTGCAAAATATAAAGTCAAACGCCAAGTCCATCCTACCCGAGCAGAGTATCCTCATGCCCGGAGGTGAAGTTTTACGTCCAGATGTATGGGTTGAACTCCACAATGGCGATATTTGCATCATTGACTACAAAAGCGGGACACCCATGCCTCGACATCGCACGCAGCTCAATCGCTACGTATCGATAGCGCATGAGCTAAGCGGCAAAAAAGCCGCAGGATATTTGGTGTACGTGAGTGGTGAAGTTGAAGAAGTAGTAGCCTAATCAGATGCAACCAAGCATAGTAATCGGAGCCGGAGCCGCCGGAATGTTTGCGGCCATACACCTTGCCGAGCGGGGTATTCCTGTATTGGTTTTGGAAAAATCGCCGCGAATTTTATCAAAAGTACGGATTTCCGGTGGTGGGCGCTGCAACCTAACGCATAGGCCGCTACCCCTTTCCGAAATGGTGAAAAACTACCCTCGTGGCGGTAAAAAACTCAAGAAAGTATTTTCACAGTGGGCCAGCACCGACACTATGAACTGGTTTGAATCGCGTGGTGTTCCTTTAAAAACGGAGGATGACGGCCGGGTTTTTCCGGTATCCGACAATTCCGATGACATCGTGCATGCGTTGGAAAAAGCGGCCATGCAGGCGGGGGTGAAAATCAGACTCAAATGTGGTGTTAAGAAAGTAGAAGCTTTGGAGAGCAATGGCTATCGGCTCACCACCGACTCCAATGAAGAATTGCTTTGTGAAAAACTAATCATCGCCACGGGAGGGAGTCCTACGATGCGAGGCTTCGAGATGTTACAGCCCCTAAATTTAAAAATCGTTTCTCCCGTACCATCCCTTTTCACATTCAACATAAAAGACCAAAAGCTCAGGGAAAATATGGGGATTTCCGTAAGCGATGTTGCGGTGCATATACCCTCGTTGAAATTGCATTATGAAGGCCCCTTGCTGATTACGCATTGGGGAATAAGTGGTCCGGCGGTATTAAAACTTTCCGCTTTTGCCGCTCGGGAATTAGCAAAAATGAATCACCATTTCGATGTGCGGATCAATTGGCTGCCTAGAGAACAACATCAGAGCTTGGTGGATGCTTGGGATGGGAATAAGAAGGTAGCCAACATAAATCCGGCGGGTATTCCCAAGCGCTTGTGGTTATATTTATTACAAAAAGCCGATATTGATGCAGAAAAAACGATTCGCGAAATCGGGAAGAAAAATCAAAATCGCTTAGCAGAATTATTGCTCAACGACACGTATCGTGTGGAGGGTAAAACCACCTTCAAGGAAGAATTTGTAACGGCAGGTGGGGTTTGTTTATCCGAAATCAACCTAGAAAATTTTGAGGCACGTCGCTTCCCAAACCTGTACCTTCTTGGCGAAGTAACCGATATTGACGCCATTACCGGAGGGTTTAATTTTCAAGCGGCGTGGGCTGCGGGATATTTGTGTGGGAGGGGGTAGCCCATCCACCAAGCCCCGCTATTGTTGACCATACCATGCAGTAGGTTTCTACCTATTCTTCCGTCTCAATTCCGTTTACGGTCATCAGCAGAAAATCAAGACTTTTCCCGAAGTTCAGTTCGTGATATTCAAGTCCAAGTTTCCTTATATTTTTGTAATATTCTTTGATGTTTTTGTAATAATTTTTCTCAAGCTGAACGGCGACTGCGGTTTGTCCAATTTTCTGTAATAAAAACCATTTTTCAAGCAATCTTGCAGTTCGCCCATTGCCATCCTGAAAAGGATGAATTTTCACGAACACAAGGTGTATTAAGGCTGCATAATAAAAAATCTCATACGAGTCTAAATCTCTGGAAAGGAGTAGGTCAATATCGTCAAAAAGCTTTTCAATTTCAGTTTTAACAATTGTTGGTTCAGCGGCAACATATTCAATCTTATCATCGCTGTTAATCACGAACATTGGACTTGTCCGTATTAACCCTTGTTGGCTGTCGGGTAGAATATTAGAAGTTATGATTGAATGTGCCTTCTGAACGTTTTTCAAGCTTATTTCATTATCGTCAATAAAGTCATAGGCTAAGTATAAATCATCCGCTTTCCGGGTGTAGTCAGATTTAAATTGAACACCCATAAATTTATGTTTAAAAAAACTATCAAATTCGACATCTTCCCCTTCTATCCGTGATGAATAAACTGATGATAAAGATTTATAAAACTCGAAATAGTCAACGGGCATATCAAACTTTTTTATTTTATCAAGCTTTTCCAGTGGAGATTCCGTTAACGCTTCTCTATATTTACCAAGAAGTTCATATGTAAGTATTTTAAAATCCATTTGATATCATTTTTCCCAAAGATAGTTTTTTTGATGCGGTTACAGTGGATATAATTCGGGTTATTATCATATGTTAACGCGCTGGCATTTGTAGGATTACCACAATTACCAATTTACCAAAACTTTGAAGCCTTTTTGCTTTCGCATCGTCTTACGTGTGCTAACGTCTGTTCGTCCACCCCCCCCCATTCACCCCACAAAGATACTTTTGCATAATCATTATCGAGTCTTATCCAAGCGGTTTGTTTGAAGAAAAATGAAAAAGGGTTTAGGGTAGGAAAAATGCATAGGCGTATAATTGGCTTGTATGAGCGCGAAGGAGGCGTTTTTTTGGGCATTTCGTTCACTTGGAGAAAGCTTTAGCGGTAGTCATTCTTTCCATGTCAAGTCTTTTGGGATATACTCTTTCTTTATCTAAATCTGCTACATAACGTTTTGATTGCAAATTAATTTTACTCATTGTTTGTTTTGTTAATTTTGTTATATCATCATATCCCCAGCCAATGGCAGCGGGCTACGAGCAGCGGGTCATTAAAAGCATAATTCATGTTCATAAGTACATTGGATAATTAGGAAGCAGTAAAGTGTTGGTAGCATACTTACCGCCTACTTGCTTAAAACCTCGAGTTAGTTGCTTTTAATAATCTACCCCAGCTCGCCACTCGTTTTATCCGCATCAACAACTCTTTGTCTTAGACTGTAAATCACACCGGCAATTAACCCAATCAAACCGCCTACATAACTAAAATTGTGCATTGAGCCTACGGCAATAAAATTTGTTATATCCACCAAGTTGTGAGGCAAAGGCCAGCTTACACCAACTTTAGCAAGATAAAATTTTCCGAAAGCAAGACCAATCAATCCGGTTGTAAAGGCAAAAATAACGGTTACAACGATTGCCTTCATGGTTACACGAAACATTCGTTTTGCATTTTCATGTACCAATCCAATAAGACCGAGAATTAACCCAATGGGAACCCCCATCCACCAAGTGGCCATAAAACCAACTGCTGAAACTCCAATTCTCGGATTGGGAATAATTGCTTCGTTACCCAAGTCCATAAGACCGAACTGATAAAACTTAAATTTCGTGTAATATTCCGGCGAAATTGTGTAGGTAAATTGATCGTGTAAAATGCCGTAAAGCCCTCCGATTATTGGTGCAATATCGATAATCAAATTCGAAATGCTATCCAAGTCTGCTGCAGCTCTTTTTTCGTCTACTATGTCATTTTTTTATATGCTGCTCAAATATTCATCTGGGGTATACACTGGTATCTCGGATGCTTTAAAATCCTTACTGTTTCTAGTTATTATGATATTACAGTCGGTTTCCAATGCACAATAGTATTGTAGTGAATCCTCAAAATCATTGAATCTTGATGAAAGACCTTTGTTGATTATTTTATCTGTTAAGTCTGCTGTATCCGCAATAACTTTAAACTTTCTAATTTTTTCTTTAACTAATTCTTTATCCTCAAAACTAGAAAGTAAATAATATACAGTTGGATATGTAAATGCAGAAACCGTTAACTGAATACTCCCTTTGTCAGCTAGAGTCGCAATTTTTGCTATCGAATTGTAAAATGGTTCGCGTTCACCTAGTAAATCAACAATTACATTAGTGTCAAGAAACAATTTGTCTTTCATTTGTACTTCTCCGCTACATAGTTTCCATACGCTTCCTTGTAATCAATATTAGCAGGAATCCTCACTCCAGTTCTTAGACTTTTTACAAATGGAGAAATCTCTATCCTATCTGCCACCTGAGTTTTATTACGCTCAATTAATGTTTTGAGATATGCTTCAATGATTCCTGACAAACTTCTTTTTTGCGATGAAGCATACGCCTTTGCCTTTTCAATAACTTGTTTGTCAAGCTTCAAGGTCAATTTTGTATCCATAGCAATAATATTTTTATACGTACAAATATACAACATTAGCCCGTAGAATCCAAAGCATATTTTAATTTTCGCTTATCGGCAGTGCGTCTCCCCACCCAATTTCACTCAAAGATACTTTTGCTAAATCATTTTCGAGTCATGCCCAGCGGTTTTGTTTGAAGAAAAATAAAAAAGGGCTTAGGGTAGGAAAAATGCAAAAACGAATGATGAGCGTGAAGGAGGCGTTTTTTTGAGCGTTTCAGTCAACCGCAAAAATGCGGTGATTATTTTCTCTTTTCAGCGCCTGAAATTCAGCATGAGTATCCTTAGGTTTTATGACAACAAATTCGCTTTTTTAGCAATCAGCTAATTCCCTAAGTTGTTTCTTTTTTTTGTTATTCAACCGTAAATCTTCGATTATACTGTTCAACCTGATCTTTTACAAATTCTATCAGTCTCTGGTTTTTAAAATCAAACCATTTTTGTCTATATTCTCCTGAGTTGTCCATCTCCCATTTAAAGTTTCGAAATGGTTTAGATCTATTCAATGCCCTATATAGTCTGTCTTGTAATTTTTTGTTATCCACTGTCTCGGCAAAATCAACCATAACTTCGAAGCTCTCATGTGAAGTCATTTTTTCAAATTCGAAATAGTCACCCCAATTTTCATCTAATTTATCCAGTGTGTCTTGCCATTGTTCTACATCTTGTCCAAACCATTCAGGTTGGTTAAAATCTGGCATTGTTTCTATTTCACCCGTTTTCAGATGGTAAAAAGTACGAAAACCAACATCAAGATTTTCCGCTATTTCTCGTATTTTTTCTTCCGTTATATGCATGTGCGGTTGTTGTCTTATATGATAGGTTTCACAAATATGACATGTGGCGGTTTTGAAGCGCTTGCTTGTCGACTTGCAACAAACTTGAATGTATCACTATACCCGCAATAAGACATATACACTGTTGATGCAGACATCGTTAATTGTTATACTCTATTATTTCAATCATTAGGTTGTCTTTGTATGTCTCAGTTTTAAGTGTGTCGCCATTTTTGTCGAAATACACCCAAGTTGAATCACGATTAAAATTTTCTTCTTCTGAATCAGACCAATCTTCCTTGTCTAAAGTCCAGTACTTCTTGGCTGCAAGTTGTCCTGATTGGTAAATCCAAGTTTCGGTTTTTAGAGTCTTTCCATTTTTTGGCCAATACGCCGTCCCTGATCTTGTCGTTTCTGGCTTAGTCAATTCAGTAAAGGCGAGTAAGGGAATTGGAGTGCAAAAGATTAACAAAATAGAAGTCGATACTCTCAAGTCTTTTTGAAACCAAACTTTTCGTTTCTTAAATGTCAAAATTCCAACGGAAATTAATGTTAGCCCAAAAAAAACTGGAAAAATGATTGCATAAATCAACGAAGCCCCACCCTTCATTATACTTGCATGCCAAGCAAACAGAATGTTAATAAGAATAAACCCTGTCGCTATCCATGTCAATGTATAGTTCCATTTCATTGTTTTGTTTTAATGTGCCATAACTCCCAAACAACCTAAACCCTGTAGCCTTTTTACTTTCGCTCCTTCTTTCAAGTCCGTCAAAAATACGCGTTATCAACCATTCTTACAAGCAGGAATTATCTAGCGGACTAGAGATGTTGCAGAATTTGGTTTTGGTGAGGTGGGTGTAGATTGATAGTAGTGCCCCCGCGCCAGGGATGGAAGCGGTAGCTCCCGACCTTGGCGAAGCTGCGACACACAGCGGGGCAGAGCGACCGCAGGAAGCTCCTGAACCGCTGATGTGGCGCGCGAGACAAGGGCGGGACTACAAGCGGACAGCCCGGTGACGGCCCGAAATTAGGGGCGTGAGGGTTCGCAGGGTGGTGAATCGGGCCGGCAGGCGCCATAAAAAAAATCGAGGAACAAAAACCAAATGCTGGTTAATATTCCTCGATTTTGTTGAAAATAGGAAGTTTGATTTATCGCATTAGAGCGTCAAACCCCAAAATCGTATTGCCCCCTGAAAATCAAAGACAAAATGTAATTACAAACGGAGTTCCAAGTCGAAAATAGCGGTTGCTCTAAACTGAAGGGCACCACTACCGTTGAATTGGTACAACATCGCAGCACCTATCTTCTTCTCAGCCAATAGGTAGTTGGATATGTTCTCTTCAAACTGCGGATCAATGGGAAGTACAAAAGTTCCTTCTTGATCTTTATCAGACCATTCGGTACTAATTAACCAATCATTACTTTGAAGTGGAATAGTTGTGATGGCATTTAACTCAGCAGGAAACTGAACCGGATCTACAGAGCTTTCATTACTAGGAATTAAACTCGAATCCTCTGGCACTTCAAAAAGAACAATCTCACCACGAAGTGAATATCTTGCCGCAGTAGCAAAGGTTCTTTCGTCAAACTTCAACTGTATTTGATTGATTTTGAACGTAGCAATGTTGTTTAGATTTGTTTTGATATCACCAGGCATATCATCAGATGTAAGATCAATTACGTGATACGAACCTTGATGCAAAATGATAGAATCTCCTTGTGATGGATCGTCAAAAACAATCGTTTCCTCAATTGGAATACTTGGAGTCAACGTAATACCTCCTAAATCATCTAAGTCGTCACAAGAAGTGAAACCTAGAGAAATAACCAAGGCCGTAGCACTTGCGCGAAAAAATGACTTTCTCATAAGATTTTTTTTTATGGTTTTTCTGGAAAAAATAAGCTTTGTTAAAAGCATTATAAATTAACTCGACAAAATTAAATAAAAAATCGTTAAAAAATTCATTATGAGATATTTTTTTTATTAAATTTCTAAAATGCGCAAATCAATGTATAAAATCACCTTTTGAGCACATCAAATGCATAAGTCTATAAACGTGTGACATCTTCGAGGTCGGGATTGACCATGCGCCATAATTAGTGTCTGTCTTAACAACCAGTCCGCTAAATCCTCCAACTTCAGTCCTAAATCCATCCTCTGCCCTCCGCTCTCTGCCCTCCGCGCACCTAATCGCATATCCGTTTTCTACCGTATTTTCGTGGCTTTGAAAAAACATCATTCAACATGAAGATATATCCATTACACGCCGGGCATTTCAAACTAGACGGAGGAGCCATGTTTGGCGTAGTTCCTAAAAAATTATGGCAAAGAAGCAATCCACCTGATGAGCAAAATATGTGTTCTTGGGCTGCCCGCTGCATGCTGATTGAAGAAGGCAACCAGCTGATTCTAGTGGACACAGGAATGGGCGATAAACAAGACGAAAAGTTTTTCGGACACTATCACCTCCACGGACCGCATTCGCTTGACGCCTCGCTGAAAGAGTTAGGCTTTCATCGCAACGATATTACCGACGTATTTCTTACCCACCTGCATTTCGACCATTGTGGAGGTGCCATTCAGTGGAACAAAGACCGCACTGGTTACGAGCCCGCATTTGCAAATGCCGTTTTTTGGAGCAACCAAAGACATTGGCAGTGGGCCACCCACCCCAATCCACGCGAAAAAGCCAGCTTTCTTAGAGAAAATATTATCCCACTCGAGGAATCGGGTCAACTTAAATTCATCGACCTGCACAACGACGGTTTGCACGACACCCCCCTACCCTTCCAAGTATATGCCGTGAGCGGACATACCGAAGCGCAAATGCTCCCGGTAATTGAGTATCAGGGCAAGAAAATGGTGTTTATGGCCGACTTGCTGCCCTCTGCAGGACATGTTCCTCTCCCTTGGGTGATGGCCTACGATACACGACCACTGCTTAGCATGAAAGAGAAAGAACAGTTTCTGCATACCGCTGTGGAAGAAGACTTCCTCCTCTACTTTGAGCACGATCCGGTAAACGATTTGGGTAGGGTAGAAATGACTGAAAAAGGTATTCGACTTAAAGAAACACACTCATTTTATGAAGTATTTTCCAAGTAGTTTTCTCGCTTTGTGCCTTACTTTGGGCACGTATGTACAGGCACAGCCTCACCGAGATTATTGGCAGCAAAGCGCTGATTATACCATGCGCGTTTCCATGGATCACAAAACCCATCGCTACACGGGTAGTCAGGTTATTAACTATACCAATAACTCACCAGATACCTTGCGCGAAGTATTCTACCACTTACAGTTTAATGCCTTTCAGCCGGGAAGCAATATGGACGAGCGTTCGCGTGATATCATCGACCCCGATCGTCGAGTGGGTGGACGAATTGCTAATCTCAAAGACAACGAAATTGGGTATTTGAAGGTTTCCAATCTCCGGCAAGACGGCAACGATGCCAAAACAGAGTACTTCGGAACCATTCTCAAAGTTATGTTAGCCGAACCCTTACTGCCTAAACAAAGTACCGTTTTAGAACTCGACTTTGAGGGGCAGGTTCCCATGCAAATCAGACGCAGCGGTCGAAACAATTCCGAAGGTATCGACTACTCCATGGCGCAGTGGTATCCAAAGTTGGCCAACTACGATCGCTACGGCTGGAACACAACCCCTTACGTAGGTAGAGAATTCTACGGCATCTGGGGAAATTTTGATGTGTATATCGACATTCATCACTCCTATACCGTTGCGGCTACGGGCGTTTTGCAAAATCCTGAAGAAATGAAGCACGGGTATGCCGGTAGTGGAAAAGGTAAAGGAACTTGGCACTTCAAGGCTGAAAAGGTTCACGATTTTGTTTGGGCTGCCGACCCCGATTATATTCACACTACCCATCAAGTAAAAGACGGGCCATTAATGCGCTTTTTTCACAAAGAGAAAAAGGGTCAAGCCGCTGAAAACTGGGGTAATTTGCCAGAATATATGGCGCGCTTCTTCCAGCTAGCAGATTCGTTGGTAGGCCCATATCCTTATCCCGAGTTCAGCTTTATTCAAGGTGGCGACGGCGGTATGGAATACCCTATGGCCACGTTGATGATGGGCAGAGGCGACCTCCGGGGTATGGTAGGCTTGGCGGTTCACGAAGCCATGCACAACTGGTTTTACGGTATGATAGCCAGCAATGAAAGTCGATACCCTTGGATGGATGAAGGCTTTACCACTTTTGTGGAAAACATCATTATGCAGGAATTATTCCCACGAGAAGGTATCTTAGCTACCAATCCACACGCTAATAATTACGCCGCTTACAAATCACAGTTTGACGCAGGAAAAACAGAGCCGCTCACCACACCCGCCGATCATTACCTCACCAATAGAGGCTACGGAATCGCATCTTACTCCCAGGGCTGTTTATTACTCAACAACCTCAAGTATATCATGGGTGAAGAAGCATTTTGGAAAGGATTCAGAAGTTTTTTCAACACCTGGGCTTTTCACCACCCCCATCCCGAAGACTTTACACGAGAAATGGAGCGTGCATCGGGTTTACAACTTCAGTGGTTCGTAGATTTATGGCTGGGTACTACGCAGGCCATAGATTTAAGTATTGATAGTGTGTATGGTGATCATAAACACACCTATGTTGTGATAGGACGCAAGGGCGATATCCCCATGCCTGCCAACGTGGGGATTGCCACCAAAAGCGGAAACATCGAAATGCACTATGTTCCTATTGACCTAATGTACGGTAGAACCCACGGTGAGGGGGTGCAGCATCCGTTTTGGAAGTGGGCTTCGAGAAGCTATGTTTTGAAGATAAACAAACCTTTTGAAGAGGTATCAGTAGTAATGGTAGATGCCTTTTTTGAAACAGCCGATATCGATAGAGCAAACAACCGTTGGAAAAAATAAATGCCTATTTCTTCGTAAAAGCAGCAATTCAGAAACTCTTATCAACGTACTAGCAATTGACAGCATTGTTAGTCACTGATAATGTGTAATATTGCCCACAGCTTAGAATAAATACTACAACAAAATGAAGATAGTCATCATAGATGACGAGCCAACGGCCAGGTCACTCTTAAAGAACATTATCAATCGCTTAGACGAGGAAAGTCTGCGCGTACACGAAGCCTCAAATTTAGCAGAGGGAGTTGCACTTATTAAGCGAGTAAAGCCCAAATTGGTATTTTTAGACATAGAAATGCCACGCCAACTTGGAACAGAAATATTCAAGTATTTCAATAAAGATGAAATTGATTTTGAGTTGGTATTTTGCACTGCCTACAGCGAGTATGCCATCAAGGCATTTGAAATGAATGCTATTGATTATATCCTAAAACCCATTCGCCCCAATAGAGTAATTGAAGTTATCGAGAAAGTTAAAAATAATTTCAACCAAAAAGAAATACAGAATCGTCTTCAGGAATTACGAGAAAGCTTAAATACCCAGAAATTCAGAAAAATTGGTGTTCCGGTTCAAGACGGGATAGTATTTGTGCCGATTGAAACTATTATTCGTTTAGAAGCCGACGGAATGTACACGACCATTTTCACCAACAATAGCGAAAAATTGGTCATCTCTAAGCCCTTAAAGTATTTTTCTAAGTTAATGGATTCTGGACTTCCATTTTATCGTCCGCACCGCTCGCATAT
>JBHYFA010000001.1:20959-104440 GCA_051859825.1 Schleiferiaceae bacterium
ATATCATTAATTTACATTGCATCAAGCAATTCATCAAAAAAGACGGCAATCATATACTACTCGACAACGAGCATATCGTTCCACTTTCTAAAGAGAAGAGAGAGGAATTTTTATCGTTGATATCAGAAATATAAATTGCCGCTTTCTAATTTTTGCCAATATGTCATCTGGGTCAAAACATCCTTTTATCAAGGGGAAAGTCGTTGGTTATGAAAACCAACCCCAATCCCTAAGGATGTACAGACGTTTATTAATGAGAATACTTCTCACTACGGTTTTATTTGGCTACACATTTTCTCATTCTTTATCTGCTCAGTGGATAAATTCAATTTCATTTAATAAAGACTACGACTTTCCTTTTCAAAGCATTTTTGGCATAAATCAAGCTGAGGATGGTACAATGTGGTTTGGCACAAGTGAAGGTTTAGTTTCCTTTGATGGAGTAAACTACCGAAGATATGTTCACCCTAAATTTGGCAGAACCTTCAACAATTTACAATTTGACCCCGAAGGAAGAATATGGTGTACTAACTTTAGTGGTCAGTTGTTTTATCTCGAAAACGATAGCCTACATTTGGCCTATTCCGTTAATGGTTCAGACTTCATCAATCATTACACACTAACTCATTATCCGAGGATTCAGTTATTAGAAACCATTACAGGAAAAATTTTCTCATTTGATATTAATGATAGTGCCCGGGAAATCAGGGTTGAATTACACGAAGAAAAATTTGGTTTGTTTGGTGATTATTATTCACCCAACCTTAGAGTTGTTGCCATTGAGACTTCAAAGCTTGATTACCACAACGACACGTGTATTATTGATATTTACGGAAATTACACGCCAAATGGTTGGCAAAGGCAAAGAATAAAAGAGGGGTTTTGTGTAAAAGGAAAAATAAGAATTGGAAAAACCAATGACGGCGATTGGATTGTAGGCGATTTTTATGGCAAGTCTCGAATATTTAGGATTCACAACGACAAATACATAAAAATCTATGAATCAGACACCCTAAGTCTATATAATCTAAATCAAATGGTTGTACACAACAACGAAATTTGGTTGCTTACTGATATGGGTGTACATATACTCGATGCCAAAACCGGTAAATGGAAAAACAAAGCTCTAACTGGTCAAAAAACTTCCGTATATTTTGAAGATAGAGATGGAAATATCTGGATAGGCACGTTGGATAACGGCTTACACATTATTATAAATCGAGACCTATATCATTCTCCATTGTCAAAAGTGGGATTGATAAATCGAGCAGTATATGATGGAAAAAAATATCTATATGTACAGGATGAAAAGGGATTTATATGGCGATCATTGGCTCCTTTTATTGATTACAAGAAGGTTCATCAAAGGCCGTTGGAAAAAGCCCCACTTTTTTTAGACAGCGTAAACCAAATTCTGTACGTAGGAAACAAAGAAACCAATATTGATCTTAAAAGTCTAGTTACAACTATACCCGAAGAGGATTTTGTCTCTTTGACAAACTTTAAACAGGCTGTACCATTGTCCAACAAAGAATTTATTGCTACATCCTACAACAAAGCGTTAATCAGTAATCCATCAATCGAAGCAGATGGATATATCCTAGATAAGAGTGATACCCTAACTCTTCGTCCCTACCGATGCAACCAAATCTTAATGCACGGCGGGGTAATATACATTGATTACGTGGATGGCTTGTTCGCTTACAGCAAAAGTCAAAATCCGCAGCAGATTAGATTTGATGGTGATTACCTTCAGCCCTCTTCCATGATTGGTGACCCCAATAATCCAAACAAAATTTGGGTTTCCACCCTGAGTGGAGAGTTGATTTCCATTGAAAATGAAAAAATAGTATTGCGAAAAAGTTTACCCGCAATGGCGCAGAAGCTGCTGGTTACTCCACAAGCTATTTTCGGAGTAATGAAGGATGGAATATTTCGATTGGATTTTGAAGATGAAGATCTAAATGTTATGGGATTGGAATCCGGATGGTTATCGCAAGAAACAATAGAGTTTTTTACCGCCAAGGATACCATATTTGCAATTGCAGAACAACAAATTCAAAAAGTAGCAATACATGATTTTTGCACGTATAATGACAAACTCAAGCTCAATGTTTCGTATTTCATCATTAATGGAGTTGATGAAGATTATGACACAAAAAACTTTGAAATAAGTAGTCAGAACAACAGTTTTACCATTGGATTGAAATCACTTTCTGTTCAACATCGCAATAAATTAATATATCAATACCGCTTAAACGACGAAAATTGGATTTCCCTACCAAATCAACATCCGGAGATAAGACTTTTTAACCTCAATACGGGCAAGTACACTATTGAGGCACGCGTATGCCCTCCTTCAATGTTGTGCTCAGAAAGTATAAATATCAACTTTGCGGTTTTACCTCCTTACTATCAAAGATGGTGGTTTATTGCAACAATTTTTCTTACTCTAACAGGTTTTATAGGAAGCATCATCTTTTTTTACTACCGCTCAAAAAACCGAGATGAACAGCTGAAGTCTGGTCGAGAAGCATTTCAAAAACAGATTTACCAATCACGAATAAGTGCATTACGGGCGCAAATGAATCCTCACTTCATTTTCAATGCACTGAACACCATTCAAGAATTTATCCTTACCAACAAACAAGACATTGCTAGTGATTATTTAGCTGATTTTGCTGACTTAATGCGATACTATCTTGACCAAAGCAATGTTGATGAAATTAGCCTACAAGATGAAATAGAGTTATTACAGCTTTACCTAAAATTAGAAAACATGAGGCTCAGTGGCAGTCTAAAAGTAGAAGTGACCATTGATCCTGCTATTGACAGAGAAAATATTCGAATTCCCCCTATGCTTATTCAGCCTCACGTAGAAAATAGTATTAAGCACGGACTACTTCACGCAAATCATGATAACAAAAAACTAAAAATACGCTTTGAAAAAATTGACAAGGGCATAAAATGCATCATTGAAGACAACGGAATTGGCCGAAAAACTGCCAAGGAAATTAATGCTAATCGAAAGCATAAATCTTTTTCAACAGGAGCGAATGCATACAGAATAAATCTGCTAAATCAAATGAGCGATCTGGAAATACAAAGAGAGATAATTGATCTGTACGATTCTGAAAACAATTCTCCCGCAGGAACAAGAATCATTTTAAGCTTTAAATCAAAAAACACGGAATTTACAAACTGAAAAGCACGCTTAATAAGTTTTACACACTGACAAAAAAATATCTGCTATACTTTTGTTCACAGATTAGATTGATTTTTTTCATTTTGAGAGAAAGTTAGACATAGCACTTGTGTGTTCGAAAATCAATAGTGCGCCCGCGTAGATAGTTGTGTGTCCAAATAAATCTATCTGCGCAAAACGGAATCTTTATGATTCCGTTTTTTTTGCGCTTTACTCTAGCTGCTTACCCGTAAGAAAGAAGTAAAACAGTTCTAAATCTTCCCTAATTTCTTTATGCTTTTTCGCCTCTTGAAGAATCTCCGATTTTACTAAATCCGTGTCCCCCATATACCTAGTTATCCAATGAGAATACAAACGTTGTCGGCCGGCAAGGTCGTTCGGCGAGACGTAAGAAAAGCTTGGAATATCTGACTTAATTCCAAATAAACGATCCAACTGGGTTGCAGCCCTATTCATTTGATCAAGATTGCCTTCATCTAGCATTCGCTTTAAGCCTTCTTTCAACCGATCGCCCGCAAAAACAGGAATACCCTCCGCAATACTTAAAGCTAAGCCCCTAAAATAACCAATCTCATCATCCAGAGCTATTGACGCAGCCGTAGCACGAATATGCGGTGAACCTGATTTTAAAAGCTGCTGGTACGCCCAGTACCTAACCATGACACCATCCTCTGAGTAAAACATTTTCCACGACTGAGCATCGGACTGCCTGAACTCTAAAGGTTGATAACTCCAAAGATCATAATCAACAGGCAAAGCATAAATGGCCGTGTAATCTGATGGTAGGTAAATGCTGTTTGTTCCGGAGATTCGAATAATAGTATCATGCTCTACTAATCGAACTTTTAAACCAATCTCGGCTTCAATATGCCCAGAAACCTTAATCGAAACCGCTTTACGTTTTCTATCGTATCCTAGGTCAATAACTGCGAATTCAGAAGATACACCAGGCAAACTACCTTTATCAACCATCGACCTAAAAAGCACTTCAGTTTCTGCTAAGCCTTGAAGCTCTTTACTTAATCTATAAGCCTCGAGAAACTGCTCATCTTGACTTTCATTTTGAACGATTTTCTCGTAGTCTTCTCTGGCAATCTGGGAGAAAAAACCAAAAATATAATTGGGGTAAGATTGGTCAAAAGCGACTATTCCAGGTTCGTACTCTTCGGTATTTAGTTCACTTTCACTCTCAGGAACATATGCAATTATTGTTTCCTTAATTGGCAGCTCTTGGTCCTCAAAAAATGGCCGCTTGAGCCTATAATCCGTTCTCTTTGAAAACTCATAAACTATAGGGAATGTAAATTCCGGGCGAATTTGCTGTACTGCTACTACAGGAATCCTTGTTCTTGAAAGCTCTTCGGGATGAAGGGAGTCGCGCCAACAAAAATCAAATTCTGAACTAAGGTTCTCAAAACTTAAAAACTGATTGTCGTCTAAATCAACCCAAACATTAGGTTGCGTACCGTGAAAACTTCCTCCATTTGGTAATTGCAAAGACAAAAATTCAGGGTACCAACTTTTCGGTAAAAAAAACAAAAGATTATCATCCCGCTCCCAAGCTACGTGCTCCGAAACCGTATTTCCTCCCCAAAATAAACAAACACGACCGCCTTCTATATACTGAAGAGAAGGCAAAGCTTGAGGGCTTAACGTATATCTCAATTCGATTTGAAGATGATTGGCTGGGAACTTTTCCGGTAACCGTACAGAAAACCTATTGGCATCTATTTTTTCCACTCCCAACTCTTCTCGAAGCCTAAGCTGCCTTACAAATGCTTGGGGCGGAGATATGATGTGCTCTGGCAATTCAAAAACATGAACACGTTTAGCATCAACAACATCGTGAAGTAAAATAACTTCTATGTTTTTAGAAGTAAACGAAATAAAAGCTTCCTGTTGACTTAAAACTTGATGACCAACGCAAAGCAAGAAAAGTACTAAAAAAATGGTGGTTTTCTTCATGGAAGCCAAAAATACCAAAAAAAACCACCTAATCAAGCGCTTAAAAAAAGAATCCTAAATTAATACCTAACCTCCATTGACCAACCGGAACTTCTTCTGCCAAATTGTATTGCAATGGCATCTGGGCAAAAAGTTGCATCATCATTCGATCGGAGTAATAGTCTAAGCCCATATATAAAAACGACATCTGTCCACCGTTTTGCTCGATGAGCATATTGGAGAAGAATGCATCTTTATCTGGGGCAAAATATTCAAATGAGTAGCCAACGCTAGGGAGCAAAGTATGTCTTCCGTTGCTCGAATTTTTCCAGTAAAAAAGCCTAAGCGAACTAAAATATTGCTCGCCCCACTGATAACGCTCCTCGTTCATAGTATTATACGTGTACTGGAAATCTGAAACGAGTCCCCAGGCTTTTTTTCGTACGGTGTACATCATGCTCGGTGACAATCCGTAACCACCAGTACCAATTTGAAAAATTTCTGGCAATGGTCGTCCACCGATAGGATCAACCTGTCGGTATTTTCCTGTGGGCAATTTTACTTCGCCACCAAGAAGCAAGGTGTGGCGCCAATTTCCGGAAATGCTATCTCCCGTGTTTACCACTGTATAGAAAGTACGCAAACGAATATCACCGATTCCCTCTATGGAAAAACTTTCTTTGGCTTCTTGACGCACGTGAACTTGATAGGGCACAAATGCCATAATTTGCCAGCGCTTTGAAGGATAAAATCGAGCCCACAAATCAGTTCGATACATAAAATCTGATTCCAGCCGCCGAGCATTTCCATTTATTGTGGAACTACGAAAGGTGTGATCAAAGCGTTGTGACTGATATCGAACGCCTATGAGATTATTACTAAAATTTGGCACAATTCCTAGGTAAGAACCCGCTATTCCACTACCACAGCCGTCACAAGCCTTGGTGGGAAGTACAAATATCAATATAAAGCCGAGGGATAACCCGACGCTAATTTTGTTGAACATCAATTGGGGAGTTATTGCTGTTGAATAAATGTTTTGTCTGTGAGTTGCTTGAGAAACTCCAAAAGATTTTCTTTTTCGGACACGGAAAAAGCAAATCCACCCACGGGGAGTAAGGTGGTGTCTATGTTAGGATGCGCTAATATGCCCGAGCTATAGGCTTCAATCACTTCTGCTAAACTTGCCAATGAACCATCATGGAGATATGGCGCCGTCACTTCTACATTACGCAAAGAAGGTACGCGAAAGGCTCCAATATCCTCATCTCTGTTAGTAATTTCCGCTCTTCCTCGGTCTTCAATGGATACAGGCAAAAGCCCATTTACTCGAAAAGAAAAATCAGTTTGTAGCACGCCGGCATGACACGTGGCACACTTGCTATCGAAAATGCTTTTGCCTTCGAGTGCCTTGGCGCTAAGGTTACGTTCGTTTCGATAATACTGATCGATTGGCGCATTGTGGCTCACCAAGGTTGACATGAACTGAGTGAGTGCAAAAAGCAAAACCTGACTGTGTATAGAATCACTTCCGAAGGCTTTAGCAAATAATTCGGGATATTCCGGATGTCTTTGAAGTTTTATCAACAATTCGCGAAAATCCATACCCATCTCGGTGGAGTCAGTAATGGGAGCCACGGGTTGAATTTCGATATGGTTGATTCCTCCATCCCAATTGAAATGTGGGTACCATATTAGATTACTCAGCGCCGGGGTATTGCGAAAGCCTTCTCGCCCAAAAATCCCCTTCGACAGTGCTTCACCACGAGGATCTGCAAAAGCCACACTGCGCTGATGGCAAGTACCACAACTGATTTGTCCATCTAACGAGAGAAAAGGATCAAAAAACAGCTTGCGTCCTAATTCAACACCATGTCTAGTGGGCGGATTTCTCTCGAAGGTGTACACGGGCGGGGGGAAATGCGCAGGCATAGGTATTTCCACCAACGGGTTTTCTTCAGGCGGAAGATCACGCCGGCAAGAGAAAACTATCACTATTAAGGATAGCAACAAAGAATATCCAAATCCTTGCTTCATTTTCACGTCATCCAAATTAAATAAAATTCAACCACTCAGCTAGAATTACTGAGTGGTTGAATTAGAAGTTTCTCTGTTATAACCTAAAATCTTTCAAGTAGGTTTTCACGATATCAACAGAAGGTTAGAAACCTACCTGTGAAAATGATCAAACTGGATGGCGTCAATAAAGTTATCGGCCTTTCTGTTAGCATTTTGCCCAGGCATGTGAATGGAAAACACATCGCTAATACTAATTCCACCATGCCAAAACCTAGCGGTATTAACCATCAAGTGCAAATCAGGAGTTCTTGAGCCTTCGATTCTTAGATTATCACCAAATTCGAGACGTGTAGTTCTGATAGCATTATTGGGGTCTTCAAATCCACCAATGTGATACATAAACTGCCCATTTGGAGCTGCAGGACTCATACCTTCAGCCTTGATGAAAATATAGCCCGTTGTCCAACTCCAAAACATTCCTTCACTCGGACTTAAAGCACCAGTTTGCGCTCCGCTAGTGTTTCGAGGAGCATCAACGCCTACGGTAAAGGTTATTGCGTTGTAATCTCCCGGCGGGATATCATCTACGTTGAGTGTTACAATAGAGCTATTGTTGCCTACAGTTACAATACGGTAACTTTCAGGTTCAATCCACTGTTCGCCATTATCTTTATGAAGAATAACATTTGAGATATAATAGCGTAAGGTTGTAAAGGTAATTTCCTCTTGAGTGGCAGGATGAATATGTGGGGTATTCATTGAGAAAGCATTACCCATTGGCCCCCAGCGATGGTCAAATTTAATTCCTAATGTGCCATTTGTAGGCGTTGGTCCATTTTTATCTTTATCATCATCGTCTTTACAAGAGGTAAATAGAATAAAAGTGGCGGACAACAAAAGTGTCCAAAATTTTAGATTTTTCATGATAATAAGTTTTTTTGGGCGTAATAAATAGCCCATTTATTAATTGTTCTAAGAAAAAATAGCTAATACTTTAGCTAGACAAAATGTATAATTAATACCATTTGCCTTAAATTGAAATTGCAATTAGACTTGCCGGGGAGGAGGAACAATTAATGACGAAAAACCTGAAAGAATTTGATTATTTGCTAAACTCCTTTTTAAGGAGCTTTCACAATCATCTAAGTGAAAAATAATTTCAACAGACTTAACAATAGTTATGAGGCTTAACTCAATTTTCAGAACTTCCGGGAAATCAGGAGGAACGGTATTCTTGTCCAATTCTGCCAATTCTTTAGAAAATTGACACGTACCATTACAATTCATTTCCGGTCGCTCGATATTTTCGCAGGCGATGAGATATTCTTTATATTGCACAAAATACTTAGCAACCGCTCCCAACTTTGCTAGGAAAGGCACACTGAGTAATATGGCTAATATGACAGAAATCTTTTTCACAGACTGCAAAGTTAAAAACGGAAACTATAATTTTTTAATCTTTTTTACTTGTCCAGAGAAATTTAACAAATAAACACCCGACGACAAACTGGAAATATCGATTCTTTGGTTTGGCACACTCACCTCTGATCTTAAAAGAAGGTTACCTAGAATGTCGTAAATTTCGAAGGCGCCAATGTAATCTTGTATAGTAAACCAAGTCTCTACAGGGTTGGGGTAAACTTGAATGGAAACTGCTTCAAACTCTTGGGTAGAAATAGAGGGGTATACTTCTAATAAAACAAATGATGTATCGGCTGATATGGGTGCAGCACAGTTCGCTTGCGTGTTCAAGCCTTGTTTAGCTGTATAGCTAATTGTATAGACACCTTCCGTCAATAAGCCAATGGACAGAGTATCTAGACGGTTTTGGATATTCGAAACAGAATCAGTAAGATAACAAGCCTCTATATATATAGTATTACCTATAATCTGGATGGTTTCCGAGTGTAAAACACCAGCAGCTGGCAGCTGAACTTCGGGCCGTATATAGATGTGTGTGGGATAAAAAACGCTTTGCGAAGGCAGTAAATCCAAATTAAGTATTTGCAAGCAACAGGGCGGTGGGGTTGGTTGCGTCCCACCTGAAACCGTAAAGCTTTGATTTAGCTGAGTGCTATCCATAGGCGAGCAAACCAGATGATCAATACTCTGTCTTGCTGTGAAGTTTAAAGAATAAGTCCCACTAGGCAACACACCGATGACCACAGTGTCAATATAGGTTTGCAAAGCCGGTAGCATGCCAGAGTAATAACATGCTTGGAGATTGATTTGATTGCCGGTTATGCTATGATTAGCACCCAAAAACGAACCTTGACTAGGGGTTGTCACATTCATCACAACCCTTACGGTATCGGTTGTACTAGGGTTTGATGGCAAAACCTGTACACTATTTATGTACGGGCAGCATTGGGCATTAATCTGTAATGCAGACCAAAGAAACAGTATTGATAATAGTGCTGTACGCATGATGAAAATTTACTTCTACAAATATACGTGAAAGCAAAGAAAAAAAACATGACTTACATCACAGACCCGAGAATTGCATTAGGAAGCGAGTGTCGTTTTCACTAAATATACGGATATCTGGAATTTGAAAACGGTTTAAAGCAATGCGTTCAATACCCATCCCAAAAGCAAATCCACTGTACACTTCCGGATCGATTCCGCTGGCTTGTAAGACTGCTGGATCAACCATACCACAGCCCATGATTTCCAGCCAGCCGGTTCCCTTGGTAAGTCTGTAGTCAACCTCATTTTTCAACCCCCAGTAAACATCTACTTCTGCACTAGGTTCGGTGAAGGGAAAGTAGGATGGACGCATACGAATTTTACTCTTACCAAAGAACTGTTCTGCGAAGTAGAGAATGGTTTGTTTCATATCGGCAAAACTCACGTCCTTATCGATATACAGCCCTTCAATTTGGTGAAAAAAGCAGTGTGAGCGGGCAGAAATTGCTTCGTTACGAAAAACGCGTCCCGGAGAAATTGTGCGGATGGGCGGTTTTTGGTTTTCCATTACTCTAACTTGCACTGAGCTGGTATGAGTCCGCAAGGCAAAATCAGGATTCTTCTCCACAAAAAAGGTGTCTTGCATATCCCTTGCTGGATGTTCTTCAGGAAAGTTGAGCGCAGAGAAATTATGCCAGTCGTCTTCAATTTCGGGTCCCACACTTACGTCAAACCCAATTCTTGAAAAAATCTCCACAATTTCGTCCTTGATAATATTAAGCGGATGACGACTTCCAACATCGAGCATTTCGACGGGTCTAGAATAATCGAAATTAGAAATCTTCTTAGAAACTAAGCCTTGCTTTGAGCGATTGAAAAGCTCCTCAGCCATTTTTTTTAGCTCATTGATTGGCTTTCCTAACACGCGTTTTTCCTCTCCTGGAAGAGCTTTAAAGTCTTCGAATAGCTGCGGAATTACCCCTTTTCTTGAAAGATACTTGAGACGAAATTCCTCTGCCGCGTCTGGTGAGTTAAAATTAAATGATTGTATTTCCGTTATAAGAGCGTCAATTTGGGCTTGCATACGATTTTTATTTTGCTGTGCAAAGGTACACACGGCCTAGGGTAATAATAAACATCAATATGATGAACCAATAATAATTAATTCCCCCTAAGAAAAACTCCTTTCATCATAAAATAAAAAATTGGTTTTGGATTGAAAAGGATTGTATATATTTGTCCACCTTGTAAAATTGAAAATTAATTCCGTGTTTTAACGGATTCGAATAAGGTAAAATTGATTTTGTTAACCTAGGGTTGCAAGTAATTATAATAGTTATGCGAAAGCTTTTAATGTACTTCACTTTTTGTATTTCAATGCTAGTATTCAGCAGTTGTAATACGGATGAAGGTGATTATGAAATTACTGTTTTTGTTACAGTTCAGGACACAATTCCCGTCAGAAATTCTTTGGTACGCATGTTTGCACCGGTGGAAAACAGCATCGTTGATGAATACGCCACAACTAACGAATTTGGAGAAGCGCGCTTTGTTTTTGACAACAAGGTTTTTCTTGAGGTTCATGCGGTAAAAGGCTCATGGCGCAAGTGTGATGGTGTAGAAGTGAAGCCTGGGCCTCAGACCATCCAACTTAACCTCTACCCTTTTAACGACCCTCGAAGAACCTGTAGAACGGGTAATTAGAAATACTCTCTCACTAAAACTATCAAATATGAAGAAGTTAATTTACTGGATAGTTCCCATTGTTATTCTTGCGGCTTGCAGAACAGAGGCTCCTGAATACCCATTTAGAATCAGAGTTGTGGAAACGAAAAATGATGTGAGAGTGCCCGTGAGAGGTGCAGAGGTTTTGGTTCGCCCAAATGTTCAAAGATCAAACGTGCAATTTGAAGGTGTTACCAATTCCAACGGAGAGGTATCATTTGTTTACGAATATGACGCACTTTTTGGTATTCAAGTTTTTTACTTCCGTTACGATATAGACACCATTATTACCATCGACTCTACAGGTTATCCACTTACACAACCTCGTACAATAATTGAATATGATACGTTGGATGTTGTTCAAATGTCGCGCGGATGTGGATGGATAAAGCTTCGTGAAGATGAAGAAGCGTATGAGGAAGTAGAGATTTTCGATTGGACGCCTGAGGTAGGTAACTGCTTTTAGATTCATTAATCATTACAACATACAAAAAGCCCCGAAGATTTCGGGGCTTTATTTATTTCTAAAAGTCAATCTGCTGCTCTTCAAAATACTGAATCACAGCCTCCTTCATCATCCTGCTTTGTTCTCCTGGCTTAAGTTGAGGAATAGGATCTAAAGCATCGAAGTGCGGCCAACCATCGTGATCTAAGCCTTTAAGTTGATAATATCCATAGGGTTGCAATACTGTGCAAATAGCAATGTGCAAGAGATTGAGCTTTTCATCTTTGGAAAACTTTCGTGCACCTTGGCCAAGCTCTTGAACACCAATTAGAAACAATATTCCATCTAGGTCAACTTCACCTTCCGGCTGAAAATGCGTATCAATGTAGGCGCACAATGCGTCCCATTTTGCTGCGAGGTCTTTTTCTTCCATGCTGTAGATGGGGGTTATGAGTGATGGGTGATGGGTGAGATGATGTGTGGGTAGAGACGTACGGCTGTACGTCTTGCTTTTACGATTTATATATATAGACGTTTAATTCAGCAAACCAAAACACCTGATTATCCTTATTAAAAAACAAATGGCGAAAAAATATTTCGCCATTTGTTTCTTCTAATAAAAAATCTCTTCGCCTTCTGAGTAAAATCGATATTCCAAAAACTTATAGCCGTCTCTGGGAATAACTTTAAGCTTCACTTTGTAAGTACGAGCCCATTGACGTCGCAAACTTTTTAACCAACCTTTATTGATGTAAGCTGCTAAAAATGGATGCACGTGTAGCTCGTATTTCTTCTTACCAGAGTCTTTAGTAAGACGCTCGAAAGTAGATTCGATATCCTCAAGAAGAGCTATAGGTGCCTCTACCTGTCCGTTTCCATCGGGATTTTCCTCACGCGTATCGATGTTCATTTCCGGGCGCACCCTTTGGCGAGTAATCTCGATGAGTCCAAACTTACTGGGAGGAAGAATCTTGTGCTTTGCACGATCGGATTTCATTTCCTCGCGCAGTTTATCGAATAGTATTCTCCGGTGCTCCGGTTTATGCATATCGATAAAGTCCACTACAATGATTCCGCCCATATCACGCAAGCGAAGCTGACGAGCAATTTCCTCCGCAGCAAGTAGATTTACCGCGAGAGCATTTTCTTCTTGAGAGTCAGTCTTATTAGAGCGATTCCCACTATTCACGTCAATTACGTGCATAGCCTCGGTATGCTCAATGATAAGATACGTTCCTTTACCTGCGGAAACAGACCTTCCAAATGAGGTTTTGATTTGTCGTTCGATACCAAACTTTTCAAAAAGAGGTAGCTGCCCCGTATAGAGCTTGAGAATGCTCAGTTTATCGGGTGCATTTTCTTCTAAAAAAGCCTTAATTGCATCAAACTTTTCTTGCTCATCTACTACGATAGAGCTAAATGAGTCATTTAGAACATCTCGCAATAAAGCCGAAGCTGCTCCCAATTCCCTCAATACGCGCCCGGGAGGTTTTACCCGAGATAGGTTGCGGTGGAGCATTTTCCAGCGTTGCACGAGATTTCTAAGATCTCCTTCAATCAGTTCACGTTCAACATCGGAGGCAACCGTACGAATGATTACTCCGAAACCCGGGGGTTTTATTTCGTTGAGTAAGTTGCGAAGACGATCACGTTCTTTGCGTTCTTTAATTTTTTGAGAAATAGAAATACGATCCGAAAAGGGCACGAGTACTACGTACCGTCCGGCCAGCGAAATTTCCGAGGTTATGCGAGGACCTTTGGTTGAAATAGGTTCTTTGGCAATTTGAACAATCACGTGTTGATTGGCTTTTAAAACCTGGTCAACTGTTCCGTGCTTTTCAATTTCCTTCTCCAATTCCATGTCGGCTAAGTTCCAAACCTGTTTTCCCTTTAGCGTTCTTCGATAAAACTTATCGAGTGAAAGCACTTGAGGTCCAAGGTCATGGTAATGCAAAAACGCATCTTTAGAGTAACCCACATCTACAAATGCGGCGTTTAAGCCACTTGCAATGCGTTTTACTTTTCCAACATATATATCTCCTACGAGAAATTGGCGGTTATCTTCTTCAGAATGTAATTCTGTAAGTTTTCCGTCTTTCAACAAAGCCAGTGCAAGACCATCGGTATTACGCGAATGAATATAAAGTTCTGCGTTCACCTGAATAATCTTTTAATGTGAATTACATCAACCATTTATTACCCACCAACTTTTAGGTAGAAATAAATAGCTAATCAAACTCATCTACAAACAAAATAAGAGCTAACTGCCTGCGCATAGCTCTTTACGAAAAAAAAACGAGCAAAGGAGCCTAAGTTAAAAAACCTAGGCTCCTGAAAAGAGCTTATTTCTTCTTGTGACGATTTTTTCTTAATCGTTTTTTTCTTTTGTGAGTAGCCATCTTGTGACGCTTTCTTTTCTTTCCACTTGGCATAGCTAAATGTTTTTAATTTGTTTTTTCTAATGAAGTCAAGGTTTTTTCTAAAGCTTCTCGGACTTCCTGATCGAGATTAAGCGACAGCATTTGCTGTATAAGGTCAACGGCTTTCACAGTGTCGCCCACGGCAAGGTAGGCATCTGCGGCAGCATCTAAAACGCGAGCCTCATTGTCGTAGTGGCGCAACAGTGTCTCAAAGCGTTCTACCGCTTTATCGTATTGACCTGTACGCATCGACATGAGCCCTAAACTAAGGAGTGCTGCAAAATGAGTTGAATCCTCGTCAATAACTTCACGAAGCATTCCTATTGCCTGCATTGGCGGCAATGAACCATCTTGCAACGCTTCTAGCGCTTGCTGGACTTTAATATCCAACATAGAAACTTGTTCATTCTCTTTATCTGTGCTCGACTGACCGGGGTAACGGTCTGCTTTCCACAAAAACAAGCCAATACCCAAGGTAATAGCAAGCAAAATGCCTATAAATGAATATTTGTTCATGGGGTATTTTTATGTTTAGTAACCTGAAAGGTCTGAAAACAAAATTACTGTAAAGTCGAAGCACATAATAAGAAAAAAGAAAAGTTGCCAATTACTAGAATTGACAACTTTAAGCTTCAATTCTTATTTAACCTTTACGTTGGTTTTTACCTTGTCAAGGAAAACTTTCGCAGGCTTAAATGCTGGAATATTGTGCGCAGGAATTTCGATGGGCTTACCGGCGGTAATGTTACGGCCAATTTTCTTAGCGCGAGTTTTAATGAAAAAACTTCCAAATCCGCGGAGATATACGTTCTCACCTGATTCCAAAGATGTTTTTACTTCTTTCATGAATAGCTCAACAACTTGCTGTACGTCAACTTTGTCCATTCCTGTTGATTCGGTGATGTTGTTAACGATTTCTGCTTTTGTCATTTTTATAAGGAATTACAATTAAACTTCTCTTTTTGAGGGGTGCAAATATACACACTATTTTCACTCAACATCAGAAATTTGCGTTTTTAGAAAAAATTTTATGCTTGATAATCAAAAGGTGACAAAAAGCCATCGTGGTTTAAAGCTATATAACTTCTGACAATTACAAAATGTTATTGGTTTAATATTAGCTTTGCCTCATGAAGTACGAAATAATGAGTTCCGCCATTGAAAAATGGTACGATGAAAATAAGCGCGATTTACCCTGGCGAAAAAAACCTAACCCATACATGGTTTGGCTCGCGGAAATCGTTTTTCAACAGACCCGAATCCAACAAGGTCTAAATCACTACAAACGAATCCTTGAATCATTCCCTAAACTAGAAAACCTCGCTCAAGCATCTGAGGATGAGGTGTTAAAACTTTGGGAAGGACTGGGATACTATTCACGTGCTCGCAACCTCCTTAAAGGAGCTAAACAAATTTCAGCTAAAGGAAATTTTCCCTCCAAGGCAGCAGAATGGGAAAAAATCTCTGGCGTTGGCCCATACACGGCAGCCGCAATTAGCTCAGTTTGCTTTCGGGAAAAAATTGCTGTCCTCGACGGAAATGTGATGCGCGTAATTGCTCGTGTTTTTTTAATCAAAAATGACATCAGGCTAAAAAGCACCCAAGACAAACTCCGGAATCTAGCGCAAAAATTTGTTGATAAATCCGTATATCCTGGAAATCTTAATCAAGGATTAATGGAAATTGGGGCGCTCATTTGCCTACCAAAAAATCCTAAGTGCCAAAAATGTCCCCTAAAAGACAACTGTCAACTCTATACAAAAAATGAGGCTGCAGCAGACTACCCTTACAAAAGCCCACCCCCTAAAAAAACCGAACGACATATTCATTGGCTCATTGCTTCAAATAGTAAATTTCTAATGTTGCGAAGGCGCAATGAAAAAGATGTGTGGCAAGGACTTTACGAGTTGCCGCAAACACTTAAGCCTCCGGGCTCTATTTATCCAAACGCTCAACTTATTCATAAAGGCTCGCATATTCTGAGTCATCAGAAGATTTTCTATCATATATGGGATATTGAACAGTGGAGTAAGCTGTCCATGGAGTTTCAAGCATTTGATATTGACAGGGAGTTGCCGGCTTTGCCAAGGCCGATACAACGATTCCTCAACAAATAGTGGCTGTCTAGAAAGTCCGAGAGCTTCGTTATGCTCGTCTGCAAAAGCGGCTTTAGTCTTGCTTGTAGACACTACTTAATTTATTAGTGAATAATTAGAATGTAGTTTGTAATTTCGCAAACACAATACTTTCATCAGAGATATCATAAAAACAAATTATGGCCGGCACATTAAACAAAGTTATGCTCATTGGGAATCTCGGTACTGATCCCGAAATTCGTAGATTTTCCGACGGATCAGCAATTGCAAGATTGGCTGTTGCCACTTCTGAAACCTACACCAACAGAGAAGGTCAGCGCGTAACTAATACAGAGTGGCACAACGTAATTCTCCGTAGAGGTCTTGCAGATGTTGCGGAAAAATACTTGCATAAAGGCGATAAAGTTTTTATCGAAGGCCGAATCCGAACCAGAAAATGGGAAGAAAACGGTCAGCCAAGATATACAACGGAAGTACAGGCTGATACCATGACGATGCTCTCTCCTAAAAAGCAAGAAGATGGCGTTCAGCCCGTGAGTTATGCCCCCGTGAACAATCCTCAAGACCAAAGTTCTATAGCCTCTGACCCGGGAAATAATCCAAGTCAGAGCCAAGAAGTTGATGAAGATGATTTGCCTTTTTAGTAACGAAATCCAAGCTTAGTGGACCCTGACCCGGAACCTTCATTATCTCTTATTCAAGCTATTTCCCTTCCGCCCGGGGGAATCTTTCTCTTTATCTTATTGGGATTTTTAATTTTTCTCTCTGCCATCATATCTGGCTCTGAGGTGGCTTTCTTTACATGGAATAGTGAGAGTGAGGAAGATGACCATCGAATTGTTACCTTACAAGAAAACCCCAAGAAGCTACTTGCAACCATACTGGTAAGCAATAACTTCATCAATATAGCTATCGTTATTCTCGCTGCATTTCTCACGGAAGGAATGCTCGAATTTACACATAACATTTGGCTTACCTACCTAATACAAATAGCCGGAATTACTTTCGTCCTCCTACTCTTTGGAGAGGTTCTACCGAAAATTTACGCGAGTAGAAACCCTAGAAAATTTATGAGTAAGGTAATTAACCTCATCTATTTCCTTTACTTATTGCTCCTACCAATAAGTCGACTACTCGCCAAAACCACCCTCCTCTTTAAAGATCGAACTCGAAATCAATCCATTTCCGTTGATGATCTCTCTCAAGCACTCGCTTTGGCAGGAAATGATGAAGAACTCAAAGAAAACCAAATTCTCGTGGATATCGTCACTTTTGGTAATACCTCCGCCAGACAAGTTATGACACCCAGAGTGGATATGGTAGCCATACCCGAAACAGCCAATTTTCACGAAGTACTGAGTAATATCCGAGAAGCGGGTTATTCGCGCTTACCCGTATTTAAAGAAAATCTCGACCAGATTATTGGCGTGCTCTACATCAAAGACCTGCTGGCTCATATCAATGAGAGCGTTGATTTTCACTGGCAAAACCTAATTCGCAAGGCTTTCTTCGTTCCCGAAAATAAAAAAATCGACGACCTGCTCCAAGAATTCCGCATCCGAAAAGTTCACGTTGCTATAGTGGTAGACGAATTTGGAGGCACTTCGGGAATGGTAACTCTGGAAGACATTATTGAAGAAGTAGTTGGTGAAATCAATGATGAATTTGACCTCGAAGAATCGAACTTTACTACGATCAACGAAAATACTTTTTTGTTTGATGGTAAAATTTCTATTCAAGACTTTCTTAAATCACTGAAAATAGAAAATGTGGAAGTTTTCGATGAAGCGCGTGGTGATGCTGACACCCTCGCAGGTTTTTTCATTGAGCTCACGGGTGAATTACCGGAAATCAACCAAAAAGTTGAATTTTCCAATATCACCTTCAGTATCGAAAGCATGGAAAATAAACGAATCAATCAGCTGCGTGTTGAACTTCCGGCAAAAGAAAAAACCTCAAACAAAAAATAATTCTCCTAGATTCATCACTACCGCGATATGAACACCATACAACGTATCCTCTTGGTCTTCTTTGCTCTACAATTGGTCTTTTCGTGCAGTCAAGACCCTATTCCAAAACCCGTAGGCTATTTCCGCATCGAACTACCTCCGGATACATTTACCACTTTTCAAACGGAAACTTGCCCGTTTAGCTTTGAACATCACGCATTTTCACTGGTAAAACAAAAAAGAGAAAATTGCTGGTACGACATCATTTTTCCGCACCTGAATTCTATGATTCAACTTACGTATCTTCCCGTTGAAAATGATAATCTGGAAGACCTCCTCGCTGATGCACACAACTTAGTTTTTCGCCATAGCGTAAAAGCCGACGGAATAAAAGAAGTCTTGTACGTCAACGACCTCAGAAGAGTGTTCGGTATTTTATACAAGGTGCACGGAAACGCAGCCACAGCTACTCAGTTTTACGTCACCGATAGTGTGAATCACTTTCTTCGTGGGGTAGTGTATTTTAATGTTGCTCCAAATGAGGACTCGCTGCGCCCGGTGAATGAGTATATGCATGGGCAGGTTCAAGGTCTAATAGAAAGCCTAAATTGGTCTGAATATTAGTGGCTGGCTAGAAAGTCCGAGAGCGGCGTTATGCTCGTTAAAAAACCAAGCCATTATGCGTTGTAAAAGTGAAATTGATTATTTAAGAGAGCGCGTCATCAACGAAACATTACTTGTTCCCACAAAGGATACGGCATTTTCTCCTTCTCAAGATCATACTCAAACTCCGTCATGAGCTCCCCCGTTTGCCAATCGATCCACGCCCACAATCCATCTCGTTTTACGGCAACATAGGTAAAATACTTTTTGTAGCTTCCGTAACCATCACGGTCGTTCATCGTACGGCCTACTTCGAAAATTTTATAATCATCATAAAGACAATCAACACTCTGACGAACGTCTTCTTCCGCAAACGACCACGGAGAAGTATAAATGCCCACTTTGCCTGCTATCCATACGCCTGTTAAATAAGCGTTGAACCCAAAGAAGTCTATGGAGTCATACTGCATTGGAATCTTTTCTTCAATTACCTTTTCACTGTAAGCTTGAAACATGCCCCACTTTTTGGTCTTACGATGTTGAGCAATGAATACTCCATCTCCATTATTCATGTCAAGCTTATAATCGATTGCCCGGATTTTCTTTAACATCTTCTTAGTCACCCACTCATCATCATCTTGAGCATAAACCGTAAATCCCAAAAACAACCCAAAAAATAAAAGCAAAGTCCGCATAGTAAAAACGATTAGATTAGTATAAAAGTCATCATTATTGAAAGCTTATCTCATAATGAAGTCTTAATGAAACGCAAAAAAACATAATATATTTTTTAGCTCACCATCGTTTCTTCAAAAATAGCGGTAAAATGACTTTATTCATATCGCTGTCATCGGACTTTATAGACAGACATTATTTATTCACGTCGTGCTTTCTTATCCTTCTTCCTCCGCTTCTTCGACTTCTTCTTTTTCTTACTTGAAGAAAAGGAATTTTGCAAATGAGTAAGCGGCTGATAAACGTTAAAATAAAGAGTCAATATAGTGTCATTATCCTCCGTGATTTCTGGTTCCTTTAAGGTCATCGCGTCAACCTGGCCGATCAAAGCTTGTCGCGAAATTTCAAGGTCGTACTGTTCGAGTAGCGTGTACTCATCCGAAACTCTATTAACCACAAAAGCCGATTCAATTTCGAGACCATCGCCACTTTCACTTATAATATCTAAAAATCGATAAAATAAATTTCCGTAAAAATGTGCGGTAATGGTATCGCCTAATTCATGATGAGCAATCATTAAATAATATAGGGCTTGAAGATTTACTGGATCATCGTCCCAAACCTTTTTGGCTGGACTAATTGCATTTTCCCACTCTTTTTCTCTTAAAAAAGACACACTCTTTCTTAAACCAGGGTCGCGAAAATAAGGTTTATAGTCTCCCGAATACGCCCATCCGTAGTACAAATGAACCATCTCTTGCTTGTGCAGCATTTCTTTGGAACGCATCTTTTTCACTAAGGATGGGTAATAAAGGTCGCTTTTTTTATCGGTAACCGCCGCTTCAATTGCAGCTAAATCGATGGAGGTAGGTACTTGGGCAAACAAACTATTTGCTATAAAAAAAAGCACCACAATTGCGAATAAAGTATTCTTGCTCATGTTAAAGAATTTTGAATGGGTAAATATAAAAAAAAATCAACACTCGACCTTTAATAATCTTCTTATTTGTGCATAACAAGGTATGTGTATTGCATTATATTTGTTTCTTGTACCGATTGTGTAAAAAAATTCGTTTTATCATAGTCACCAATTCCAATCCCATCGAATGTATCAACAAAAAATTCGACTGATTGCCGTTATTCTAGGAATGCTCCCCGTGTGGGTTTTCGGCCAAATTACCGAGGCTCAACGACGGGCCGACACCAAATTCCAGACTGCACTAACAGCATTTGATCAGCAAATATTTGCCAACGCCCGTGAAGGTTTTGAGCAAGCTTTGGCAACGCAATCGCTAAGTCCAGAGCGCACCGTGGAGGCATACTACTACCGTGCAATCTCCGCCTTGGAGCTCTTCCACTCCGACGCCGAAAACCTCATGCAGGCCTTCATCGAGTCATACCCAACGAGCTCATTGGTGAATCAGGCTCGACGCTATCTGGGACAATTCTTCTTTCGCAACAGAAACTATCGCAAAAGCGAAAAATACCTCTCCGAAGTGGATATGCGAAATATCGATCGTGAAGACCGTCCGGAAATTCGCTTTCAACTCGGGTATTCGTATTTCATCAATGAAAAAATAGACCCTGCAAAAGACATTTTCGTACTGCTGAAAGAACAAAGCGGACCTTTTGCTGCCTCAGCACGCTACTACTACGCGCACATCGTGTATGAAGAGGAGAATTACAGCGAGGCTCTCATCAACTTTGAAGCCCTGCGGAACGACCAAGCATTTTCTCGTATGGTCCCGTTCTACCTCGCCCACGTGTACTACCAAATGCGCGAGTACGATAGCTTGTTTGTTTATGCCAAAGAAATCCTCTCCGACGATGAAGCCCCGCGAAGAGCAGAAATTGCCAAACTCGTAGGCGACGCGCACTACCGATTGGAGAATTTTAAAAAAGCCGTTGAATATTTCGAACTATACCGCGAAGAAGGTGGAAAACCCAGTCGCAACGACCACTACGAATTGGGTTTTAGCTACTACAAAATTGGGAACTTTGAAAAAGCCATCGAACACTTTTCAAGAGTGTCCATGGGGCAAGACGAACTTGCACAGGTAACCTATTACCACCTCGGCGATTGTCATTTGCAAAAAGGAGATAAACAATCTGCCCTTACCGCCTTCGCCGCCGCCTCGAAAATAGATGCCGATGTTAGCATACGCGAAGATGCCGCCTTCCAGTTTGTAAAGCTAAACTACGAATTAGGCGGCGTATTTGCCGACGTAGTAACCTCCCTTACACAATTTCAACGCAGCTTCCCCGAAAGTGATAATCTGCGAAAAATCAATACCCTATTAGCAGATGCTCACCTGCGTTCCCGTAATTATGCCCGAGCTGCACAAGCACTCAGAGATGCCGGACTCCGCACCATTGAGCAACAAGGCATTTTTCAAAAAGTATCATACTTCCTCGGTGTAGAAGCCTACCAACAAGAGCGCTACACCACCGCCGTGGCGCATTTTGCCGAATCGAGAAAATACCCCATCGATCAAGCCTACGTGGGACTCGCTCTCTACTGGGCAGCCGAATCTTTTTACCAATTGATGGAGTACGACGCCGCCATTGGTGCGTATCTGGAATTTCAAGCCAGCCCGGGAGCGTATCAATCTCCCTATTTTTCCTATTCGTACTATGGCCTGGGTTACGCTTATTACATGGCCGGCAAACTCGAAGAAGCCGCCACCACCTTCCGTCGTTTCTCCCGTGAAAAAGGTGTTTCGGGTGGAAGATTCCGTGATGGTCTGCTTCGCTTAGCTGATGTGTATTTTCTACTGAGAACATACCCACAAGCCTTAGAATTCTACGATAAATCCATTACCGAATCTGGCGGAAAAAACACCTACGCCATTTTCCAGAAAGCCATTTGTCAGGGATTGATTGGTGAAGAAAGACAAAAGATTGCCACCCTCGACGGATTAATTAAAAATTTCCCCAGCGATCCCTTAGCTCTCGATGCTCGTTTTGAAAAAGCATCTTCTTACATCAAACTCGAAGCCTACGACGACGCTATCCGAATTTACCAAGCATTCAATCTAGAGCACCCCAATCACCCCAATGTGCCACGAGCAAAGCTCAATATGAGCTTGGCCTATCGCAATACCCAACGATACGACCAAGCCATCAAGTTGCTGAAAGACATTGTGGAAAGTTACCCCAATACCCCAGAATCTTCCGAAGCCATACGCTTTGGTCAAAACGTGTTTAGCGAAGCCGACAGAATGGGTGAGTACGTTTCGTGGGTGCAATCAAGCGGAGCGAAAGACGTAGAGCAAGGTCGCCTTGATTCTGCCCTTTATTTCTCCGCCTTCGACCAGTACTCCGTGGGGAACTACCAAGCAGCTCTAAGAGGCTTCCGCGACTACGCCGACCGCTTCCCGAACGGACTCTTCCGCTTACAAACCGTTTTCTACAGAGGAGATTCACATTTCCGTCTAAAGGAAGATGACAAAGCGCTGGAGTTCTTCGAAGAGGTCTTAACCACACCCCGTTCTCCCTTCTACGACAGAGCCTTAGAACGAGCAGCTCAACTGCGCTATTTGGCAAAAGATTACCCCCAAGCAGCCAATTATTATCGGCAAATCTTGGAACGAAACCCCATGGAGGAAACCCGAATGCTAGCCACCGAACGACTGATGCGCATCGCCTTTAGTCAGGAAGACTGGCCTAAGTTGGAAGATTGGAGTCAGAGGGTATTGAAGTCTAACCCTGAACAAGCCAAACTACGAAGAGACGCCCGCTGGTATCGTGCCCTTTCGCTTTACCATCAACATCGCAGACCCGAAGCCGACTCTGCTCTAGCAGATATTGCCAATACCTACCAAGGCAACGAAGCCGCTCAGGCCATGTACTACTTAGCCGAATTTTTCTGGGAAGACCGACTTTTGGAGGAAACCAAAAAGCAGGTGTATGCTTTAATTGAAAAACATCCCGGTGAAGTGGAGTTGCGCGACCGAGCTTTGATTCTTTTGGCGAGAGTATTTATAGAAGAGGAAGACTTTTTCCAAGCAGAATTCTCGCTCGACTTTGTAATTCAATCCAACTCCGACGAGAAGGTGACTAAAGAAGCACAAGACCTCCTCGACTCGCTCAAACAGCAAGAGCAAGACGCTCAAAAAAAATCAGATAACGACGCTTGGGAGGTAAATCCTAGCGGAGATAACAATTTACCAAACGAATCAGATGAAGAATAACATTCGCATTTTCGCCACTGTGGCATTCTCACTGATGGCGCTGATAAGCTTTGCTCAGGGCGACTTGGGGAATATTCAACTCGAAGTTACCCGCGCCTTTGAAGGAAGGGTACAGCAAGCGAGAAAAATAAACGACCTCCCCCGAATTACCGACACCATTCGTAGCGAGGTGAAGCTCGACTACCAAATTAGACCACGAACGGTATTCACCAATTTCTCCCCCGAACCCTTATCGCCCGCCCGCATTCGCAGGGTCACCGCCGATAAGCTCCCCAAGTTTATGCTAAGCTTAGGTGGAGGAAACTTCCTCACCACAAGCTTCGATCTTTCTTTTAATAGCGACAGATCGCGAAACCAATCTTGGGGCTTCAAAGCAAAGCACTTTTCTACCCATAGCGGTGTACCCGATCTTATTTTTGCTGAAGGAGATAATAAGGCCAGCAATGCAAATTTTCTCAGTGAAAATCGTCTTGCCGGACACTACCGTCGCTTTTTCCGCAATTACACCCTAACTACCCGTGCAGAAGGATTTTACGACGCCCTCAATTTCTATGGCGTCCCTATGCTTGATGGGGTAAATTCCGACCTATTCTTTGGCGATATTCAACGCCAATATTATCTCGGGGCCAAGGCTGAAATCGATTTTGAAAGCACCCGCAGAAAGGCCGATAGCTGGTTCGACCAAGGAACGCTGAGCTACCACTTTGTAACCGACGCCTTCAGTTCACAGGAAAATCGCATTCACCTTCCTACTCGCTGGTCGTTTCCCGTGGATGACAATCTAGTAAATATTGATTTGCGAACCACGTATCAGCAAACCTCCGCCGACTCCAACGAGCTTTCTGCGCAATACCTAAACGTACACCTCTTTCCAAACATCGAATACGTTAAAGATAATCTGGTTTTAAAACTGGGGCTGAATTTCATTTACAACGACAATGATGTGAGCTACCGCGGTGCACAGGAAGACGTTGACAATCTTTATGTAATGCCTAGTTTGACCGGTAGATTAACCGTTGTACCTAACGCTTTAGAGGTATTCGGAGGTTTCGACTATGACTTCACACTAAACAACGCACTCGATCTTTCCCGCGAAGTTCCTTGGCTGAATCCGGGGGTATTGGTTCGTCCTACTAGGAAAAATGAATTTTTCTTTGGAACCTCTTTCTTAGTGATGGCCGGTCTCAACGTTGAAGCTCGCGCTCACTACACCCGTTGGCTCGATCGTGCACTTATCTATAGAGATCCCGGTTTTATCGACAACGTAAACATCCTTCAAGGTTTGGATGTCCGTTATCTCAATGGAGATGAAATTGGTCTAAATGCTAGAATTCGCTATCAGATAAATGATGACTTACGTTTGGGAGCTAATCTTGCTTATTCGCGCTACGAAAACTTCACCTACCAAGGAGAGGCTACTGCTCCGTATCACTTAGCTCCGTGGAGAGGAGGCTTAGATGCCCAGTACACGTTTCGCAAAAAACTTGGTATTCAAGCTCGTTTAATTTACGTAGGTGTTCGTGAGGCCTTTGGTGAAGACTTCCAAGGAGTTGCTCAAATAGATCCTGAACTCCCCGGATTCTGGGATATGGATTTGAGCTTTGACTATTACTTCAACGATAATCTCACGGGATTCCTCCGCATTCACAACGCCTTTGCCTCTAGATATGACCTCTATCTTGGCTACGGAGCCCAGCGCTTCTTGGCTCTCGGAGGATTCAAATTCCGTCTTTAACCTCTAATCTACCTCCTCATGTCTGAAGCAGCCACACCGAATGATCTTCCGCTTATTTCCCTTGAGCACGCCTACATCTCACAGGTGAATAACCTCGTGCTATCAGATGTGAACATGAGCATTTATCCAGGTGATTTTGTTTATCTTATCGGAGCTACGGGCAGCGGAAAATCCTCGTTGTTAAAAACCCTCTATGCAGATTTACCCCTAAAGGAAGGAAAAGCCTCCGTTGTGGGTTTTGATTTAGATAAACTCAAAGAAAAAGACATCCCTTTTTTACGCAGAAAAATAGGCATTGTATTCCAGGATTTCCAACTCCTACCAGACCGCTCCGTGCGCGACAATCTTTTGTTTGTACTAAAAGCAACCGGCTGGAAAGATAAAAAGAAAATAGACGACCGTATTCGTTATGTGCTCGAACGGGTAGATATGGGTACCAAGCACTTCAAAATGCCACACCAACTTTCGGGAGGAGAGCAGCAAAGAATCGCCATTGCGCGTGCCCTACTCAACGATCCCGAACTCATCATCGCCGATGAACCAACAGGAAATCTCGACCCCTCCACCAGTGAGGAAATCATGCTCCTGATGAAGGAAATATGCAGCAACGGAAGAGCTATTCTGATGGCAACCCACGACTATTCCCTCATTCTAAAATTCCCTTCACGTACCCTAAAATGTGAAGATGGGAAAATCTTCGAGACCCTACAAACCCGGCTGTAAAAATGCTGTCGATTCTCATTCCTACCTATAAATACGTGCCCGAGCCTCTCGTACGTGCATTGGTAATCCAACTTAAGAAAGTGAGCTTTTCGTGGGAAATCATCGTATCAGACGACTGTTCGGGTACACCCAGCGAAAACGACTTTCAAGTTCTTTCATCTATCCATCCAGCAGTGCGTTTTAACATCTTATCAGAAAATCGCGGGCGCTTCGAAAACCGTAGATCCTTAGCACAGCTAGCAAAATATGACAGACTACTATACCTCGACGACGACGCGGTACTAGACGAAAGCTTCATAGAAATATACTCGTCTTGGATATCTAAGAAAGAAACGGTTTTTGGCGGGATGAAGTACGCAGAGCGAATACCTGAAGATCCAAAACTTCACCTTCGTTGGAAAGTGGGGAAAAAACGCGAAGAAATTCCCGCCCGCTTACGCAACGAAAAGCCCTACGCGGGAATTCAAACTTGCAACTTTATGATTTCCAAAGAAGCGATGTTGGCACTTCCGCAACACAAAGAAATTTACGGATACGGACATGAAGACACTATGATGGGCTACGACTTGCGTTACGCCTTCGTTCCCGTGGTGCATATCGACAACGCCATTGGGCACTCCAAGCTCGACACGGCAGATGTTTTCCTAGAAAAAACCAGTCAGGCAGTAAAAAACCTCGCCCGCCTCATCAAAGCAGGAAAAGTAGATGAAAATATCCGACTATATCAATTCTACAGTCGGCTTCAAAAAACGCGAACTACCGGACTTTTACGCTGGTACGGCAGGCAGAGGGCTGGTAACATCATTCACTCTTTACTGAAACCCAATCCGTCGCTTTACCTTTTCGACTGGTATAAATTGGCTTTACTCTGTGTTGAAGTAGAAAAACAATAGCCGCACAAAAATCATAATTAGAAGAAGAAAAGAATCCGAGAATACAATTGCTCTAAACTACTTTTGCAAATAACAATTCATCATAATCATAACCAAGTCTTTCCTCATAAATATGGGCAAAATAAATATAGCCGTAGTAATGGGCGGCTACTCCGGGGAGTTTGAAGTTAGCATGGGCAGTGGCTCCATCGTTGTAGAACACCTTAAACGAGTACGCAATTGGAGTATTTACCCAGTTTACATTACCAATGAGGGTTGGTTTGCTGGAGAAAATAAATATGATGTAGATAAATCCAACTTCACCTTTATTGACGGCTCTGGTGATAGAATAGTCTTTGACGGTGTTTTTGTTGCTGTTCACGGCACTCCCGCAGAAGACGGAAAACTTTTGGCTTACTTCGACCTACTAGATATTCCCTATACCACATCCTCGCATTTCGCATCAGCGCTTACTTTCAATAAAGCTGAATGTAATATGGTTTTAGCTTCTGGCGGCTTCCGGGTGGCTAAGGCCATGTATTTCACTCCGGGAATGACCATTGACCCACAAGAAGTAATCAAAAAATTAGGGCTTCCGGTTTTTGTAAAGCCCAACTGTAGTGGTTCGAGTTTAGGCGTAAGTAAAGTTAAGAGCCTCGAAGGTTTGCTTCCGGCATTTGAAGCGGCAAGAAAGGAAAGTCCGCAGGTACTTATTGAGTCTGGAATTACCGGGACTGAATTGGCGTGCGGCATACATAATCTCAGAGGAAAACCCACTGCGATGGCGGTAACAGAAGTTGTTCCCAAGAATGAGTTTTTCGACTACGAATCGAAGTACAGTGGGATGTCGGAAGAGATTACGCCCGCCCGCATTTCTCAGGAAAATATCGACAAAATTATGCGTACTACGGAAGAAGTCTATGCGCTTTTGCAGCTAAATGGATTAGCTCGCGTTGACTATATCCTCACTCCGGAGGGTGAAGCTTTCTTAATTGAAGTCAACACCGTTCCTGGGTTGTCTGCGGAATCCATTATTCCGAAGCAAGTACGTTATTTAGGGATAGATTTGGGTGAATTGTTCGCTGGCTTGGTATCTACAGCATGTAATCTTGCCAACTAAAACCGACTGATATATCCAACGTGCAGGGTGGCCGCCTGGAAGTCGAAGTTAGCATCGCCCTGTTTACCCACCGCGTAAATAAGTTGCAAAACCCCAAGTTCGGTTTGAAAACTCATACCTGCACCGATGGCGTAGCGGTTTTGTTGACCAGCGAGAAAGGCGCTTTTATTTTCCAAAAAGCCTACATCACCAAGTAGCTGAATATAGCTAAAACGGTCGAGGGCAAAGCGTAATTCGGTACTTTGGATAAAGAACGCGCTGGCAAAAAGACTTTGCTCATTTACTCCGCGTAAACTCTGAATACCACCGGTTCGAAAGACTTCGTTAGGAAGGTAAGTTTCACTTTGTAGCCATCCCGCCTGCGTTCTACTGTAGGCACTAAAACGCCCCCAGATGGGTTGAAAATATTCCAAGCGAGTACGTCCAATCCACTGGTTGGCGCGGTTTTCTCCAGCTCTTGTACCCGTACCAATATTTCCACTAAATCGAACACCTTTGGTTGGAAGAAAGAAGTGGTCGGTATTATCCACTTCGAGTCCGAGGCGCACAAACTGTGCAGAAAAACCTTGAGCTCCTTCAATAAAACTTTCGTCTGATAAAATCACCGAGCGACGTCCTTCGTAAAGCAATCGCAGGCGCGCGTCTTTTGAAACCCAAAATCGCAATCCAGCTTCAAAATCAATATTCACAAATGAGGAATCTTGACGAAGAAACTCGAGTCCGCCCGTAATTCCAATTGGCAAATCAAAGGGGAAAGGAATACTCAAGTCTAAATCCAGCATTTGCATTTCCACTCCCGGGCGACGCCATTGGATTTCCACGCGTTCACCTTTATTAAGGGTGTTTTGCAAAAGAACATCCACTTCGCCCGTTACTGTAACCCCACCACCTTGGAGCGAGTTGAGCCCCGCGATACCATTAAATCGATTGTTCTTTTCCTTTTCAACATAAAGGAAAACCACATTTTTCTCTTTAGAAAAAAGCACTTGCGGGGGTCGGGCAAAACCGATATACGGAATACGCTCTACCCTTCGTGTGAGGGCTTGAATGTTTTTCTCACTGTAAGGCATACCCGTACGCAATCCCAGTTCAAAACGCAACAAAGACTTTCGCACTTTATCATAACCCTTTAACGATATAGAGTCTATGCGAATGTACGGCCCTGGATTAAGACTTGCCTTTCCACTGAGCACGCCTTCAGAAACGTTGAAATCCGTAATCGACAAATTAGCAAAAGGATAGCCGTTATTCTCATAAAACTTTAGCACATCCACCATCCACTCGGTAGGGTGTTTATCGGGACTTTCGGCTTTCAGACGTTTTATTATTCGCTGAGAAACGGAATCGAGTTCGAGGTTTTCCCAGCCAAAGTTTGGGCCTTTAAAAAGTTGGATTTGCACGGTATCCAATATGGTATCGGTTTGAAAACGAGCAAGCCAATGCAAATCTTTCTGAGCGTCCGAAACCCATTTTTCCAGTACGGCTTGCCATGTACTAGGAGGTTTTTTTTCCAAATCAGAAATTTCATTTTCCGAAATATGCTCGTCGGCGGGAATCCATTTCACGTGATATTCTTGTCCACACAGAGCAAGCGAACAAAAGAAAAAGAGAAAGAAAAATACGAAGCGGTTCATTGAAAATCACGTGAAAATATTTCAACGCTATAAAGTACGCAAAAGTGCTGTTTTTATTTCAGAAAACAATACTTCAGCAAAGATTTTTTAGACCAAATGCGAAAGCGCGTTAAACAAGTCGATTTTTACTGTATTTTTGTATATTGTTTTTCTCTTTAGTCATTCGATGTTCGATTGAATAGCTTGAAAAATATTTTTGGATAAAAAGAGTTGTAAACAAAAGCTCGTATATCTACTGTTTAATATTTGAATAGGTTAAAAACCTACGCATAATTTTTTTGCTTATGAAGAAGCTACTTTTCGGTCTATTAGGCATTATGATGCTATTAAGCGCTTGTGGTTCTAAAGAAAAATGTCCTGCATTTGTTGATTCTGAATTTGATCGTACGGAGGTAAAAAGTTAAAATTTCGTATTAGTTCGTGTATGAAGAGTTGGATGCAGATTTACTTTTTGGTTATCGCTGCGGGTTTGTTTTTATCAAGCCCCGGCACTGCCTATGCACAACTCACAACCGATGCTGACTTCAAGCGGCAGGTTTACGATAAAGATTATTCGATAGGGTTACTTCTTCATACTCGTGGTTTTGGAGTTACAGGCAGATACGGAATTCTCACCAGTGGGTTCAGCAAAAATGCCATTGAATTTGATATTGTAAATATGCGGCATCCCAAGGAGACCCGTACTTTTACAGATTTGCTTTCCAACTCAACAGGTTTTGTTTTTGGAAGACTCAATAGTTTTTTTGTGATTCGCACGGGATATCATCGAGAGCGAATTATGTACGACAAAACAGATCAAGGTACATTATCTGCTTCATGGTTTTACAGTATTGGAGCATCATGGGGGTTTTTAAAACCGGTATATTTGGAAATAGAGGACTTCGAAACACGAGTGGTGCGAACGGAGCGTTACGATCCTCAGAATACGGAAGGTTTTGTGCGTGGGCAAGCTCGATTTGGAACTGGCCTAGGAGAAACACAAATTCGCCCTGGTATTTATGTTAAATCTGGTTTCAGTATTGACAACCACGAGGCGGATAATCGAATCCGCAGTTTAGAAATGGGAGTAATTGTTGACGCCTATCCGAGTGAGATACCCATCATGCACGACACTTCAAACAATCAGATTTTTTTTCAGTTATATATGGCAATAAACTTTGGTAAAAAATGGAATTAAATATCCAAGAGAATACACAACCAAAAGAACGCGTAAATAAAGGAAAGCCCAAATGGCTTAGGGTTAAATTACCTGTTGGGCAAAACTATAAGGCCGTTCGCAAGTTGGTCGATGAGTACAAATTGCACACGATATGCGAAAGTGGCAACTGTCCTAATATGGGCGAATGCTGGGGTGCAGGCACAGCCACTTTCATGATATTAGGTAACACTTGCACACGCTCGTGTGGGTTTTGCGCGGTACACACCGGCAGACCCGATACGGTTGAATGGGATGAACCAGAAAAGGTAGCGCTTTCTGTTAAGCGAATGAAAATAAAGCATGCGGTAATCACTTCGGTTGATCGTGATGATTTAGCGGATGGCGGGAGTATTATTTGGGCCGAAACTGTTCGAGCCATTCGTAGAATATCTCCGGGCACCACTTTAGAAACGCTGATTCCCGACTTCAAGGGTGAAAAACACAATATTGCTAGAGTTGCGGCGGTAAAGCCAGAGATTGTCTCTCACAATATGGAAACGGTTCGCCGCTTGACTCGCAAAGTAAGAATTCAAGCGCAGTACGATCGTAGTTTGGGTGTGCTAGCATACCTAAAAGACTGCGGTGTTGAACGTACAAAAAGTGGTATTATGCTCGGTTTGGGTGAGCATCAGGAAGAAGTGCTTGAGTCATTGCATGATTTAAGAAAAAACGATGTAGATATTATTACTCTTGGTCAGTATCTGCAACCAACAACAAAACACCTTCCGGTGGTGGAATATATTGAACCGGAAATTTTTGATTTTTATAAGGCCGAAGGTCTAAAAATGGGCTTCAAATATGTGGAAAGTGGACCGCTTGTTCGCTCTTCATATCATGCGGAAAAACATTTGTTTTAGATATTTCGTCAAATAAAAATTTTGTATTAACTTAGCGTTTACGTTTGAAGAACGGCTACATTACTTACCAACCCATTGGGTTATAATCATTTAAAACATGAAGAAGAGAACAGTATTCTTGAGTTCGCTCGCCGCATTTGTGGCTTTTGGCGCCATTTTATTGAGCACTCAACGAAACGAAATGAAAGAGGAAGGCCCTCTTTACCAGCCCCGCAATGCTTCGATGAATCAGAGCTGGGATGCTAAAGGTTCGGCTGAATGGCTACACGCAATCCGTGCAAATCAAGTTACCGGTGAAATTGATCCTCAGGATTTTTTCAACGCACGGGAAGCAGCTAAACTTATGCGTCAACAAGAAAATGTTGGAAGCCTAAGTTGGGAGGAATTAGGTCCTGATAATGTTGGTGGTAGAACGCGTGCATTTTTAATTGATCGAAATGATCCCAATTTACTATATGCTGGAGGTGTAAGCGGTGGTCTTTTTTACTCAAACACCAGAGGATCGTCTTGGCTGAAAGTGAATGACTTCCAAGAAAACCTAGCCGTTGTATCCATAGCCCAAGCCGTTAACGGGGATATTTATTATGGAACCGGTGAAGGTATGTATTATTTTACAAGCGGAACTGGAACGGGTGGTATTTTAGGTGGGGGTTTATTCAGAAAACTAGCCAATGGAAACGAGTTCAACGTAATACCTTCTACCATTCCAACACCTTCGAATGCAACCGGAGTAAATTTTGCTTCAATTGGAGTAGTTATAACGGATTTAGTAGATTCTAATAAATTATGGATTGGTACCAACCAAGGTTATTTCATTTCTACTGACGCAGGAGCTACATGGAATAATGCTATTGGAATATCTGGAAATGCAACGGATGGTGTAATGGATAAAAATGGCGGGCACTGGATATCTGTTGGAACGCGTGGTTTTTATTCTCCAACAGGTGACCCCCAAACATTTGTCGAAATAACTTCCCCAACACCAGGAGCGGGTCAATTACCTCGCTCAATAGGAAGAATGGTTTTCGCCGTATCGCCTCAAGACGCTGATTATGTTTACTGTGTTCAAACCACTGGCTTTGGCTCTTCCAATTCGCAATTTCATGAAGCTTATCGTACTACAGATGGTGGAACAACTTGGACTCGTATTGGAGTGCGTACAAGCTCATTCAATCCACATGGTCGTCAGGGAGGTTTTGACCACGCAGTTACGGTTGACGCTTGGAACAAAGACCGCGTGTTTGTAGGTGGCGTCGATTTCTATGAGTGGTCTTTATCCGGCGGATGGCAGCAAGTTGCTTCACGCTTCCGCGGCTCGCCATTTTATGTGCACGTTGACCACCATAGATTTGTTTGCGACACTACCCAGCCAGGCTTGATTTACGCAGTAAATGATGGTGGAATCTTCCGCAGCACAAACTTTGGCAATACTTGGGTAGATATAAGTAAAAACTATATTACCTCACAATTTTACGGAATTGGCTTTTCTTCCACTGGGGGTAAGGTAATGGGTGGAACGCAAGATAACGGGACAATTCTTATTGATGGTACGGGAAACACTAAAAAGGCAGGTATTCGTACTCCGGGAATTGACTACAGAGGAGGAATACGTGACGGTGATGGTGGATTCGCCGAAATCAGTAGCTTTAACTCAAATGTAATGGTCAAAGCTATGCAATACGGAATCCTTGGAAGATCAAATAATGGAGGCGAAACCTTTAATGAGTTCTACAACTTTGTTAGAATGGATCCCGATCAAATATCTGCTGGGCTAAGTCCAGTATTCGCACCCTTTGTTACTCCTTTCTTACTTTGGGAAGATCAATTTGATGAAAATTCTCAAGACACTCTTCGTTTTATCGCTAGAGACGCATTCAAAAATATAGGTTTTGGATTGGAAAGAAGCAACTTTAGTGGTTTTATAGACAGGCCTCAAGCTTCTGCTGAATTTGTTCCTGGAACTTTCACAGTTATTGCTACTCCAGATACTCTAACAACTGACCTAAACGGAAATATCGTAGGTCCTGGCAGTGGAAGCTTTGATTATAACACTGGTGAATATAATATAACTTTCAACCGTCAAGGTGGAGTTACAGCTCAAATAAGCGCGACTTGCGCGGTACGTTATAATGCCAATGATACCATAACAGTATTGAGTAGAACCCAAGAGATTCCTATCAGACATGTATTGGCTACGAATCTTAATCCAAACGATACTATTCCCATTTTGGATAAAGTACAATCCATGTTTGCTGTAGGTCTTAACTCTTATGTCACTTCCAACAATAGACTCCGTGGTGGTTTATGGCTTACTCGTGGTCTTTCCGACTTCTCTACTGCAACTCCAGAATGGTATCAAGTTGCTCATTTTGGTGGATCAGTTTCTGGCAACAATATCACCACTGTAAACATTTCTGCTTTGGCGTTTTCAAGAGACGGTGATATGTTATTGGTTGGTCTTACTAATGGTGGACTACACCGTATCACCGGTCTTGCAACAAACCGAGATTTTGCCACCATGGACATTAGTTCCAATGACTATAACCTTCAAGTAGAGCAAATTGGTAGCTTTGGAAGATTTATTACAGGTATTGATATTGATCAAACTAATCCTGACAGGGTAATTTTAACACTCGGAGGGTATGGAAACTCAAACAATATTCGATATTCCAACAATGCAACCAGTTCAAATCCTAGCTTTAATAGCAGGCAAGGAAACTTACCCGCAATGCCTGTTTATAGCGCAGTCTTTAATATAAATGCACCAGATGAAGTTGTAGTTGGAACCGACTTTGGAATATTCTCTACTTCCAATATTAATTCAAGTAGTCCAAACTGGGTGGCTGATAAAGGAGACTTTGCCAACGTACCAGTATTTATGTTGAGACAACAACGCAATGAAATTGCAAGTAGAGATACCATCAATCAGAGATTCAACGGAGTCTTATATGCTGCATCGCACGGTAGAGGTATGTGGAAAACTGGCGACCTAGCCACTGCCAATCCTCTTTCGGTAAGAAATGAAGAGTTGATAGAAGACAAGGAAAACCTTTTGGTGTTCCCTAATCCCACCGCAGACTTCACTAATATCCGTCTTGAATTACCAAGACCCGGTGACGTTCGCGTAAGTATTAGAGATATGCAAGGTTCTCAAGTTCGATCCTTAAATATTAAAGGACTAGCTCAAGGTACTCAAGACGTAGAGGTAAGTCTTGAAGGACTAAAAGCTGGAACCTATATAATCCTAGTTTCTTCGCCTCAAGGTGAACGAACTGCCAAGGTTGTGAAATTGTAGTTTTCCAGTAAAGTGAACTTTAAAGGGGTGACTTACTTAGTCACCCCTTTTTTTGTGTCATACGGTGACACAAGGACAAAAACTGGTGGAAAAAAAATTCAAAAAAAAAGAAAAAAATTTATTTTTAGACAATTTCAGGACACAAAAGTAGAAGGGATTTGACAGACCTTTGGCTTGTTGAAAAAAAGATACTTTCTTCAACACAGAAAAAATTCACATTTGTTAAACTGAAATTTTTAGTCATCATGAAAACGTTGAATCAAACCCCAGCTAAAGACAGAAAGCACTACGTGAAGATTGTTCTTAACCTTCACAAAAAACTAAACTTGCTAAATAAAATTACCAAAGAGTGTACAGCGATTTATCCTACCAATATTAACAAGCCATATTCACGAAGAATGCAGAATATTACCAACGATCTAGTTACTACCTTAGTAAACGGATATGAAAAACCACAATTACGATCCACCCTTAGCGTTTTACACAAAAAACTACAAAGCTTAAAATTGTGCTGGGAAGATGGACAAGCACGTGGACTCGTTCCTTGCTTAGAAAAGGAAATCGTTATTGATATCATCAAACAGCTTAGACGAGAGATAAAAGAAGATCTAGCTTTTATTGTGACTCAAAAGGCTTTTTCAAACGTTGAAAAAACAGAATTCTTGACTTCTTCGAGGCAACAAGCGAGGTCGAATTCGATATTTGTTTCATAAACCAATTTTGCAAATCTTGGCAAAAATTGTTCTCATCAATTCTGAGATAATTTATTCCTGCATAAGACACGTAAGCTACATTCTTAACCGGAGTGGTAACAAGTCCGTTACTTGCCATCATAAGAAAATCAACTTCGTAAATGCGCCAGGCTTTAGTATCGTGTTCAAATTGCTTCATCTCAGAGCAAACTCGATCCATGAGTCGAATAACAGATTGATTGATATCCGTGGCATCCGAATCAGTAAGTTGTCCTAATGTTTGATAGTATTCGATTTGCCTAGATAAGTTGGTCAAAGTGTTTAAACTCCATATTTCGCAACGATTGAGCCGATTATAACTTTTATAAAACTCACCGCATGCGCGAAAAATCTCGTCGGGAATAAAATTGAAGTAATGAGAAAAAGTTTTTCCAGGAAGAAGTTCACTCAACCACACAGCAATTTTAAATCGAATAAGCGTAGGATCAGAAAAAAATAAAAACACCGGCAAATCCCGAGCGGCATAAAAAAACTCGTGAGGAACTGAGGCTAAACGATTCAGCTCTTCGACAGTTAGATTTAAATAATTCAGCAAATCATCAATGTCGCGAATAAAATTTGGCCTTCGAACCATAAAATCCGTTTCTGGATTCATTACTAACTGATCCAAAGAAACACCAAAAGCGGAAGCTAATAACATATAGTCCCTAGAAGTCAGCGTGGTCTCGCAACGTATTTTTTTATATGCCGCTGACTTCGAAATATCTAAAATATCCGAAACCTCACTACCTAAATTATTGCTCTCAAAACGTTTCGCCTTTATATGATCAAAGAAAACCCTTTGAATTTCTAGCAATTTATTCTCTTCCATTGTGTCCAATTTGAAAGTTTGCAAATAGAATTACAACAATAAACCTGAATTTTGAATTTTCAATTAATTAATCATCAAACTTTTTTGTCGAATAAATTTACAATCAACTGAAAATTGTTCTACAAAACAAACATACATGAAACTTAATACAAACGCAACTTTATTTTAATATTTGTGATAGTTCAGATTAACCAAAAAAATTTACCAACCAGTCAGATTCTAGCTAGTGACTGTCTATAAAGTAAAGAGTCTGCCTCAGAAAGTTCATAAGCAGGGCTTGCGAAGGTTGAAAAACAGTGAGTCCCGACAAGTCTTTGTCGGGATGACCTTTTTTCAACCGAGCATAACGCAGCTCTCGGACTTTAAAGACAGACACTAGTTAGAGTCTGTCCATAAAGTGCAAGTGGCTAGGCTAGAAAGTTCGAGAGCGAGGCTTGCGAAGGTTGAAAAACAGTGAGTTTACATTAGTAAATGACCTTTTTTTCAACCGAGCATAACGAAGCTATCGGACTTTATAGACAGACACTAGTTAAAGCCCCAGGCTGAAAGATAGTTCTGCTTAGTAACAACCTCCACAACATCATCTTTCACCGGATGCTTAAAAATAACTTTAGCTGATTGCAAACAAATGCTCATATCTTTATTGGCACGTCGAGCACCATACTTTACATCACCTTTTACCGGATGACCGATTTCACTAAATTGCGCACGAATCTGATGATGCCGCCCCGTATGCAACTCCACTTCCAAAAGTGTATAACGATCAAAATATTGCAATACTGTAAACGAAAGACGAGCCTCTTTGGCGTCCTTCGAGCCATTAGCAGTAGCAAATGACTTATTAAGCTTGGAATTCTTTTTAAGATGATGCTTCAATTCCCCCGTCTCGTGGGTCAACTTCCCCTCAACCATAACATGATAATACTTCTGAACCTCCCTATCGCGAAACATCACGCTTACACGTGAAAGTGCTTTACTGGTTCGGCAAAGCACCAATAGCCCGGAGGTAACGCGATCAAGACGATGAGGTAGCCCGAGAAAAACTTTGCCTTGTTTATTATAGGTGTCAGCCAAATACCTCTTTCCCTTTTCAAGAATATCTTCATCACCGGTTTTGTCGCCCTGCGCCAGTTCACCCGCTAATTTATCAACAATCAACAGGTGGTTGTCTTCATATACTATCCTAGAAGAAAAATCAGTACTGCTCATTCTCGTTAGGAAAATCCTTAGATTTCACATCCGCTACATAGCTAGAAATTGCCCCCGTAATTTCTTCATAAAGATTTAAGTACCTCCTCAAAAATCGAGGAGAAAATTGGTGCGTCATACCCAGCATATCGTGCAAAACCAATACCTGACCATCCACACCACTTCCCGCACCGATACCAATTACGGGAATATCTAAACTTTCTGCCACACGCGCTGCTAAAGCCGCGGGAACCTTTTCCAAAACCAAACTAAAACAACCAGCCTCTTGCAGCGCTACCGCATCTTCAATTAGCTTCTGAGCCTCCTCTTCTTCTTTGGCGCGAACAGTGTAAGTGCCAAATTTGTAAATACTTTGAGGCGTTAAACCTAAATGTCCCATCACAGGGATTCCGGCGGTAAGTATTCGTTTAATAGAATCTATGACCTCTACACCTCCTTCCAACTTCACCGCATGAGCTCCAGCCTCCTTCATAATACGTATTGCGGAATTGAGCGCCTGCTTTGAATCTCCTTGATAGGAGCCAAAAGGCAAATCAACCACAATCAATGCGCGCTCAGCAGCACGAACCACCGAGCTAGCATGATATATCATCTGATCAAGGGTGATGGGCAAAGTAGTTTCGTGACCCGCCATTACATTCGAAGCAGAGTCACCAACGAGTATTACGTCAATTCCCGCTGCATCAACCATGCGAGCTAAGGTATAATCATAAGCAGTGAGCATTGAAATCTTCACGCCTTTACGCTTCATTTCCTGAACACTATGGGTAGTCATTCGTTTATTTGATGGTCGAATTGCAGACATATTTTGCTTTTTTATTACCTCGCAAAGCTAAACAAAAAATAACAGCTTCATTGAATTATCAAATATATCTTTGCAAGTTCACAACGATTTGTTGAAAACAAAGAAACACACTCCGGATTTCCTGAGAATAATAAATATGAAGCACTTCACTCCTTCAAAAAATAAAACGCCCATAACTATGTTAGGAAGGTTATTCCTCATCGCCCTAATAGGCTTGACAAGTATTTTCTCATCGTGCAACAACGAAGTACCCGTAAACGCTGAGTGGCAAGATATTGCCTATGTATATGGTATTCTAAATGCGGCGGCAGACACCCAATTTGTGCGCATTGGCAAAGCTTTTCTCGGAGACGGCCCACCCTCAGAATTTGCGCAAATCCCTGATTCTATCTACTACGAAAATATCAATGTTTCAATGGAAGAACTCAGTGGAGACAGAGTAGATCGAAGTTTTTCTTTGGAAAAAATCAATCGCCCAGGACAATTGCAGCCAGGATTCTTTACTACAGAAGGATTTCATCTGTATTACACCACCGAGCAACTCGACACTTCCAAAACCTACCGCCTTGTCATAGAAAAACCCGATGGTGGCCCAACAGTCACGGCCGAAACCCGCCTTACTTTTTGGAGAAGAAACCTGAACACGGGAAACGTAATTGAACCTTTCACCGATAGGTTAGCGTTTATTAATACATTTGGAGAACCAAATGTTGTTAGATTTGTATGGGAGAAAGCGTTCAACTCAGGTGCACACGAAGGTCGGCTCATATTCCGATACAAGGAGCAAAATCGCAGCAATCGAAATGACATAAAAACCAAAACCATTGTTTATCAAGTTCCAGCAGCTGAACGAAGAGACGATATTTTAATTGAGATCAGTGATGCCAATTTCTACGGATTTATCGCTTCAAATATCCAGCCCGACCCAAATGTGTTTCGCTACTTCGACACCATATTCTTCGATGCCATTGCCGGTGGCGACGATATGCGCTTATACGCTGAAATCAATAGACCTTCGGGCGGAATTGCCCAAGAAAGACCCACGTTCACAAATGTAGAAAACGGCGTTGGCCTCTTCTCAAGCATGGCCGAAACCAGAGCATTAATCAACGGTAGAGTTAAGCGGTTTATGCTAAATAACAACTCCTATAATGCCCTTGTAATGGACCTCTGCGACCTTAACTTCGTCAAACTATCCTTTACCGACTCTTGCTATTGCGATGGTGGGGTGGTGCAGAGGATTGGGAATACTACCGGGAACTGCAACATTAATTAGAGTCTGTCCATAAAGTCAAAGTGACTAGGCTATAAAGTCCGAGAGCTTCGTTATGCTCCGGCTAAAACTTTACTAAATAGACACTTGCATTTATAAACCGTTTTTCATTAAGAAGTTGCCTTAGAAATGGGGCAACTTTTTTTATGGATAGTTATAAATCTTCACACCCCCTCCCCCAATCATTCTTTAACATTTTTTTAATGGAAACGCTAGAAACAATAATCGTTTCCAAGGGTCTTATTCGTATTACTTTTGACAACCAAACACAATCACACATCATGCTACGAAACCTACTCGTCTTTGCATTGTTTATCAGTGCAATACAGCTTTGGGGACAAAAAAAATTTACCATTAGTGGAGAGCTCCAAGATGACTCAAATGGTGAGTATATGATTGGAGTAAGCATTTTTGCTGAAGGCACAACCATGGGTACAACGTCTAACGCCTACGGTTTTTATTCTCTGAGTCTGCCCCCAGGAGAATACACCATTGCTTATCAATTTATCGGTTATGAAACCATTCGGAAAAAAGTTAAGCTTGAAAAAGATGTAATTATTGATTTAAAAATGAAGGAAGAAGGCAAAACTTTGGATGCCGTTGACATTACTACCCGCCGAGTTGATGCAAATGTGCGTAGTATGGAAATGAGCGTTACCGAAGTTACGGCCAAGGAAATCGCAAAAATTCCCCAGCTCTTGGGCGAAATTGATGTAATTCGAAGTCTAACTCTCCTGCCAGGTGTTTCTGTTGTGGGCGAAGGAGCAAACGGTTTTAACGTACGTGGTGGAAATGTCGATCAAAACCTCATCCTCCTCGATGGCGCGCCGGTTTATAACTCCTCCCACCTTTTTGGTTTTTTCTCGGTCTTTAATGCCGACGCCATTCAGTCTTTTAAACTCTACAAAGGTGGTATTCCCGCAGAATATGGAGGCCGGCTATCTTCGGTACTTGACGTACGCCAACGTGAGGGAAACTCCAAGCGCTTTAGTGGACAAGGAGGAATCGGGATTTTATCGAGTAGAGCAACCTTTGAAGGCCCCATCATTAAAGATAAAATGAGCTTCCTTGTCTCCGGCCGTCGCTCCTACGCCGATGTATTTACTTCGCTATCATCCAACGAAAACCTCAACGGAAACATCCTTTACTTCTACGACTTCAATGGAAAAGTCAATTACCGTATCAACCGTAAGCACCGTATTTTCCTCGCGGGATACTTCGGAAGGGATGTACTGGGAATTCGTGATTTTGTAAACTTCAACTGGGGAAACGCCACCGGCACCTTGCGTTGGAACTGGACCATCAACAACCGACTTTTCTCCAATGCTACCATGGTATATAGTGATTACGACTACGCTATTGGCTCTGGTGATATCGATGAATTGGGACCAAGCGGATTTGCTTTTCGTCTCCAATCGCGTTTAAAAAACTACAAACTCTCACAGCAATTTACCTACTTCGCTAATTCCGACCTAAAGTTTGATTTTGGCTATGAAGCTATCTACTACGATGTACAACCCGGAGTTGCAACCTTAGTAACCAATGAATCGCGAGACGTCAACACTTTCCGTTCGGAATTTGCTCTGGAGCCAGCGCTTTTTGCTAGTGCCGAACACAAAGTAAACGGATGGCTTTCTTTTCAGTACGGACTACGATTCAGTTCATTCTATAACCTCGGTCCGCGTGACGTAATATTGTATGATGGCCTGCCGGCAAACAGCGACAGCATTGGCATACAATCCTTTGGAAGAGGAGAAACCGTGGCCGCTTTTAATGATTTAAACGGTTTAGAACCTCGTTTTTCGGTAAATATTGGTCTTGATGAATCATCATCCATCAAAGCAAGTTACAACCGCACTCGTCAATACATTCACCTTATCTCCAACACCACCTCCCCCACCCCACTCGATACTTGGCGACCTTCCGGAAAGTATATCCAACCAGCAACTGCCAATCAAGGAGCGGTAGGATATTTCAAAAACTTAAAAGAAAATACCTACGAGCTATCAGTAGAAGCCTTCTATAAGTATTTCAACAACTTAGTAGATTATCGCGATGGGGCAAACATTCTTATCGACGATGTTGAAACTTCATTGCTCAATGGCGATGGCCGCTCCTATGGTTTGGAATTTTTGCTTCGCAAGCAAACGGGCAAACTCCAAGGATGGATTGCCTACACGCTTTCGCGCGCTGAACGTATTGTGCCCGGTGACGATCCATTTATCAGCATAAATAACGGTGAGTGGTATTTGGCAAACTTCGACCGTCTGCACGATCTAACTCTAGTTGTTACCTACGAATTAAACGAACGCTGGGATTTTGGACTCAACTTCGCCTACCAAACCGGCCACCCCGTCACCTTCCCCGTTGGAAGAGCAGAGGTGGACAACAATATTTTTGTACCCGTAAACTCGGTCCGAAATTCCACACGAATCCCCGATTTTCACCGCTTGGATTTGAGTGCAAACTACACCCCGCGAAAAAAGGAAGGTAGAAAATGGGAATCTTCATGGTCATTTGGTGTGTACAACGCCTATGCCCGTAGAAACCCCTTCTCTGTATTCTTCCGCAACGACCCAGACAACCCGGCAGTGAACCAAGCAGTGCGCCTCGCCATCTTCGGAACCATCATACCATCGGTAACCTATAACTTCAAATTCTAAGCTATGAAGACGAACTTCCTACGCTCATTGTATACTCAAGTAAGCAAAAATAGCATTCGCGCAATAGCCATATTTTCTATTGTTTTCTCCCTATCTTCGTGTGAAGATGTCATTGATGTAGAACTGGAGGAAGGCCCTCTACAATTGGTGGTAAACGGGAGAATCACCGATGAAGCACCGGCATCGGTAACCCTTAGCACAACCGCTCCTTTCTTTGAATCAGGACCAACCCCGAGAGTTTCCGGAGCCATTGTTCAATTATTTGAAGATGACAATCCACTGGAAGCCCTAACCGAAGATCCTTCTAATCCCGGAAACTATATTGGAACAACGCCTGCCGAAATAGGCAAATCATACCATATCGAGATTCAATTACCCGAATCAGCTAGTCATTTTCAAGAGACATTTTGGAAGTCTATTCCAGAAAGGGTTTTTCCAATTTTTGAAATTGATTCCGTGTATTTGACTTTCATTCGCACCCCTCCGCTCCCCGTTGGTCTTTACCTAAATTTTCAATTTCTTCGTCCTTTTCCATTCCCCTCAGGTGCGGCGTACCGCATTCAGAGAGAACTCAACGATAGTGCTTTTTTGCAAGATTTCCTCTTCATCGAAAGTGCCGACGACCTTGAGTCGTTTCGTTTCCGTCCTCTTATAAACCAACTTATTGAGCCTGGAGATACCATTGCGCTTACCTTCAGCTCAATTACCTTACGATATCTCGAATATTTGACGGTAGTGTTTCAGCAGCTCAATTCCGGCGGACTATTCGACCCTCCACCAGCACCTATACGCGGAAATGTTCAGCGTCAGGGTGGTGACGAGCGCGTAGCTCTAGGGTATTTTCACGCTTCATCCATTCGGCGAGCGGGGCTGAGAAAAGAGGAGGACGAGTAATTCTTCCCCGCATTTTGCAATTTTTCTGCTATTCTCATACGAAGTTTTGGAGGCCCTAGCACTTCGATTGCATCACCAAACCCGAGTATCAAACGCTCTAGTTCGAAGTTCAATTGAACATTAATGGTAATTATGATACTCCGGTTTTCAAATTCTTTTTGTAGTTCCTGAGTATGATGAAGGGGCTTGGTGAGCACGTATGGTGCATTGGAAGAATTTACTTTTAAAGTTACCTTCCGAACCCTTGAATTGGGTGTTACGGTAACACCATATACCTTGGCAAAATGAGCATCAAGATCGAAGTCTTCTTCCAAATACGGCGTTTTGAAATCATAATCCAACGCTTCAATGCGGTCTAAGGCCAAATTATTGACGGGGTGGGAAGCTTGGCGTTTACCCAGCACAAACCATCGATTATTGAACTCCTTCAGTGCGAAGGGGTGAAACAAAAAGCTGCTGGATTCCCTAGCCACGAAAGAACGGTAGGTAACAACCAGCACAACCTTTTTGATGATGGCTTGATAAATTTCGTCTAGGTAATGAAGCCCCTTTAGTCTTTCGTTTTTGTCGAAGTGAATAACCTGTCGCGACTGGTTTTTCTCCGCGTAAATTTTATCCTCCAACCGCTGAACGATATCCGAAACATCGCTAAAAAGGGAAAAATCTTTAAACTGCTTGAGCATGGAAACCGCTTCAGTCAACGTGTTGATGTCGGTATCATTAAGTGGTGTATCCGTAATGCTAAAATCGTCGTCGGCATAGCGGTAATACTTACGTTCGTAAACTTCGATGGGCGCATTGTATCCCAACTTTTCACTGCGCATCAACTGTATATCGAGCTGTACGGTGCGCTTGCTGATGGGCACTTTTTTTCCTTCAAACTCGTACAGCGCATCCGAACAGGCTTCAATCAAATCTTCCAACGTCCACCTTCTAAAGCGGTTTTGCAGGCACTTATCAATTGTTTTATAACGGATTAAGGCGTTCTTGTTTTGCGGCATTGCTGTTTATTTTCCACAAAAAAACAACCCCACAAGAAACTACGCAAATAGATTGCGCAGTCGTTTTAAAATATTTGCCCAATCAAAAAAACGAACGTTATGAAAACGATTACCGGAAAAGATTTGCGAAACATTGGATGGGAAGAAAATGCCAGTTTGGGACAAGCACTTAAAATCATCGAGTGCAGTAAAGTGAACATGTCGCTTGATACGTTGACGTTGTTGTACCAAAACCCGGAAGATTTTGTCATCAACCCCGTTTACGGTGAAATGGCCGAAATGCTGATTGCACATCGCGAAAGCATAAAAGACGACATTATTCCCATAGCCGAATCAGGTGGAGAATACAAAAAGTACGGCGAAGAACACATTGAAGAAGGTGCTCGTAAACAAATGGAAGTGGCCATGCGCTTGCCGGTAACGCGTGCGGGCGCCCTTATGCCCGATGCGCATCAAGGTTACGGCTTGCCCATTGGTGGGGTTTTGGCAACCAATAACGCCGTTATACCCTTTGGTGTAGGGGTGGATATTGGGTGTAGAATGGCGTTATCGGTATTCGATATGCCGGAAGATGATTTTTATCTCAACCACGATAAATTCAAACGTGAACTCATCGCTCATACGCGCTTTGGCGCGGGCCACGGGTTTGTACGCAAGCATCGCAGCGAACACGAAATCCTCGACCATAAATTGTTTGACGAAAATCACTTCGTAGGCAATTTAAAAGACAAAGCCTGGAGTCAACTTGGGTCTTCTGGTGGAGGGAATCACTTTGTGGAATTTGGTATTCTGGATTTTGCCGAAGACGATGCCGAATTGAACATCCCTAAAGGAAAATACGTAGCCTTGCTTACCCACTCCGGATCACGCGGGTTGGGGGCAACCATTGCCGGACATTACACCAAGCTCGCTAAGGAAGTGTGTAAACTCCCCGACGAAGCCAAGAATCTCGCCTATTTGGATTTAAACTCCGAACTCGGTCAGGAGTACTGGGCAGCGATGAACTTGGCCGGCGATTATGCGTCGGCTTGTCACGAGATCATCCACCAAAAACTGACCAAAGCGCTGGGATTAATCCCGTTGGCAAAAGTGGAAAACCACCACAACTTCGCCTGGAAGGAAACCATCAACGGCGAGGAAGTGATTGTTCATCGCAAAGGCGCAACACCGGCAGCCAAGGGTGTTATGGGCATCATTCCCGGCAGCATGACCGCCCCCGGATTTTTGGTACGCGGAAAGGGTGAAGCAGAAGCCATCAATTCCGCTTCGCACGGTGCAGGCCGACAAATGAGTCGAACTAAAGCCAAGAAGTCGGTAACCCGCACCGAGCTTAAGCAGGTACTAAAAGACCACGGCGTTACCCTCATCGGTGCCGGGTTAGACGAAGCGCCAATGGCCTATAAAGACATCCATTTGGTGATGGAAGCCCAAAAGGATTTGGTCGATGTCGTTGCCAAGTTTAGTCCAAAAATGGTTCGCATGGCCGATGATGGTAGTCGTGAAGATTAGGCAATCCATGCGACACCGTAAAATCATAGTTGCTAGGCTAAAAATTTCGAGAGCAAGGCTTGCGAATGATTAAAAAGCGGAGTTTACGTTTGGTAAATGAGCATTTTTAAGCATTCGCGTAACGCAGCTATCGGAATTTTTAGACAGCAACAAATATTGAGGGAGGCTTGATGCGTGTTTCTGTATAGCACCATTGCCGTGTGCGCTCCACGTGGGTGGATTGCGCTTCACCGTTCACCTCCTCTTGATGGTTTTCGGTCGTTTTCCTCAAAATGACCACCAAGCGCTATATGTCGTGGGTTCGATTCCCACCTGTGATTTTCACAGTAGCTCAGTTGGTTAGAGCAATAGTTTATGGCGGAGGTTCGAATCCTCCACGCAGTTGTAAAGTTGCGTTAGCTCAGTGGCAGAGCACTACACTGTTAATGTAGTTTGACTGGAGGTTGTATTCGCTCCTTAAACGAATACGCTTTTGAGAAACGCGTTGGATGTGGCCGGTTGCGGCAAATGGCACAAGTGGTCATTTGCACAACAGCCCAAATCCAACCAGCAAGGAAACCTCTGTTCGTCCAGACGCGGCAAATCCTTGGGGTATGACAATGCTATGACTTGAAAAAGACCCGCAAGCATTTGCTGTGAAACGACCGCAAGCTTCCTTCCGTTGCGATGAAGGTGGCTTACATTCAATGCGTTTCTTTTTTTATTAACCCTTAAAACCTCAACGATTATGAAAATTGTTACCATCAAAACCGCTCAGATTGGTTTACTTATTAGAAACCGTAAAGTTGATCGACTTCTTTACGAAGGCACCCACTTGACTTTGGGTTTGCACAAGGTAGAAATACACGAAACCCGCGAATTATTTATCTCCCAAATCGACATCGACATCTTGTTGGAAAGCCCTTTAATGGCGAAGGCTTTAGAAATTGTTGACGTTCCCGAAAGTCACATCTGCATGGTGTTTAAAAAAGGCAATTTGCACAACGTATTGCCCGAAGGGAAGTACGCCTTCTGGAAAGATAAACACCCTTTCAGCTTTCGCGTATTGAACACTGCCGGTATGGATATCCCTGCCGATCTTCCCCGTCATCAGTTGGAGCACTACCTCATGCAACCTTTTGTACGGAAGTTTAACGTGGCCAATGCGCATACCGGGGTGTTGTTTGTGGACGGGAAATTTCACAGCACTTTCAAATCAGGAAGCGTGTTTTTCTGGAACAACCGCACTTCCATGGAGATGCAAAGCGTTGACTTGCGTCGTCAGCATTTGGAAATATCCGGGCAAGAATTGCTTACCAAGGACAAGGCCGGCATTCGGATCAACTTCTTTGTGCAATTCCGCGTGGTGGACATTGAAAAAGCCATCATTGACAACAAGGATTTCCGCAATCAGTTGTACGTATTGATGCAGTTGGCTTTGCGTGCCTACATAGGCGGCTACAATCTCGACGAGTTGTTGAGCAAAAAAGACCGCATTACCGACATGATATTGGAGGCCACCGCCGAGAAGATTGCTGCTTTAGGTATTGAAGTTTCCGACGCCGGTATTCGCGACATCATTTTGCCCGGCGACATGAAGGAGATTATGAATCAGGTGTTGATTGCGGAGAAAAAGGCGCAGGCCAACAGCATTTTGCGTCGTGAAGAAACCGCATCCACCCGAAGCTTACTCAACACCGCCAAGTTGATGCAAGACAACGACATGTTGTGGAAGCTCAAGGAGATGGAGTACGTGGAAAAAATATCCGAACGCATTGGCGAAATCACCATTTCCGGAAGGGGAAATGTAGTGAATGAGTTGAAGGAAATTTTTGTGAAGTAAAAAAAAGCCGAACAACAAAATTGCTGTTCGGCTTTTTACTATCTTGAAACGAGATATTATTCTGCTTCTTGCTCGGTCATATCGATCAAGTCAATCATTTGCTCTTCGGTGCCCATTTGCATTTCACCCGGAGCCGAGAAGTTTTCCTGAGGAGATGATGAAGCATCACGCTCTAAAATTACACTACCATCTTCGGCTACGCCACCTTTAAAAATGTTCAAGTTCATAAACAAAGCGAGGGCACAAAGGGCAATTGCTAAACCCCAAGTGGTACGATCTAGTACGTCACCGGCTTTTTTTACACCGCCAAATAACTGTGTACCTCCACCACCAAAGGTAGAAGACAACCCGCCTCCTTTGGGATTTTGAACCATAATAATAACAATGAGCAATAAGCTCACGAGAATAATCAATATGCTGAAAAGTTGAATCATTGTACTACTTTTTGTTTTGTTTCTTGAGGGATTGAATTTGCCGTGCAAATAAACTACTTTTTTCTGGCATTTTCAACATTAATATTTCATAGGCTTTTATTGCCTTATCAACGTGGCCTTGCTCAATGTATATGCGGGCTAGCGTCTCGGTGACTAGGTCACTGTCCTCCTCTATTCCGGTAGAAAAGGCCACTGGTGAAAGCCTGAAATCGTCGTGTTTAACTTTTTTTGGACCCACAATCTCGGGTAATTTGTCTAAAAACGCATCAATCTTTTTGCGATTTTCTATAATCTTTTCGCTGCTTGGCGGCAGAACTTCCTCCTCTTTGGCCTCTTGAGAAACACTAGAGCCTGTATCATCCGGTTTTTCCTCATTAGTGGCTTTCGTTTCATCTGATAATGAACGAGAACGAAGCCAAGCAAAAAAGTCACCTGAAGAAGTAGGTTGCGAAGAAGTCTCCGGAAGCTCTTCGGTTTGAGCTTTGGCAAGAGGACTACTCTCTTCCTCAGTCTCTACTTTATCCTCTACTTGCGGTATTTCTTCTTGAGTGCTTGGTTCTTCAGGCAGACTAACTTTTTCTTGTTGTATATCGGTTAGGTCTAATACAAAATCAACTTCCTCTTCTTGCTCAACTTGCCCAGGAATTTCGGCCTGAACGGAGTCGAGTTTTTCATCGGCAAGTAAAGGTTGGTCTTGATCATCTTGCTTCTTCGGCTCTGTATCTGGCTCTATTTCGTCCGTAGATGTAAATGTCTCTTTTTTACTACTCTCATCAAAATCATCAAGCTTTTCATTTATTTCGACTTCTTCGGAAGGGGGTTCTTCGGAAGGAACTTCTTCAGGTATGACTTCTTTTTGTTTCGGTTTATTCTCTTCCAAATTTTGAGAAATCTTACCAATCACTTCTTCCGATTTTTTGCGCAGAGCAGCTATTCTATCCGCCCATTCTTCATTTCCACCAGAAGATTTTTTGGCTACCGGAGATGAGGCTTCTTGGGAAATATCGGTTTTTTCTTCAACCACAGGTTCTGGCTTCATTTCTTTTACCGGCTCAACTTCCGGCTCGGGTTCTTCAACCGCAGGCACTTCTACAGGTGCTTCTTCTTGCACTGGCATTTCCGAAACGGAGGGCGTATCCTTGGATGGAGGTACTTCTTCAATAAGTTCTTTGGAAATTTCAGGAGTTTCTAATTCTTCTTTAACGGGTGTTTCAACTTCTGGCGAAGCCACTTCTTCCGTAATTACCGCTTCGTGCGGGTCGAAATCTAAGACTGGTTTTTCAGATATCTTTTGTGCACCATGAACGTAATCGTGCAGCAATTCACGGTTTGGACAATACAGAGCCGCCCATTTAAGTTGTTTGTTAAAATGGTAATCTGCCCTATCGTGCAGCGCTTTGGTGTACAACATTTGTCCGGCAGCGAAAAAAGGATTATTCAAGCAGATGTTGCGAAGTTCACTAAGGTCTTCGTCCCTAACTTCAGCGGGGTTACTCCACAAATGCTTAAACCTTTTTGCGTCCATAATTTACCAGTTTACAATGGCTCGGTTGAGAATATTCTCTGCCAGTTCTTCGTTGATGATGCGCACCAAATTGTCTTCAATATTACTAAAACTTTCGGCAGCATCAAAATCTGCGAAACGCGAAAACCGCTCTTCGTAACTTTTTTTTGGCTCAAGGCGGTTTTCAAATTGCACTTGTATGGCAATGGTCAAGCGGCTTTGCGCGGCAACCTGCCCAGCTGTGGGAGCAATGGGCGTAATTCGATACTCAACAATGCTCCCCGAAAAATGAAAATCACCTTCATCGTCATCAACAAGACGAAGATTGGTTTGCTGTAAAAAAATGTCTTTTACAGCCTCAGTGAGAAATTGGCTGAGGTTTGGATTTACCAGCGGGGCGTTGTTGGGAAAACGCTCTACACTAAAGGTTTTTGCATCACCCACATCACCGCCTGTAAAGGAGTACCCACCGGTGCATTGGTAGAAAACAATGCTTAGAAGCGCGATGAGTGGAAGAGCGATTATTTTTAACTTAGAGGTCATACTGCTTGATTTTTCGGTAGAGCGTTCGTTCAGAAATCCCCAATTCTTGAGCGGCAGCTTTACGTTTACCATTGTTTTTCTCCAGAGATTTCCGAATGAGCTCCTTCTCGTGATCTTCCAACGAAAGACTTTCTTCTACCTCTTCAAAACTTGATTCACTCTCCGAAATACTCGGAATGCTCATAGGGGGTGATTTATAATGATTATCGTCAAAGTCGTCATCCATTACATCATTGCTGAATACTCGTTTCATCATTTTCGGATGACGCTGCAGCATTTGAACGTTATCAGCACCATTGAGCAACTCGTAGGTAATTGATTTTAAGTCTTCCACCTCTTTTCTAAGATCGAAAAGAAAGGATAGAAGCATTTCTCTTTCAGCGGCAAAATCGTTAGTCTGCTCTTGTTTACGGGAAATGGGTGCGGGAAGCGTAGGGTCGCTAATTTGTGGTAAATATTTTCGCAGGGTATCGGCACTGATTTCTTTGTTTACCTCCAAAACCGACATTTGTTCTACTAAATTCCGGAGCTGACGGATATTGCCTGGCCAGCGATACTTGAGAAGCAAATGCTTGGCTTCTTCGGTAAGTTGAATGGGCGTGGTGTGGTATTTCACACTGAAATCGGAGGCGAACTTGCGAAAAAGCAATTGAATATCTTCAAAGCGGTCGCGCAGGGGTGGAATACTAATTTCTACCGTGTTGAGACGATAGTACAAGTCTTCACGGAATTTGCCTTTTTCCACCGCACCAAGCATATTCTCGTTGGTAGCGGCTACGATGCGCACATTGGTTTTTTGAATCTTCGATGATCCTACCTTGATAAATTCACCGGTTTCTAGTACACGCAATAATCGCACTTGGGTGGCGTGCGGAAGTTCCACCACTTCATCCAGAAAAATAGTGCCGCCATCAGCCTCTTCAAAGTAGCCTTTGCGGGTGCCGGTAGCCCCGGTGAAGGCTCCCTTTTCGTGACCAAAGAGCTCACTGTCAATAGTACCCTCAGGGATAGCACCGCAGTTTACCGCAATATACGGATTGTGCTTACGGTGCGATAAATGATGAATAATGCGGGGGATGCTTTCCTTTCCTACACCACTTTCTCCCGACACCAATACGGAAATATCGGTAGGTGCAACCCTCCTTGCCTTTTCCAATGCACGATTAAACAAGTCGGAATTTCCAATGAGGCCAAATCGCGATTTAATAGATTGTATGTCGCTCATCGAACGAAGTGTTTGAGTTCAATAGGTTCGTCTTGATAAATACGCGTAGTGGTGCGTTTGTTCACCACGTAAGGGGCTCTAGCCCGAATGATGACGTAATGGGCGTTGGGAAGTTTGTTGTCGAATTTGACTCTCATGCTTTGTCCACTCCAAATAGATGCCCATATTTCCTTATTCGAATTATCGTAAACCAGAATTTCATATCCGGTAAGGAGATTTTCAATACAGCGCTTATCGCTATTCGTAATGCAAATTTCAATAACACCTGTGCGTTTCACATTTTCTTCAACAACGTAAAATTGCAGATCGTTATCGTAATATTTGCCATCAATAAGTTCCTGGCTCTTTGCAAGGCCGGGAAGCATAAGAATGAGAGCAATTATTCTGTAAACCATTTAGTTAAGATTGAAGTGTGCCTAATAGCGTAGCGCTTGTACAATCTTCTATTTTTACCATCACAAAATCTCCGGGTTTTTCGTTTGCAACTTTAGGAAATACCACCACTGCATTTTGTGAGTTTCGACCATACCAGTGTGCATCGCTGCGTTTGGAGTTACCCTCGATGAGTACTTCCTCAACATTACCAATATGTTGCTGATAGCGCTCCAGAGAGTGCTTGTTTTGCTTTTCAATAATCTCGGTAAGTCTGCGGGTTTTTACTTCATCGGGAACATCATCTTGAAATTTTCGTGCCGCGAAGGTGTTTGGTCTTTCGGAATATTTAAACATATAGCCAAAATGATACTTCACGTAATCCATCAGGCTTAATGTGTCTTGATGATCTTCTTCGGTTTCACCGGGAAAACCCGTAATCATATCGTGAGAAATGGCGCAATCGGGGATGATTTTGCGAATACGATCAATCAGACCGATGTATTCTTCACGCGAATGCCCACGATTCATATCCTTGAGAATGCGCGTTGAGCCCGACTGCACGGGAAGGTGAATGTAATTGCAGATATTGGGATGCGCAGCGATAGCATGCAAAACATCGTCGGTCATATCCTGTGGGTTGGATGTACTAAAACGAATGCGCATCTTCGGAAGTGCTTCGGCAATCATTTTCAATAAATCGGCAAAGTACACCGCACTGGCTTTGGCTATATCCGAAGCTTTCTCAAAATCTTTTTTAAGTCCACCACCATACCAAAGGTAGCTATCCACGTTTTGACCGAGTAGGGTGACTTCACGGTAGCCATTTTCCCAAAGTTGGGTACACTCTTCGAGGATGGTTTGCGGGTTGCGACTTCTTTCTCGACCTCTGGTAAATGGAACTACACAAAAGGTGCACATATTATCGCAACCACGGGTGATGGAAACGAAGGCGGTAACCTTGTTGTTGCCTAAACGTACCGGGTTTACATCGGCATACGTTTCTTCCTTAGAAAGAATCACGTTTACGGCCTTACGCCCCGACTCTACTTCGGTGATAAGATTGGGCAGATCGCGGTAGGCATCAGGGCCAACCACTAGGTCAACCAGTTTTTCTTCATCGAGAAGTTTATCTTTCACCCGTTCGGCCATACAACCCAATACACCAATCTTCAAATTGGGATTATCGGCTTTCACCTGATGGAAGGCTTTCAGTCTTTTACGTACGGTTTGCTCCGCCTTATCACGGATGGAACAGGTGTTTAATAGCACCAAATCCGCCTCTTCCATATTACGCGTGGTAGAATAGCCTTTTTCACTTAGAATGGATGCTACCACCTCAGAATCAGCAAAATTCATCTGACAACCGTAGCTTTCAATATAAAGTTTTCGCGCGCCTTCACCTTCTAAAGACAAAGCCTCACCTTGTCTGTTTTCATCGATAACCTTGTTACCTACATGATATCCGCTCATGGTATATTTTCGTTTTTTTAATCAGACCCTAAATTAGGGTGCAAAAGTACGAAAGAAATATGCCATAATGTCCGATAATGGCATTAAACCAAATAATCTAGGAACGAAGCTTCTTTGGCAACTTAGAAAAGACCAAGTCGTAGGAATGGTCGATCCACTCTTTGATTTTTTGGGGAGGGATTCCTTCGGTGTAAACGGTGTTCCAATGTTTTTTATTGGAATGATAGCCAGGAATCACTTTTTCCGGATAGGCTTCGCGAAGTTCAATGGCTTTTTCTGGATCGCACTTAAGGTTAATGGCGGTATTTTCCCACTCTAAACCAACCAAGGCAAACATTTTCCCGTGCACTTTAAACACCAATGTAACTTCATCAAAAGGGAAGCTTTCGGTGGTATGTGGTTTTTGCAAGCAGTATACTCGAAGCGCTTCTTTATCCATGATTTTGTTGTTCTTTGTTTGGCTTTTTTACTAGGTAGTAGCCTACGGCTAAAGCGAGAATAAGGCTGGCTAAACCAATATTTGTCCAGCCATCCAAGTGTCCTACATCCAGTACTAAGAGTTTTCGCCCAATTGCAATGAGACCTATAAGCAAGATACTCTGCACCTTTAGGCTGTGGTCTTTGATAAAGACGTTTAGTGTATCGATGAGTTCAACAGCGATGAGGATATTAAAAAAAACGGGAAGTACGATATGCGTTTGCTCTTTGGTAATAAGCAAGCGAGTTGAGTCGGATGACATGGCTATCATAGATTTACCCATCTGATAAATGAGCTCAATGGTTTCCACTGTGATGTAAATCATCAACACCCCGGTAAGAATCACAAAAATCCACTGGGTAAATCCTTCCGAGATTTTCATTATTTGCTTCATAACTACGATTTTTTTTTATCTCAAACCCTCACCTCCTCACCACCTAACCTCTCCCTCAAAGCCCCTGAAAAACAAACGGTTTTGCATTTTGAAAATGCTTTGATGATTCACCGTTGTAAACTTGGTTATTGTCGAGACTCAATTTGCGTACTTTAGCTTTTGGTCTAAAATCGAGGTTACTAAAATCTACCCAAACGGTATTTGGTGTAAGTACATTTTCAAAGTAATACACTTTATTTTTTTGATCAGCTACAGTACGCCAGCGGGTGCTTGATAAGTTAGGGAAGCCTTCGGTAGAAATTCCGTAGGGAACGGAACAATTGCGAATTACGCTGAATACGCTGGCCACGGCAACGTAGGTATTATCCGTTTGGGGAATAGCCTCGATATAAAATGAAGCTCTGGCAAAACGATCAGGGGGATTGTTGGTACCTGGAAGAAAGATTTTACCGGGAATGGTTTTCCAATAGTTGCTTATAGCCAGTTGATCTTCGTATTTAGGATCGTTAGTCATTACGGTATAGGATGGGTCGTGGTGAATAACCAATTTACCTTTAATGTATTCAAATATTGCGTTATCACCGGTAGCGTCAGACATGGAAAGGTGCACGGTTGTGTATTTATCAGTTCCGGGTATAAAATCGGTAACAACCACAAATTCATTTTTTTCAAAATGTTCTACAGCTTCCGCAACGGTGGCAAAATTATCGAGTACATATTGTGCCCACAGCGAAACAGAGAGTCCCTTTTGATCTCCATCTTTTTCGAATCTAGGATACTCTGAATTCACTAGCCACAGCATGTTGGCAACCAATCCTTCTTCGTTCATACCGTCGGAAGTGCCAATATCCCAAGAACTTGCAATTACACTTCCGTACTTAGAAACCCACTCTACAGAATTTCTACCCACAGCTCCGTTGCGCTCCATTCCCCGTGGAAATAACCAAAGATTTGCCGGTATATCAATGGAAAAATCCATACTTCTTGCAGTAATAACGGTATTACTTGGGCCTTTATATACTACTCGCGTGCACGCTTCAGATGGTGTAGTCGTTGTCAAGAAAAAGCCTGATACTAAAAGGCAGGAAAGAAAAAATTTGTTCATAGTTTTATTTCAAAGATTAACATTATTTAGTGTCTGTCTATTAAGTCCGATGACAGTGTTATGAAGAAGTATAATTAACAGCCTTAAAAGTAGTAAACACAATTGATTGAATGGCGGTAAATAAAAATATTTTTTTATGATACTATTTTTTGTAAGTTTGCATTCTAACCCATTAATAATTAGCAAAATGAAAAATGTTTTACTTTTTTGTAGTTTTTCTTTCTCTTTTGGGCTTGCTGCGCAAATACCCTCTAGTCACTTTGAGTTACCCATTTTCCCAGATTCTGCAACTTCAATGTTATTTGAAGACAATGTCGGAGCATTGAGTCTGCCTGCACATGGCGGAAGTCAAGTTTATGATTACACTAATATTGTGGATGAATCTAGCTTTGGTAGCTATTACGAAGCATCAGATAACAATCCCAATTTTCCCAATGCGGATGCCATGCAAACTTACTCCTCCTTTTTAAGTACACTAGAAATTACCGGTAATCGAGCTTATTACAAAAAAGATCAAAACGCTTTGTATTATTTAGGCTTTGAAACTCCTGTAGGCTCGTATGAAATTGGCTCTGTTTCCATGCATCCGGAAGACTCAATATGGTTTGTTGGGTCGCACACCTACCACGGAACGAATGTTCCAATAATTGAGTATCCAATTACTGTAGCTCCGCAGAATTCTTCCTGGGCAGCAAGTTATGATGAAATCACTGATTTTGAGATTACAGTTACCATGGCGAATATCATTCAAGCCCCGGGGCAATTGAAACAAAGTGTTCAACAGCACGATACAGTGGTAGGATATGGAATACTCACTCTTCCATCTACGGCAAACATTCCTTCAAACGGATACTTCACTAAATTAGTTCGAGAAACTGTCACCACGGTAGATAGTTTCTTTTTAGGTGGTCAACCTGCTCCGCCAGCGTTATTGGCTCAATTTAGCTTAAGTCAAGGCGAAGTAAATACTATCCATCGATATAAGTTTTTTGCTCACGACCCACTGCAGCCCAAAATGCGCTCAACCTTGATGGTGTTAAATCTGAATTCTGCCGCAAACGCAGTAATTGGAGGAAGTTATGATTTGGATTTTTATTCAAGCGTGTCCGTTCAGAAGTTTGGCGAAGAATTTTCACCGGTAATATCTCCAAATCCAGCCGCTTCTCGCACTGCTTTACAATTTCAGAGACCTCTCGATCAAAATATTAAACTAGTGGTAATGGATATGCACGCTAAGGTTGTGAAGGAGATTAACGGAAAAAGGGGTTCCGATGAAGTCACTATTGAAGTAGATGGTTTAGGTTCAGGCATGTACTTAGTGTACGTGTACGATGAAGGAGGTGCGTTTCTTGCGAGCCGAAAACTCATCAAAAACGATTAGTGGCTGGCTAGAAAGTCCGGTTCTTCGCTAATTCATAAAGGCCATTGCTTGAGATAGTAATGGCCTTTATGCAATAAGAATTATCGAATTACTTTTCGATATTCACTTTGTAGGTATTCCTCACACCATTCATTTCAACCTTGAGTATATACATACCTGCTGCGAAATTGCTTAAATCCAGTTGATGTTGATTATTAGCATTTGGCCTAACGTGTTCGGAAAGCAGCGTCTTTCCGTTGAGATCCGTAATGTCTAACTTTGCCGTTTCACCTATTGCCTCAAAAAATTCTACTGTTACTTTTCCTGATGATGGATTTGGAAATACATGTATAAAATTTTTCTGGGCATCCATGGTATTTACACTAACAAAGCATCCATGAAGAAGGTACGAAGGACATAATAGTAATGTGAGATGTGGCCGACTGAAGTTTCTAGAGAAAGAAAATCTGCTAAACCAATCACTTGAACCTAAATCGTACATGAGCGATTGATAAGGCGGCTCTGTTGTTCTATCATTCTTAACCATCACAGGAAACTGACCTGATGAAGAGTATAGCTCGGCTACCAGCCAAAAGGCTGAATCTTTAATGGCGTGACTCCAAATTGGATTAGGGGTAGGATACTCGAAGGCAATCGAACCATTATTTAAACCATAAGAGTCGAATATCATCTCGATATACTGATTGGTTATATCTGCTGCAGAAATGGTTTTTCGAGCGCTAAATAGAGGAGTATCATTTGTTAATAAATCATTATTCCGATATATTTTAAATTCTACTTCACCGCCAGCAATACTCTGGGGGGATAATCCAAGTCTTGCTCCAACAATTTCACCTCTAGAGCCTTCTTTTACTTCAAATCTCATAGCAATAGCGGATCCATCATCACCCAATTGGTTAGTTCCTATCGAGTTGTCAAATTTGTTAAAATGTAATCCAAGATTGTAGAACTGTCTTTCAAAGCTGAGCGTATCAGGAGCGTCAGTAACAGTATTGGGACTATTATCTGCGGCATCCAAACTATCGGATATTATTTTTACCACTACGTCATATACGCCATTGGTAGTCGGCGACCAAGGTGACGTTTTCAACAGATTCGAATTTACAATTTGCCCCGGCGTTATTGTTCTTGGACTACTACTAATAACAGATGAAAGCATTCCATTAGAATAAACTTCTGCTATAATTCGAACGTTGGTTTGAGTACTCGTACCAATGTTTCTAATATTCCCTCCAAATGAATATCCACGTGTTTGCATATCTGTATAAGAGGGATACACGCCAGGGTTAACTATACCCCCACCAAAAAAGTTATACCAAACAGTTGGATTTTCAGCTTCAATAACAAATGATTCAACATCTGAATTGAAGAGTGTTGACTTTTCAAACGCAAATAAGGTATTGGGCGCAGTTTTTATGGCAATATCATCTACCATCCAATAATAGTATCCGTGGCTAGAAGAAGAAGTATCTATAACTCTATTTTTTCCGTCAAAAATGAGCTTAAAACGGGCGTTACTTTCTCCGCCTATGAATGTGCTTACATTAGCAATTGTTCGGTAATCTCGAGGTGTGATAGTATTAATTAAAAATTCATTCGCGACTTCAATGGTATCGGGGTAAGTGTTCCCTCCATCAGAACTAAAGGCAATAAAGCGTCTGGCGTTATAAGATCTGGCAAAACTAAATAACTCTATTATCACATCTGGGTGGTTAGATAGGTCTATAATTGGCGATTCTAAGGTTCCCATGTGAGGTGTAGGTGAAACCCCAGAGCCGGGGACATTGGTATTGCCATTATCCAAATAGTCTGAATCAAAAATCACGAAACCGTTGGCAGCAGTAGGAGAGGCGATAGGAAGGTTAGTTGGAGGTACATTATTAATTCCGGAGAAAAAACCTCGACTGCCAACTGAATTATCAGGAGAAGAATTTGGGCCACGATATTCCCATAAAGCATTAGAATCAATAGTTATGCTATCCAAATAGCCAAGGTTATTCCATCCTGCTAAACCGTTAGAAAAGTCTTCAAACCAAATAGTGCTCGTTTCCGCACCATTAGTTTGAATAGGTTGGATATGGCTTCGTTTACTAACGTCTAAGTGGTGTTCTAAAGTTGCTTTTGCTTTACCTAGCTGAGTTGGTACAGATTGAGCAAACATTCCAACAGAAAGCAAGCAGAATGAAAAAGTATGGAGTTTTTTCATAACCTAATTGATAGACATTGTTTATACAACTTCATTTGTGCGATAAATATACATTGTTTCTTCTTAAGTTTTACACTCGAAAAAAATAAAGGCCATTACTATAGAAAGCAATGGCCTTTAGGACATAAGAAGGTTTATCGACGTAGGTGTCGATATTCACTGAGTGGGTGTGGATTGCTCCATCAATTTCCACGCTAAGGATGTACATTCCCGAAGCGAGGTGCCCAAGTTCCATTTGGTGGTGGGTACTATTGATGTTGCGTGCGGTTTCTGTTTGAACAACTTTACCGCTTAGATCGGTTACTCGTAATATAGCTGACGAGCCTTTTACATCATTAAACTCTAAAAGTAATCTGCCCGTTGTAGGGTTGGGATAGTAGCGAACATTACTTTTACTTGCATCAATTTCAGAAACACTTAAGTTGCATAGAGAAGCGGAAGAGCAAGTAACAAGTCTTAAATGAGGTCGTGCAAAATTTCTAGAACCGGTATAGCGGCTAAACCAGTTGCCAGAGTTTGAGTTAAACATCAACGATTGAAATGGTGATGCGGTTGTACGATCATTTCTTACCATCAGAGGAAACTGGTTATTATTTGAAGTAAATTCAGCTACTAACCAAAAAGCGGAATCTTGGAAAGCGGTAACCGGTGTAGGGGTTGGATATTCCATATCTACATGTCCAGAATTTGTAGCAGGATTGTAGAAATCAACTTCAACAAAACCTTGCGATATATCGGCAGCTGTAATTGTCTTACTTGCCACAGCGATAGGGAATCCTCCTGATAGATCAAGGTTTCTAAAGATCTGGAATTCTAAGGTTGCTCCTGCTTGAGTGAGGGCTGATAAGCCTAGTCTTGCGGCGCTCACCTGATCACGTGATCCTTCTACAGGCTCGAAACGAATAGCCATTTTTGACCCATCTGCTCCAAGCTGATTGGTTCCAAGCGCATTATTAAAGCGGTTGAAATCGTGCCCGAATAAATTATCCGTTACATTTATAAACACGGTATCTGGTCGTCCATCAATAGAATTAGGCCCATTTTGAGATGCGGTTAGGCTATCGGAAAGCACTTTAAACACGCAGCCAAAAAGTCCCTTCTGGGTAGGGTTCCAAAAATTTGTCTCTAAAACAGCAGCTGTTGCTATGTCACCAGATGCAAGTAATGGTACTGCTGGGCTTTGCAGAGTGGTTACCAAAGTTCCACCTTGGTATATTTCAACTGCCAAACTCACATTCGTTTGTGGTAATGCTCCAATGTTTCTGACGTTGGAATTAAAGCTAAAGCCTCGTTCCTGACGCAAAGTAGTAATAGGATACACACCTGGTGGAACGGTACCTCCTCCAAAAAAGTTATACCAAACCATCGGATTATCGGCTTTTACATCAAAGAGTTCAATGGGATTGCCATTTGCATCAGTAGCTTCTTGAAAAGAGAATAGGGTATTAGGTGCGGTTTTGATAGCAATATCGTCAACCATCCAGAAGTATAAGCCAGGATTAGCGGTTGCGCTTCTTGGGTTTCTTCCGTCAAAAACCAGTTTAATACGTGCATTACTTTGACCTCCTATGAAAGCACTAACGTTTGCAAGTGTCCGAAAATCTCGGGGAGTTGCGGTATTTACTGGAAATTGAGGTGCAACCCTTATGGAGTCTGGGTAGGTGGTTCCACCATCTGAACTAAAAGCAACGTAGAAGAAAGAGTTGAACATGCGTGCGTAGCTATATAACTCAAGAACTACCTCCGGATGACCAGATAAATTGATAATAGGCGATTCCAATGTGCCAATGTGTGGCGCCGGAGCACTGCCTGCTCCTACTGTACTCGTATTACCATTGTCGAGGTAATCAGAATCAAAAATCACGAAGCCATTCGAAGCCGAAGGTGAAAGTATGGGGTTGTTGGTGGGGGTTGCGTTATTTACTCCCGAGTAAAAACCTCTACTTCCTTGGGAAACGTCGGGATTAGTATTGGGCCCACGATACTCCCAAACTGCGTTGGCGTTTGGGGCACCTGTACCAGTAAAGCCCGCGTTTGTCCATCCAGATAGTCCATTAGAAAAATCTTCTGACCAAATGGGCGTTTCCTTTCCATCGACGAAAAGAGGGCTTTCATTTCGGAGATTATCGGTATCGTAGTTTAATTCAGGCACATCAGGCATGGTATGAACAGATACCGGAGATTGTGCTATGGCAACGGCACTAAAGCTCAACGCCATTCCAAGGTAGATTTTTTTCATAGTAGTGGGTTTAAAAAATCAAAACGATTTAACGGTATCAAATGTATGGATTTTTTCAATAGAAAAATAATTTGTGCAAAAAAAAACTGCCTCAATGAGGCAGCTTTTAATTCGTTGTATCGAAAATTAATTATTTTTCGATGCTCACTTTATAGGTGTTAACCTTTCCACCAATCTCTACACTTAAAATGTAGATGCCAGAAGCCAAGTGTCCGAGATCCATTTGGTGATGTCCAACAGTATGAGCGAACTCGCTGTGAACAACTTTACCACTTAAATCAGTAACACGAAGATTAGCTCTATTGGCAGCAGGGTTTTCAAAATCCAGTACTAGACGACCTGTGGTTGGGTTAGGGTAGTAACGAATTCCAGCAAAATTAGCGTCAACAGTCTCAACGTTAAAGTTACATGCTTCTGCAGAAGAACAGGTAAACAAACGAAGATGAGGACGAGCAAAGTTACGTGAACCTGCAAAAGAACTAAACCAAGAACCTTGATCAGGGATAAACATAAGAGACTGCAAAGGAGATGGAGTCGTTGCATCATTACGAATAGCAACGGGGAACTGAGCGTTCTGTGAAGTAAACTCAGCAACTACCCAGAAGGCAGAATCTTGGAAATTGGTCACAGGGGTAGGGGTTGGATACTCCATATCGATTTGACCAAAGTTGGTAACAGGATTATAAAAGTCTGCATCAACAAAACCCTGAGAAATATCGGCAGCTGTAAGCGTTTTAGAAGCAACGGCAATTGGGAAACCACCAGCTAAGTCAAGGTTACGGAAAACTTTGAACTCAACTACACCACCAGCAACGGAAGCAGCAGAAAGACCTAGACGAACACCTAATGCTTGGTCTCTTGAACCTTCTTTGATTTCGTAACGTACAGCAACAGCAGAACCATCATTACCTAAGTTATTAGTACCAATTGCATTATTGAAACGCATAAAGTCATGACCAAAGAACTCATCACCAATATTAAAGAATACCGTATCAGGACGTGCAGTAATGTTATTAGGGCCATTGTTCGAGGCTGTTAAATCAGATGAAATAACCTTGAAAACACATGCATGAAGACCCTTTTGTGTAGGTGTCCAGAAGTTGGTTTCCATAATGCTTGCTGGAGCGATGTCTAACACAGGCACAAGTGGAGTAGTGGGAGAAGAAAGCGTAGTTTCTAAAGCACCACCGCGATAAATTTCCACTACAAGACCAACGTTTGATTGTGGCGTTGCACCAATATTTCTAATGTTAGCGTTAAATGCAATCGCTCTTGTTTGACGTAGAGTAGTAATAGGGTAAACTCCGGGAGGAACTGTTCCTCCGCCAAAGAAATTATACCAAACAACAGGATGATTTGCCAACACATCAAATACAGGGGTTGGATCACCAGCAGCATTCACAAAAGGCTCGAAGGAGAAGAGTACGTTTGGAGCTGGTTTAATAGCGATATCATCAACCATCCAGAAGTAGTAACCAGGAGCACTTGCAGAATTCAATGTGCTATTTCCATCAAAAATCAATTTTATTTTTACGTTGCTTTCACCTCCAACAAAATTACTAATGTTAGCAACAGTGCGGAAATCACGAGGAGTTGCGCCATTAACACCTAATGCTGAAGCAATTCTGATTGAATCAGGGTAAGTGGTACCACCATCCTTACTGAAGGCAACATAGAAGCTTGAGTTAAATGTACGAGCATAGCTATATAGCTCAATAATTACTTGAGGGTGTGAAGCTAAGTTAATCGTTGGTGACTCCAAGGTTCCGATATGAGGAGCTTCTGAAGCACCTGCACCAAAGGTCGAGGTATTATCATTATCCAAATAGTCAGAATCAAAGATAACAAAACCGTTGTCTTTAGTTGGAGAAGCAATAGGGAAATTACTTGGTGTTGGATTATTCACACCTGAGAAAAAACCACGACTACCTTGTGAAGTATCGGGGTTCGTGTTAGGCCCACGATATTCCCACTGAGCATTTTGGTCAGGAGCACCTGTGCCAGTAAAACCAGCATTTGTCCAGCCGGTTAAACCGTTGGCAAAATCCTCTGACCAGATGGGCGTTTCTGCGCCATCAACAAAAATAGGCGATTCATAAGTGCGCATTGATACACCATCAAACACCTCAAGTACTGGTGTTGCTTCAGGTGCATTAACAGGAGCCTGCGCGAAAACAGAACCAGTGGCAAGCATCGCTGCAATTACATAAATTCTTTTCATATTAGATTACGTTTAGATTATCTGAACGTCAAAAGTACAAAAAGAAAATAAGCCAACACACTTTTTTAAAAAAAAATATGCTAGCTTATTATTTTAGTTGCAACCGTTACTGATAACTCTCAATAGGCGCACACGTACAAACGAGGTTTCGATCGCCATAAGCATCATCAACACGGCGAACACTAGGCCAGAACTTATTGTCTTTCAAATAGTCCATAGGAAATGCCGCCTTCGACCTGCTGTACGGGAAATTCCATTCATCGGCTGTAATAAGCTCCATCGTGTGAGGAGAATTTTTCAAAACATTATTAGCAATGTCGGCCTTTCCTTCCGCAATTTCATCAATTTCTTGGCGAATTTGAATCATCGCATCAGCAAATCTGTCGAGTTCATGCTTACTTTCACTCTCCGTAGGCTCAATCATCATGGTTCCAGCAACAGGGAAGGATACCGTTGGAGCATGATAACCATAATCCATCAATCTCTTGGCAATATCGGTAACTTCAATACCAGCCATTTTCTTAAATGGACGGCAATCAATGATCATTTCGTGAGCTACACAATCCATCTCGCCAGTATAGAGCGTATCATAATATCCTTTGAAACGAGCCTTGATGTAATTGGCATTTAAAATCGCTAATTCCGTCGATTTTGTCAATCCTTCAGAACCAAGCATTTTCATGTAACCATACGAAATAAGTAAAATCAAACCACTTCCCCATGGTGCACCACTAATTGGTGTAATTCCCGTTTTTCCTCCCGTTTTTACAATGGGATGACCCGGTAAGAAAGGTACAAGCTGTGGTGCCACACAAATGGGGCCCATGCCAGGACCTCCTCCTCCATGAGGAATAGCAAAAGTCTTGTGTAGGTTGAGGTGGCAAACATCAGCTCCAATACTTCCCGGACTAGTAAGTCCTACCTGAGCATTCATGTTTGCACCATCCATATATACTTGTCCGCCGTGATCGTGAATGATCTTGGTGATTTCTTTAACCGCGGCTTCAAAAACTCCGTGGGTAGATGGATATGTAATCATCAATGCCGATAATTCCGAACTGTGCTTTTCGGCTTTAGCTCTTAGGTCTTCAACATCGATATTTCCTTGATCATCACATTTTACTACCACTACCTTCATTCCGGCCATTACCGCACTTGCAGGATTGGTTCCGTGTGCACTCGATGGAATAAGTACAATATTGCGATGATGGTCGCCTCGTGAATGATGATACGCACGAATAACCATTAAACCTGCATATTCGCCCTGCGCCCCAGAGTTTGGCTGCAAACTCACTCCGGCAAAACCGGTGATTTCCGCCAAATAACGCTCCATTTCACGGATTACATACTGGTACCCTTCTGCCTGATTTAAGGGGGCAAACGGGTGAATATTCGCCCATTGCGGCCAAGTAACGGGAATCATTTCTGCAGCAGCATTGAGCTTCATCGTGCATGAACCCAAAGGAATCATAGAATGATTTAAAGACAAGTCTTTGCGCTCAAGCTTTTTGATGTAGCGCATCATTTCCGTTTCGCTATGGTAGCGGTTGAAAACTTCGTAGGTTAAAACTTCGTCCTTGCGAAGCAAATCTTCCGGAATAATTACCAAATCAAGCTCTTTGGCTGAGATAAAGTCCAATTCCGCAGCCTCGGCAAAAACTTGCAAAATATCTTGAACAGTATCCATTGTGCAGGTTTCGTTCAAACTAATCCCCACCTTATGATTGCTTATATATCGGAAGTTCATTTTCGCTTCTTCCGCAAATTTGCGCACACGTGCAATGTCGATGGTGTCTAATTCAACTTCCAGCGTATCAAAAAACTCGGAACTTCCTAGTTCAAAGCCTAATTTACGCAAACCATCGGCTAAACTTACAGTCAATTTGTGAATACGTGTGGCAATCTTTCTTAATCCTTGTGGACCATGATACACACCATACATACCGGCCATTACGGCAAGTAGTACCTGGGCAGTACATATATTAGAGGTCGCTTTATCACGCTTGATATGCTGCTCACGCGTTTGTAATGCCATTCGCAGAGCTGGACTTCCATCTTTATCAATAGTTTGACCAATGATTCTTCCTGGTACAAAGCGCTTCATTGATTCGTGGGTAGCAAAGTAAGCCGCGTGTGGACCACCATAACCCAAGGGAATTCCGAAACGTTGAGTGGTGCCCACTACAACATCAGCGCCCCACTTTCCGGGAGCCTCCAATAATACCAAAGCCATGATATCAGCCGCTACAGCAATCTTCACATTCTCAGCTTTGGCTCTCTCTACAAATTCACGGTAATTGAAAATTGCACCATCACCAGCAGGATACTGTAACAAAGCTCCGAAGAAACGATTATCAAGATTTACTTCTCTGTGGTCGCCAATTACCAATTGAATTCCAATAGGCTCAGCACGAGTTTCGAGTAAAGCAATGGTTTGTGGCAAACAATGACGAGAAACGAAGAATAAGTTAGCATCCTTCTGCTCTCGGGGTTTGGCACTGTATAACATACTCATCGCTTCTGCCGCCGCGGTGGGCTCGTCGAGAAGCGAGGAGTTTGACATCTCCATTCCGGTGAGATCGGTAATCATCGTTTGGAAATTGATCAAGGCTTCTAAACGACCCTGAGCAATCTCTGCTTGATAAGGCGTGTAAGCCGTGTACCAACCGGGGTTTTCTAAAATATTTCTCTGAATTACTCCAGGCAATACCGTATCGTGGTAGCCCATTCCAATAAAGTTACTGAAAACTTTATTCTTTCCGGCAACTTCGTGAAGATGCTTGATGTATTGATGTTCGCCTAAGGCTGGGTCAAGTTCGAGAGGACTATCTAGTCGAATGCTATCGGGGATACTGCGCTGCAATAATTCTTCAACAGTATCAACGCCAATTACTGAAAGCATTTCCTGGATTTCGGTATCGCGAGGACCTATATGCCTGGATGCAAATGATTGATCGGACATAATAAAAAGGGTATTAAAATTTGTGTAGCTAACAAGAAAAGGTCATAAGGTGTTTACCAAAAATCAGATTTCGGCAATACACTTTAACTCAATGGCAATTGGAGTAGGCAACCTGTTGATTTCTACTGTTGTTCTGCAAGGTTGATTGTCCTTAAAATACTCGGCGTAAATGCGATTAAATGTTTTAAAATCTCTACGCATATCTACCAAGAATACCGTTACGTCAATAAGTTTGTCCCAAGAAGACCCACTCGCTTCCAGAATTTCTTTCACATTCTGAAAAACCGAGTGCACCTGAGCTTCAAAATCAAACTGTGCAAAGTTGCCGTTGTGATCGAGCTCTAGACCAGGAACACCACTATCGTTGCTGTCGCTACCCGCCACACGAGGACCTACGCCCGATAGGAAAAGAAGATTTCCAACTTTTCGAGCATGAGGGTAAAGTCCTACGGGTTTGGGAGCCCTATTTGTATTGATGCGTTCGTTGCTCATGAGTTCACGTACATTACGTCTTTAACCGATTGAACGATGTTTTCCACTTTAGGCAAGAAAGCTTCTACCAAATTAGGTGCATATCCAATGGGTGTATCGGTACAAGTTACACGGCGAATTGGCGCATCGAGGTAATCAAAGGCCAAACGCTGAACAGCGAAGGCAATCTCCGTAGCAATACTACCCAAAGGCCAAGCTTCTTCAACACATACAAGTCTGTTGGTCTTCTTTACGGATTCAATTACGGTATCGTAATCAATAGGACGTACAGTGCGTAGGTCAATCACTTCGCAAGAAATTCCTTCTTCGGCTAATTTTTCAGCAGCCTCATAGACTCTCTTGATGATTTTTCCAAAAGATACGATAGTTACATCGCTACCCTCACGCTTGATGTCGGCCTTGCCAATTTCGATGAGGTATTCTTCCTCGGGAATTTCCATTTTATCACCATACATCTGCTCAGATTCCATGAAGATAACTGGGTCGTTATCACGAATTGCAGATTTCAATAGACCTTTGGCGTCGAGTGGGTTGGATGGAACAACTACTTTCAAACCGGGACAGTTGGCGTACCAGCTCTCGAATGCTTGTGAGTGCGTAGCTCCAAGCTGACCCGCAGATGCAGTTGGTCCGCGGAAAACGATGGGGATGTTGAATTGTCCGCCCGACATCTGCTTCATTTTTGCCGCGTTGTTGATGATTTGATCAATGGCGACCAATGAGAAGTTGAAAGTCATAAACTCAATAATGGGTCGCAAGCCGTTCATGGCAGAACCCACACCAATACCTGCAAATCCAAGTTCGGAAATTGGGGTGTCAATTACGCGCTTGGCACCAAACTCATCCAACATTCCTTTGGAAGCTTTGTAGGCACCATTGTATTCAGCCACTTCTTCTCCCATCAAATAAATGCTATCGTCGCGACGCATTTCTTCACTCATCGCCTCTGCTATGGCTTCTCTAAAGGTTACTTCTTTCATATGTAAATGATTTGTTTTTTAGTTGTCATATAGAATGTCCTAGTCAATTTTCATTGGAGTTTGTGAAGGCTACTACATGGACATTTCATATTTTAACGGATTATCGCTCTCTAAACAAGTATTCAGATTGCGGGTATACATTGGCCTTTAATTCGGACTTGGCTTTTTGGGTTTGCAAAAATACGTGTCAAATACCAGCTAAAGGGAATTAACTTAAACGAGTTAATTCGGCTAGAGCAAGTTTTCTTTCCTCAAGTTCGGCAGGGTTTACTTCCAATAATTTTTCAATACCAAACTTCTCTACACAGAATGAAGCCATGGCAGTTGCGTGGGCAACGGCGCGCTTCATAGATTCCCAAGAAATTTCACCGTGATGGGCTAAGTAACTCACAAATCCTCCTGCAAAGGTATCTCCCGCTCCCGTAGGATCAAGCACATCGGCTAATGGGAAAGCCGGAGCAAAGAATATATGGTCGTTATCAAACAACATAGCGCCGTGTTCTCCTTTTTTAATAATGAGGTACTTGGGACCCATTTTCATAATACGTTGAGCGGCTTTCACCAAAGAGTATTCGCCAGATAGTTGACGTGCTTCTTCATCGTTGATAGTTAAAACATCGACTCCTTTAAGTGCTTCTGCCAAATCACCCATAAAATGATCCATCCAGAAATTCATGGTGTCGAGGACAACCAGCTTGGGGCGTTTATTCATCTGGTCTAGGACTTTTTGCTGCACAGATGGCATAAGATTTCCCAGCATCAGAAATTCGGCGTCACGAAAGTTCTCGGGAACAAAGGGATCGAAGGTTTCCAAAACATTCAACTGGGTATCCATGGTGTCACGTGTATTCATATCGCGATGGTACTTTCCCGACCAGAAAAAGGTTTTTTCACCTTTCTTGATTTGCAATCCTTCGGTATCCATTCCTTTAGATTGCATCAATTTTATGGTCTCCTCAGGGAAGTCTTCCCCTACTACGCTTACCAACATAGATTTATCCAAAAGCGCTGAGGCTGAAAGACCTATATACGTAGCAGCACCACCAATAATCTTATCTGTTTTCCCGTAGGGAGTCTCAATAGCGTCGAAGGCAACTGTGCCCACAATAAGTAAACTCATGTAAAAAAATTTGTCGGCAAATATATTGTTCAGCAAGCATCTAAGCCTCTCATTTTTCCCGTAAAACATTTGCAAAATAATATTCGGTAGAGGTCAACCTCAAAGGCCTCTTTGTTGTTATTTTTGCAACTTGCTTTCCTAGGTAGTTTTAGGACGCAAGATTTTCTTAACTACTTAAAAATAGGGAGTTTGTTAGATATGAAAATGAAGAACATTCGTAACTTTTGCATCATTGCTCACATTGATCACGGAAAAAGCACACTGGCTGATCGTTTATTAGACGAAACGCAGAGTGTTAGCGTAAGGGAAAAGAAAGACCAATTGCTCGACAATATGGACTTAGAGCGCGAGCGTGGTATCACTATTAAAAGTCACGCCATTCAGATGAATTACGAATTGAATGGTGAAAAATATACCCTAAACTTGATCGACACTCCCGGGCACGTTGATTTTTCTTACGAGGTGAGTCGCTCTATCGCCGCATGTGAAGGAGCTTTACTCATTGTTGATGCCGCTCAGGGTATTCAGGCGCAAACCATTTCCAATCTTTACTTAGCATTGGAGCACGATTTGGAAATCATTCCCATTCTCAACAAGATTGATCTCCCCGGCGCGAGTCCGGAAGAAGTTACAGATCAGATCGTTGACTTACTAGGCTGTAGTCCTGACGAAGTGATTCCTGCAAGTGGAAAAACAGGAATCGGCGTACCCGCCATTCTTGAGGCTATTGTTGATCGGATTCCCGCGCCCGAAGGAGACCCAGACGCTCCATTGCAGGCGCTCATTTTTGATAGTGTCTTTAATCCATTCCGCGGAATTGAAGCCTACTTCAAGGTAGTTAATGGAACCATCCGTAAGGGTCAGAAAGTGAAATTTATGGCGACGGGCAGGCAATATGACGCCGACGAAATTGGGGTTTTGAAATTGAAGCAGGAGCCACGTAGTGAAATTTCTGCAGGAGATGTTGGCTATATTATCTCTGGAATTAAGGAGGCACGTGAGGTAAAAGTGGGTGATACCATTACTGCGGTGGAGAAGCCTGCTGATAAAGCCATTGCGGGTTTTGAAGATGTAAAGCCAATGGTTTTTGCGGGGATTTACCCTGTGGATACCGAGGAGTTTGAAGAATTGCGCGCCTCTTTAGAGAAATTACAACTGAACGACGCCTCGCTCATTTACGAGCCGGAATCATCTGCGGCTTTGGGCTTTGGTTTTCGCTGTGGCTTTTTAGGGATGCTCCACATGGAAATCATTCAGGAGCGCTTGGAGCGGGAATTTAATATGACGGTCATTACCACCGTTCCCAACGTATCCTATCGGGCTTTCCTTAAAAAAGACCCAACGAAGATGGTACCGGTAAACAACCCTACCGACTTCCCTGATCCCTCCGTTTTGGATAGAATTCAAGAGCCATATATCCGTGCACAAATTATCACAAAGGCTGATTTTGTTGGGGCTGTTATGACTTTGTCTATTGAGAAACGGGGAATTTTAAAGAACCAGGTTTATCTCACATCAGATCGGGTAGAGTTGACTTTCGACATGCCCTTAGCGGAAATTGTTTTTGACTTTTACGATCGCTTAAAAACTATTTCCCGCGGTTATGCCTCATTTGACTACCAGCCTATCGATTATCAAGATTCAGAGTTGGTAAAAGTTGACGTGCTAATCAATGGTGATCCCGTTGATGCTCTATCGGCCCTTATTCATCGCACTAATGCGTACGATATTGGAAAAAAGATGTGTTTGAAGCTAAAAGAATTGATTCCTCGTCAGCAGTTTGTCATTGCTATTCAGGCAGCCATTGGTGCAAAAATTATCGCCCGTGAAACGGTGAGTGCTTTGCGAAAAGATGTTACTGCGAAGTGTTACGGTGGTGATATCAGTCGTAAGCGCAAACTATTAGAAAAGCAAAAGGCCGGTAAGAAGCGTATGCGTCAGGTAGGAAATGTGGAGATTCCGCAGCAGGCTTTTATGGCGGTGCTTAAATTGAACGATTGATATAGTCTGTCGAGAAAGCTCTAAGAGTAAATTTGTGAGGTGGGTTGAAATACCGGGAATGCCTCGTGACCTGACATACGTTTTTATAAAGTAGAGACGTACAGCAAGCCGTGCGTCTTATTCATCAATCATCCCGTCTCAAAGCACTAAAAAAGCCCGTTGGATTTCAACGGGCTTTTTTACAGTTATAAATTGAGAGGAAGATTATCTGCTTCCGCTAAAAATTTGGATTGCACCAGTTTCTTCAACATCTGGAAGACCTAGAACGCTTCCGCGTAGGCGGATGATATAGAAATAGGTCCCGTCAGATACCATTTGGCCGGTACGCATATCTCTTCCGTCCCATTCGTTATCACGGTGGAAACGATCATTTTGATATACTACATTACCCCAACGATTGGTAAATACAACTTCTGCAGAGCGGAAGCCTTCAATACCTTTAATTGTAAAGATGTCGTTTTTACCATCACCGTTTGGTGTAAATACATTCGGAATATTCAAATCCTCAACAGGCCAAGCATCTGGTGGTGGTGGTGGTGGTGGTACATTTGGAACAGTTAGATAGATGTAATTTGAGCTCGCTGTGTAGTCAATACCCGAGAAGTTAGGGTCTTTTGCATCAATTCGCAAAGCAAAATTATCTCCTTGTCTATCGGCAACGGTCAAATAATCAAACTGCATGGTGTTCGCTTGTGTAGGATTACCCGGCTGTGCAACTGGATCCCAAGTTCCTGTTGAATCAATATCCCACATCATGAGTGTATATTCGGGGTCTGCCCATCCATCATACTCATTCCACTCGATATTCCAGCTTGTTCCTGTTCCGTAGCCTGGACCTTTTTCGAGGAAGATTGAGGTAATATCACGGGTAAAGTGGAAGAATGTACCACTGATTTCCATTTGAATTTGGTAGCGGTGGTTTCTACTGTTTACATCATCATTATCAACGCTAAAGTCGATCCAGTCATCCTGGAAACCAGCGGTTGGTCCACGACGGTCGCCCACTCTATTAAAGGTATTACCGTTATCATCTGAACGGAAGAAATACCATCCGCTTACTGCGAAACGTGGGAAAGTGGTTGTATCAGGTTCCCAGAAGATTTGGATGTGGTCGTTGTTAACCACGCTCACGTTGGTGATGTCATACTCGGGGTCTGGACAGTTGTTAACTCGAATTACGAGCAAGAAGAATTCCTCCATTTCAAAATCACAAGCATTAAGTAAGGTATTACCATCGTCACCTTCTTTAATGTACATATAATAATCACCTTCTACAGCCATTGGGGTTAGTAAGTGGAGGTCAACCTGCCTGGTTTCCAAAGCGGCGTTACAGTTTTTAGTTACTCGATTAATAGGGACTAAATTAGAGTCAGGGCCTGTAAGGCGGAACTCCGATCCATTAGGTGTAATAGAAGGGCACTGTACAAAAGTTGCGAAATGTAATGTAATTACAGAATCGAAACAAGGATAATTGATAATTGGTAGTTCCATAGAATACCCTGTGGATGAATTGGGATCGGGAACGGAGTCTTTATTTGGGTGCGGATAATTATTTCCAACAACTCCTAAAGCAGATGTACTAATTAAGCCCATAGTAGTAGATGAGTGAGCCAAATCAAAAGTCGGCCCATTTTGCACACCCGGCAAACAGTTATCTACAAGGTTTACGAGCATTTCCCGCATTACAGATCCTACTTCATAATAGAAACCTCCTGTTGGATGCAGGCGCAATTCTTTAACTATTACAACAATAATATAGTTTCCAGGAATCGTTCCTGTTGTAAATTCTATGATACCATTAGTTCTTACTACCATTGAAGTTCCAGGAGCCATATTCAAAGGTTCTAAACGAGAGTAAGGTGCCGCAAAAATCATATTTTGACCAGGAGCACAAGGCCCCGTAGCATTCATTGCAGTACCAAGATCATATTGAATAGAATCATTATCTGGCTCAGCAGCACCTTGACTCCAATTAAAGAAATTGTTTAAGCAGAAAGATTTAGCTGGGGGTGCTAAAAAGGAAGCTGAAGTGTTGTGACCTTGAGTATTGTTCAATTTCGCTTCAATGTAGTTTCTTGAACCACCAGTTCCATTTCCACTATAGTTGGTAATGTTATTAACTCCAATTCTACAGCAAACAAACACATAACCAAATGTATAATCTGCACACAAACCAGGTAAGTCTACAGTACCCTCAAGAAAATGCTCAATTACAGGAGTAAAGTTTGGGTTATTACTTTGTACACACTCAGCCTGATTGGGAACTGGCTGACCTTGAGCTGGTGTTCCAGGTTTTACAGCAAGAGGCACATTTTGATTGGGAAAACATGAAGACCTAACACAAAGCGCTCCTCCCATTACACCATCAAAAGTGGTCCAGCGCGTAGTTCTGTGCAATACTACCGTTACTCGATAGCGATGAGGGTTCGCGGCATTACCAATGTATTCGTAGGTAATTTCCCCACCAATAAGGTGAGCGGCTTGTGTTTCACTTGGCCATAACCCTATCAATGAGAAGGCTGCGCCTAAAAGTAAAAAGTGAAAAAATCTTTTCATAATATCTGCTTTTCAAATTAAAAAGGAAACCCTTATTTTGAATAGCCAAAATTATAACATTTTTTGTTAATAAATTAGATTTTTTGATTTAACGAGCGAAAAAAATTATTTTAAGGCCATAACATACGATTTAGCGAAATCAGGTTTGATTTAACGAAAATGTTGTGAGGAAACGTTTTGATCATTGAATAGAGCTTAATAATTAAGGAGAATTAAAACTAAGATTGCTCACTACATTCAATCTAGATTCCGCTCTGATTTATAAACTTCACATGCCCTTTGAGGTTTACTTTTGCAAAAAATTTATTTTATGGCTAAAGACGATCTTTTTCAAGCTCCTGATTACTACCTACTCGACGAACTTCTCTCTGATGAACACAAAATGGTGCGCGATGCTACGCGTTCTTTCGTGAAAAAAGAGGTGAGTCCTATTATTGAAGACTATGCTCAAAAGGCTGAGTTTCCACGTGAACTATTACCTAAACTTGCTGAAATTGGCGCTTTTGGTCCTTACATACCACAAGAATATGGTGGGGCAGGACTCGATCAGATTTCCTATGGTTTGATGATGCAGGAAATCGAGCGCGGTGATAGTGGTATTCGTTCAACCTGTTCCGTACAGTCGTCTTTGGTGATGTTCCCCATTCACGCATACGGTTCAGAAGAGCAGAAGCAAAAGTTTTTACCTAAACTCGCCTCGGGAGAGATGCTCGGTGCATTCGGACTTACCGAACCAGATTTTGGTAGTAATCCCGGAGGCATGGTTACCAATTACGTGGACAAAGGTGATCACGTTGTTCTTAATGGTGCAAAAATGTGGATCTCCAACGCGCCATTCTGTGATGTTGCCGTAGTATGGGCAAAAAATGAAGAAGGACGCATCCACGGGGTTATTGTGGAAAGAGGAATGGAAGGCTTTACCACCCCGGAAACACATAATAAATGGAGTTTACGCGCCTCCGCTACCGGTGAGCTCGTTTTTGATAATGTAAAAGTTCCTAAGGAAAATATCCTCCCTGGACGAAGCGGTTTAGGCGCTCCTTTATCTTGCTTAGATTCTGCTCGTTACGGAATTGCTTGGGGTGTAATTGGCGTGGCAATGGACTGCTACGATACGGCACTTCGTTACTCAAAAGAGCGCATTCAATTTGGAAAACCCATTGGCGGCTTCCAGCTTCAACAGAAGAAATTGGCCGAAATGATTACCGAGATTACCAAAGCTCAGATGCTTACTTGGCGCTTGGGTGTTCTAAAAAATGAAGGCAGAGCCACCTCAGCGCAAATTTCAATGGCCAAGAGAAACAACGTTGACATGGCCTTGACCATTGCACGTGAAGCTCGTCAAATGCTTGGAGGCATGGGTATTACCGGCGAGTATCCGATTATGCGCCACATGATGAACTTAGAATCAGTAGTAACCTACGAGGGTACGCACGATATTCATTTGTTGATTACCGGTCTGGACGTAACGGGCTTGAATGCCTTCGTATAACAAGACGTCAAAGACGTATAAATTAGCTTGTTTACTTTTGCAAAATGAAAGACGTTAAAATTGCGGATATTTCTTTGGGGGAATTTCCCCTTTTGCTTGCTCCTATGGAGGACGTGAGCGATCCGCCTTTTCGTGCCCTTTGCAAAAGTGAAGGTGCCGACCTAATGTACACGGAGTTTATTTCTTCCGAAGGTCTGATTCGTGATGCCGCCAAAAGTGTTCAAAAGCTCGATATTTTTGAGTACGAGCGCCCCATCGGTATTCAGATTTTTGGAAGTGAAATTGAATCCATGCGGCAGGCAGCGCAAATTACCGAAGAAGCCAATCCCGATATCATTGACATCAATTATGGTTGTCCGGTAAAAAACGTTGCCTGTAAAGGTGCCGGCGCGGGTATTCTGCAAGATGTGCCAAAGATGGTACGCATGACGGCAGAGATTGTTAAGAGCACCTCGAAACCGGTAACCGTAAAAACCCGTCTTGGCTGGGACGAGGACACCAAGTACATCGTGGAAGTAGCGGAGCGTTTACAAGATGTGGGTATTAAAGCCATTAGCATTCACGGACGCACGCGCAAACAGATGTATAAGGGTGAGGCCGACTGGTCTTTGATTGCCGAAGTGAAAAACAATCCACGTATGCACATACCCGTATTTGGTAATGGCGACGTGGATTCTCCACAGAAAGCCTTAGAAATGAAATTGAAGTACGGTGTAGATGGCGTAATGATTGGTAGGGCATCTATCGGATATCCGTGGATTTTTCGAGAGATCAAGCACTTTTTAAAAACCGGAGAATTATTAGCTCCTCCTACGCTTGAAGAAAGACTTTCGGCAGCATCGCGACATATCACTATGGCGGTAGATTGGAAGGGAGAAAAAACCGGAATCTTTGAAACGCGTCGGCACTACACTAACTATTTCAAAGGCTTAGATCATTTCAAGCCTTTTCGTACCCGTTTGGTAACCGCAGAAAGTTTGGAAGAAATTACCGGAATCTTTGAGGAAATCCAAGCATATTACACCGAAGAAGTTTTAGGGTAAAAAAAATGGTCACCAGTTGGTGACCATTTTTTTTAATTTGCAAGAGCTAACTTAGATAGCTTCTTCACGAATTTCTTCTGAAACTTCTTCAGCGGCCTCATCAGCAGCTTCAGCAGCTTCGTCAGCTTCTTCCATGATTTCTTCAGCTACTTCTTCAGCCTCTTCGATAAGTTCTTCAGTAGCGTCAACTACTTCTTCAACAGTTTCTTCAACATCGTTAGAAACTTCTTCGGTGCTAGCGCTGCTGCAAGCAGTAAATGCTACAAGAGCAAAAGCAGCCATGAAAAGATTTACTTTTTTCATCTGTACAGTGATTTATTGGTTGTTCATTAATGAGCGGCCAAAGATAGTCAAATATTTGTTAATACAAAAAATAATTTCTGTAATACGCTTGATATCATCAAAAAAGTTGATGGGGAGCTGCGGTGGTGCGTTATGGGTCATGAGTTTTGAGTTATGAGTTATGACACCTCCTCATGATATAAGGTTGCCTTCGGTTAGTCAACTTCAGCTAACTTCTACTTAAATGTTAAAGGAAATAAGTAGTTGAGCTGTGCTGTAACTTGGTTCATGGGAGAAAAAACCACATCCCTTATAGCTAAAGGGTTAGTTACCATCATAAATTCTATAGCACCATAATCTCGCATGTTTTTTCTTAACCTTCCTCCAATCGAAAAAGCTGGTCCTAAAGTTATGTTGTGACGAAATAAAAAGTTGCGGAAGCGTGGTTTGATTTTCAGTGGTTAACAGCGTTTTATATCCGTCGTGTGCAATGTCGTATGCGAGCACACCACCAAGTTCTAAACGCGTAAAACGACCAGCATGTCAAGCATAAGTTACCGGGACTGCTATGGTGCTAATCATATTCCCAAATCCGGGATTGTAGTAAACCAAAGGAGGAATTAATGGTCGAATATCCGGATTGTAAGCTGTAACAGCTTTAAGCTCTGTTATAGCGTAAGAGAGCCCAATAGAATAAGAACTATTACGCCCAAGTGGTTTAAAATACTCTCCAAACAATTTCACTGGAGTAGCGAGAACCGCACCATCAAGTTTGTGAAAATTACCTTGAAGTCCTGTCTCCAATGAAATGGCCCATTTTGGACTATTTAGTGCATTGTGCTGGGCATTTAGCCCATAAGAAATACACGCAACGATTGATAGAAAAATATACTTCATTTTTTATAGCTTTAAAGTTAGAGTAAAACCACTTTCCATGTTTTTTCTTGCTTACCTATTCGTATCCGCAAGAAATATGTTCCAGATGGAAATGCAGAAACATCCACAGTAATAGAATTATTTCTCATTTCTGGAATTTCCATTTTCTTTCCAGATATATCGTAAAAGAGCTATTCTATCAGGAGTTTGCTCACAATCGATATGTAGCCAATCAGAAGCTGGGTTTGGATAAAGCTTTATCGAATAATCCATTATGGATGTTTCGATTTCTTTATTGTCTAATGAATTACTCGATCGGAGAACCAAAAACTGGCGTTCAATTCGGTTACCGGCATTGTCATGATTATATACATACCTTTGGGCAAAGGTTTTGTTACTAACCATCAATGCTAAGGCTTAAAGTACAAAATAGTGGATTTTCATAACAAAAAAATTAAAGTTAAACGATGACTTATTATCCATTATTCGTTAAGGAATAAAAGGATTAGCACTACTGGGCTTGGGACTAAATTCACGGAAACGGAAGAGCTCTTCGCGTTCTCTCACATTGGTTCGCCCGCCGTTTTCAAACTTAAACGCACGTTCAATGAGAAAAGTAGTGTCATTCAAAATAGTGCCTTCCCGCGCAAATGCCTCGTGCCACCCCGGGGATGCGGAATACCACTTTTCAAAAATGATGGTACTGTCTTGGATTTGGTAGAGACCCCAGCTTGATTTATACCGCACCGAAGTATTATGATATTCTCCGGAAATAACATCTTCTATTAATGTACTTTCCCAGTTACTACCGGGGTAATTGAAACCTCCAAGGATTATCCCATTTGAATAAAGGAAAAATACTTTGGTGGAATTTGTACTTTCTATTGTTTGGTAATAGAAGCCGTCAATACGAAGTTCATTGCCTGAGTAAGGGATTTGTTGAAGATTGAGCTCTTCGTCGTGGCGGTCTTTTTTGCAAGAAACAAGAAAAACGGAAATCAATAAAATGTAGATGATATTCACATGCCTCATAGCGCTGAATGGGTAAAGGTTAAAAAGGGCTAGTTGTCGTAAATACATATTAAATTATAAAACATGCAACAAATGTAAGAAATAGTTTTCAAAAAAAACAAGATTATACAAGCAGAATTTCACACCGCACCCTGAAAATGTGTTAAGGATTATCCTATTCAGTTATGAATGTAGCTGAAGAAAACGCAGATGATATTCGCGGATCTCATAGCGTTGAATGTGTATAACATCATGCTTTATTGTTATACAAATGCCGTTATCATTTATGCGTTCTCAATAATGTTTATTTCTTCCTCCATTAAATCGTAAAGCTGATAAACCAATTGGTCGATTTGGGATTCTATGTCAGAGGTGTCTGCTGTGGGGTTTTGTTTTTTGGCCTCAATAATAATATCAAGCAAAGAACAAATTTCGTTTTCTTGTTCATCTGTTGGTATTGGAACTCTTAGCGGATTTAATGCTTGTACGCTAATAATTAAATCACCTGTTCCTGTTTTTGGTGAAAGTCTAAAAAGCTCTTTGTTACACAATTTAGAATTTAATACTGCAGATAAGAATTTAACTTTTGAACCAGTTGCAATACAAGTGCTATCAAGGCAATATGCGCCACTTTCATCATAGCAAAAGCGAAGTATTGAACCTATTCGTTTCCAAACTAATTTTGGTTTCTCGAAGTCTTGCCAAAACGCAATATTATCTTGAGTTTCAAACCATTTGTGAGAGGTCTTTTTTCTTGAACCTTTTTCACCAGTTTGGTGAATTGTTTTACCAAATGATAGCAGGTAGTCTTTGATTGAAGTGTAATCTTCAATATCAATTTTCTTACTTGGAAAAGTTCCAACAACCCATTTAACAACTTCATCTGCAACATACTTCTGAATATCTCTTCCTCTTAGTAATGGCTTAATTATTTCTGCTGACTTTGGGTCGGCTTCAATTAGTTGATTTTTCTTTGATTCGTCAATAATAAATGCTTCGTTGTAGCCTGTTTTTATGCCAAAGTTAATAGTTATATCCCATTCACTTAAAGGAATACCATTATTATTAATCTTCTGAATAATAGAAAGCCATTTTGGATTATCAAAACTCCAAATCTCCTCTGTTAATTCAATAGCTGGGAACTCAGTAGAATTGATTTTAATGTAGTTATCAAAATCTAACGAAACATCATCCTCTTTTAATACTTCTTTATATACAAGTTTGCCGTCATCGCTTGGCTGTTTTTTAATAAAACCAATTATGGCGGCATCAACGGTAGCTTCATCAAAAACGGGTTTACCTCCAAAATCAATGAAATGCGTCACTTCTGTTTTTTCAGATAAAAACTTACGCATTAGATTCCCATAACCTGCTCTGGTGAATTTACCTGAAATAATAAATTGAAATGTTCCATTGCTTCTTAAAATAGAATGACTTAACTCCACAAAGTACGTGAGCAAATCAGCTAAAGAGTGAAATATTTCAAATCGGTTTTTTAGATACGGTTTTAACTCAGAAAATTCCTCCTGTCTAATATACGGCGGATTCCCAATCACCACATCAAAGCCCACAAAATCGCCATCATCATTCAACACTTCGGGAAATTCAAATCGCCACTCAAAAGCGTTTTCAAAAATCTTGTTGGCTTTTATTTCTTCAATTTTAGAAGATACCTTCTCAATTTCTTTTTCTAATTTTTCCTGCTCCTTTTTTCGTTTTTTTTCTAACTCTTTTTCCTTTTTGCTATATGGTGACTCGGGTTCAAAAAGAAATGTGCCTGTAAACCGGTGATAAAGTTCACTTGCGAGCTTATCATATCGCTTTTTCAAAGGATCATTCATCCTTATTTCAGAAGAAAAGGACTGTTTAATACTTAAAATGAGATTTTCCATTTCACGTTTTTCTTCCTTTGATTTAGCATTGCGATAGGTGTCAACCGCAGCGCGATAGCCCTCAATGGTCCACTTGCTCTTTTTCAGCGCTTGCTTCAAGTCGGCATCAATGGCAAAACGACTCACTAAGGAGTTGCCACACTTGATGTTGATGTCAATGTTGGGGAGGGTTTCAAGCTCAGTGGGATTTTTGTAATAAGCGTTTTTCAATAATTCAATCCACAAACGCAGACGACAAATCTTTACCGAATTGGGATTTATGTCAACCCCAAAAAGACAGTTTTCAATGATGGTTTGCTTCTCATGGAAAAGCGTTTCCTGTATGCGCTGACTCTCTTTGCTATGGGGTTTGTATTCAAAAAGTTCACCTTCCTCGTCGGTGACAATCAATTCGTCGTTCACCACTTCTACTTCATAACGGTGTAGCGATTTCCCCTCGCGGTCTTCCAAAATCTTCAAATCATTCTTCACCGCAATTACCTCATTCAGCGCAGAGACCAAGAAGTGCCCAGAGCCTACAGCCGGATCGCATATTTTCAATGAATTGACGACTTCATTGGCCTTTTTTCTAGAGACCTTTTGTGGAATCAGTTCGTAAATGTCTTTTATATTTTCAATGGTATAATCCGGTAAGTCATCTTGGAATTTCTGTACAACGGCCTTACGGATGGTTTCGCGGCACATGTACATGGTAATAAAGCCTGGGGTGAAAAATGAGCCGTCTTTGTAACCGTTTATTTTCTCGAATATCAAACCGAGAACCGAGGCGTTTATCAACGTTTTGTTGTCTTCCTGAATGTTTTCCGAACCTTCACTGCTAAAGTCGTAAGCATTTAAAAACTCGAAGAGGTATTCCAACGTAGGAAGGTCTCCAGTTCGCTTCTTTCCTTGATCGTTTTTCAGAACCGTAGAGGATAAAATGGGGATGGTCTTGTCGTCCCTCAGGTTACTGATGAGCAAGGTGGAATGTTCAATTTCTGTGGGTTCAAAAAGCGAGGAGTTCAGGTAAGGGACTTTCTCAAATATTTCTTTTACATCAGGATTTCGTTCGTCGTACTTGCGCGCCAGCACTTGAAAAAACAAACTATTCAGATCGTCGTAGTTCTTAATTTTATTGAGATTGAGAAACGCGTAAGACGCATCGCCTTTCCCGCCATCGCGTGGTGAACTATGATAGGTAATGAGTTGCGCTTCCAATAATTTCAAGAAGAGAATTCTGTTTACCCACGTAATGCTAAGCTCTAGCGCAACGTTAAATAACCGTTCTTGATGGCTTGCGCCGTATTGCCCGGGATTGTCTAAACGACTGATTTTATCCAAACTGTCAAGTTGAATAATGGTGTCTTCCAGAATGCTACCAGTATTTCTACTCCCCTCGTTATTTCGATCAATTATTTTTTTGCCGCCTACTTTTTTCTCGTCTAGGCCGATGATGTGCAGCAATTCACGATAAAACCGATTATCGAGGGTGTTGCTGTCGTTGACGAAAGGAAGCTTTAGGAGGTGTTCCGGCGAGAGTAGCTTAAAAAGCGCAACCAATTTGTTGTCATCTGCTTTGTCTTCATTGCGCAATGGCTTTTGATAATCCTTTAAATTGAAGTAGGTAAACTCGATGTCGTCGGTGATTGCCGCGATAAACGGTTCGGCAATTTGCTTATAGAAGAAGTCTGTTTTGGTGTCGGCCAAACGGCCACTTTCAAAGTCATTAAATTGTTTTACCAGGCCTTTGTTTTGTGCAAAAAGTTGATCAAATACAGCAGCATTAAAAATAAACCATTCGTGGATGTTGGTAATAACTAAATGCTTTACCTCAAGGTTTTTAAGCGTAATGCGTTCTCGCAGGTAGTACAGCACCAATTCGTGAAAAGCTTTTGTGTTCAGCTTTTCAGTGGCAACCATTTGCTCGCTTTCTTGTTTGTTTTTATTTGAGCTCGCTAACGCCTGTGGCATTTCACTTTTATTGGTTGGTTTTTTTGTTTCGATAATTACGCCTACCGAACTCTTTGCTTTGTCACCGTTGTGAATAACAAGATCGTTTCTTCCTTTGGTGTTGATAAAATGGTTTGGGTCGTAATACGTTTTTTTCAGAAAGTCAATAACGAGGTTTTTATGAAACTCCTCCGATTCCGTATCGTTTGTTCGATCGAGTAACTGAATAAGATTCGACTTAAAACGCTCAATGTCCGTTCTATTCGGTTTTACTTTTAAAAAGGCTTTGTTCAGTGCCTTTCTGGGGTTCAGTTTAGTGATCTTCATTTACTCAATGTGTTTTCAATGGAGATGGTAAATTTAGTGAAGATTGATGGGATTTGAGAGGATGATTTAATTATTTTGAGGAGCGGTTTGATTGTAGGGTTGGTTACTGTGCTTGGTGTTGAAGGTTGATTCCTCCGATTTAATTTTGAAGGCGTAACATCACCGCTATCGAATTAAGCGTTCATCATTACTTTTATTTTTCATGGCGTGTATATCTTTAAAGGTATTCAAGATCGCCCCACAGCTATAGATTAATTTCACGACTTTTTACCGGCCACCTTTTTCCTACGACAAAAATGAGCACACTGCTTCGTTTGTACGTACCACTGCGCCCGCGATGGAAGCGGCAGCTCCCGGACTTGGCGAAGCTGCGGAACACAGCGGGGCAGAGCGACCGCAGGAAGCTCCTGCCCCGCTGATGTGGAGCGCGAGACAAGTGCGGGACTATAGCGGACAGCGCGATAAGGCGCCATCATACTAACATGTATTTTTAACCAAAAAAACCCGAACGCCATCAGCACTCGGGTTTTTCTATTTTTTCGGAAAAGTCCAATCTTAATCGGCCAGAAGGGAAATCTTGTTGTTGCGGATTTCTACCACTCCTCCTTTGATTTCGAAGGACTGCTTTTCTTTGCCACCGGCAAGCTCCATCTCTACCACGCCCGCTGTAAGGGTGGAAATCATGGAGGCGTGATTTTCCAATACCTGAAATGAACCGTTCATGCCGGGCATCTTCAAGGAAATGGCTTCACCTGAAAAGAGCTTTTTCTCCGGAGAAATGATATCTACGTGCATACTATTAGATTATTACTTGGTGTTCCTTTTTTCAATATTGACTTTATAGACTTCTACAAAATCATTGAGGCTAGGCTAGAAAGTTCGAGGACAAGGCTTGCTCAGCAGAATATCAAGAGTTTACTGAAGTAAATGAATTGGTATTCTGCTGAGCAAAACGCCGTCATCGAGCTTTATAGACAGCCGTACTTTATTTAGATTCGGCTAACATCTTCTCACCGGCCTCAATAGCCTCCTCAATGGTACCCTTAAGGTTAAAAGCAGCTTCAGGATACTGATCTACTTCTCCGTC
>JBHYFA010000002.1:0-80378 GCA_051859825.1 Schleiferiaceae bacterium
TTTCGTGCCTTTCGTGGTTGGAAATATGTGAAGCAACTTCAAGGTAATACCATTATGTGCATTCGTGATGAAACAGCATTTTTTGCGAAGTAAATACTAGTAGTATAATAGCTTTATTTGTAATGAAATAGTATTTAGGGTATCCCAAAGCAAAAAGCAGGAATAACGTATTGAATGGCTCTTCGGCTTTTGGGAATAAAAAAGTCCGAGAGATGATTTACAAACCATACTCCCGGACTATTTTTTTACAGAAAACTATTCAGCGAAGAATAGTTTTGAAATTATCGGACTTTATAGACAGACACTATTTAGACTCGTCGTCTTCTAAGTCAGCCTTAAGCTGCGACAAAGCATCAATATCACCAAGGGTGGTTTTCTCTACTTTGTTTTGAACACGCTTAACGGCTTTACCGGTATCTTTGGCTTCTTTCTCTTCATTCTGAGCTTTTACTTGCTTGTGAATTTGAGTATGAGAAACCAATACACGACGAGCTTCACGCTTGAATTCTAAAACTACGAAATCAAGAACTTCATCTTTAGCAATCTTGCTTCCGTCTTCCTTAGTCATGTGACGAGCAGGACAGAAAGCTTCTACTCCGATGTTCTCAATTAAGATGTTTGCTCCTTTGTCAACAATTTCAGAAACTTTACCTGAAAGTGTACTTCCTTCTTCAAGAAGGGTTTCGTACGTTTCCCATGGGTTATCTTCAACTTGCTTGTGACCTAGGCTCAAACGACGATTTTCTTCGTCGATATCCAACACAACAACTTCGAGTTGAGCACCAATATGCGTAAAGTCACTAGGATGCTTTACTTTCTTAGTCCAGCTCAAATCGCTGATGTGGATAAGGCCATCGATGCCTTCTTCTAATTCGAGGAATACACCAAAGTTGGTGAAGTTACGTACTTTACCAGTGTGCTTAGATCCAACAGGGTACTTGGTTGTAATATCAGTCCATGGATCTACAGAAAGTTGCTTGATACCTAAAGACATCTTGCGATCTTCTCTATCCAAAGAAAGAACAACAGCTTCTACCTCGTCGCCTACTTTTACGAAGTCTTGCGCACTTCTCAAGTGGGTTGACCAGCTCATTTCACTTACGTGAATCAAACCTTCTACACCAGGGATAACTTCCACAAACGCACCGTAGTCGGCAATTACCACTACTTTACCTTTGATTACATCGCCTTCTTTAAGGTCAGACTCGAGTGCATCCCAAGGATGAGCTTCGAGTTGCTTAATACCAAGTTGGATACGGGTTTTAGCCTCATCAAAGTCGAGGATAACCACATTGATTTTCTGGTCGATCTCCACCACTTCAGTGGGGTGATTGATGCGGCTCCAGCTAAGATCGGTAATATGTACCAATCCGTCAACTCCACCAAGGTCGATAAATACACCGTAAGAAGTGATGTTTTTAACCACACCTTCGATAACTTGACCTTTTTCAAGCTTAGAAATAATTTCTTTCTTCTGCTCTTCAAGGTCAGCCTCGATAAGGGCTTTGTGAGAAACAACAACGTTTTTGAATTCGTGGTTGATTTTCACAATGCGGAATTCCATTGTTTTATCTACATAAACATCGTAATCTTTGATAGGACGAACATCGATTTGTGAACCAGGCAAGAAAGCCTCAATTCCGAATACATCGACGATCATACCACCTTTGGTACGACATTTCACGTAACCATTAACCACTTGCTCAGCTTCGTAAGCTTCGTTCACGCGATCCCAAGCCTTGATGGCACGAGCTTTACGGTGTGAAAGTACGAGCTGACCGTTTTTGTCTTCTTGTAAATCAACTAAAACTTCAACCTCATCACCCTCTTTTAAGTCAGGATTATAACGGAATTCGTTTAATGAGATTACACCTTCCGACTTCGATCCGATATCAATGATAGCTTCACGGTCAGAAATCTGTACTACTTTACCCGTTACCACCTCTCCTTCAAGAGTAGGGCTAATGGTTTCCTCGTACATTTTGGTAAGCTCTTCGTGTTGACCACGAGAAAGTGAGTTCAAGCCGGTTTCAAATTCCTCCCAGTCAAATTCAGCGCTTTCTTCAGCTACCGGAGTAACTTCTTCAGCTTGCTTTTCTTGGGCTTCAGCTTGTTCAGCGGCTTCTACGTCAACTGCCTCTTCCTTCTTTTCTTTGATGGTTTTGCGGGCAGCTTTCTCTTCAGCAGGAGCAGCTGATTCTTGATTGTCGATGGAGGCTTCTGCAGCCGTCACTTCAACTTCTTGTTTGTTTTCTTCAGACATTGAAGATAAAAATTTGTATCCCAAACGACAGCGGTTGTTTTACGAGAATTGCCTTTGAGAGCGTTATACTTTGTAATTGAAAACTTTATTCGGAACAACCATCTCTCCGAAAAAGGGGTGCAAATGTACGTAATGAATTAATATTGAGCGAGGATATATTCGTTTTTTTGTGTCATTCATTGAATAATAATATCAGCAGTATTTGCAATGCGTTTTTTCTCCAACTTTTAACAAATGATGAAACACGTTTTTTCGATAAAAAAAATATAAAAAAACCACCATATCATTCAGTTGTGAATCTTATTTTTGCCGCCTAATTTTACAAATTTAGAACCATGACCTATACTGAAATTGCTGACCTACTTGGTGATCGCGCTAGTCTTTTAGATCACACGTGTAAAACCATCGACAAGAACTCTATTCATCACCCGGGTTCGGACTTTGTTGATCGAATATTTGCTCCTAGCAATAGGAACATCCCTACCATGCGAAGCCTTCAACAACTCTATGGTCATGGAAGGCTTGCTAATACAGGCTACTTGTCTATCTTACCAGTAGATCAAGGTATTGAGCACTCAGCGGGAGCGTCATTTGCGAAAAACCCCATTTACTTCGATCCAGAGAATATTGTGAAATTAGCCATTGAAGGAGGATGTAATGGTGTAGCCTCAACCTTTGGGGTTTTGGCTTCTGTGGCAAGAAAGTACGCTCACAAAATTCCATTTATCGTAAAATTTAATCACAACGAATTCATCTCTTATCCCAATACCTTCGAGCAAATTTCTTTTGGTAGTATAGAAGAAGCTTGGAATATGGGTGCAGTTGCAGTCGGAGCTACCATCTACTTCGGTTCGGAAGATTCCAACCGTCAGATTATTGAAGTTGCCGAAGCCTTCGAATACGCACACGAACTAGGAATGGCAACCATCCTTTGGTGCTATACTCGTAATAATGCCTTCAAAGTAGATGGCGTTGATTACCACGCAGCAGCCGATCTTACCGGTCAGGCCAACCACCTTGGAGTAACCATTCAAGCGGATATCATCAAGCAAAAGTTACCTACCAATAATGGTGGTTACAAAGCAGTAGCCTTTAAAGGTGGTTCCTACGGTAAAATCGATGAGCGCATGTACACCGAGCTTACCACTGATAATCCCATCGACCTTTGTCGTTATCAAGTGGCTAACTGCTACATGGGGCGCGCAGGATTAATCAACTCAGGCGGTGAATCTCGTGGCGCATCTGATTTAGCCGAAGCTGTTACTACTGCGGTAGTAAACAAACGTGCGGGAGGTCAAGGTTTGATTTCCGGAAGAAAAGCTTTCCAGAAAGATGTGAAAGAAGGTGTTGCATTGTTAAACGCTATTCAAGATGTTTATTTAGATGATAAAATCACTCTAGCATAACATACTGTTCTTTAGCTTCATTAGGCTCGATTTTATATCTAGTATTTTCTGTGAAAAACACTCGACGCCCATGCTTCGGGTGTTTTTTGTTTGAGATAATCGCAAATCAAACGTAGCTTTGCATCAATAATAAAATCAAAGTTGTACATATATGGGATGGTTTAAAAGAGACAAAGAGGGTATTACCACTTCAACAGAAGAGAAAAAGGAAACGCCCGAAGGTTTATGGCATAAATGTCCAAAGTGTAAGGTTATCGCTAGTGTGGAAGATCACGCAGCCAATCTATGGGTTTGTAATAATTGTGGTTTTCACAATAGAATCAATTCCGCAGAATATTTCTCTTTTCTTTTCGATAACGGAAAATTCAAAGAACTCGATAAGTCACTGAAGTCCGGCGATCCATTGTCTTTTAAAGACACCAAAGCCTATAAAGACCGCTACGCTGATGCGGTAAAAAAGACTCAGCTAAATGAGGCTTTAACCACGGGAACAGGCAAAATGAACGGTATCCCTGTGGTTATTTCGTGTATGAATTTTAACTTCATCGGGGGAAGTATGGGGTCTGTGGTAGGAGAAAAAATTGCCCGAGGTATGGAGTACGCCATGAAAAACAAACTCCCCTTCATCATGATTTCCAAATCCGGAGGAGCCCGTATGATGGAGGCCGCCTTTTCACTCATGCAAATGGCGAAAACTTCTGCGCGAATTGCCCAAATGCGTGAAATGGGTCTTCCCTATATTTCCCTGCTTACCGATCCAACTACCGGTGGAGTTACCGCCTCCTTTGCCATGCTAGGAGACATCAATGTAGCCGAACCTGGAGCGCTTATCGGGTTTGCCGGACCGCGTGTAGTAAAGGAAACCATCGGTAAAGATTTACCCGAAGGATTTCAAACATCCGAATTCTTGCTCGAACACGGATTTTTGGACTTTATTGCTGAAAGAAAAGAGTTAAAAAACAAACTCAGTCAGTTCATTAAAATGACTTACGCTCAAGAAGCAACAAAGTAATTCTGCTGCTAGTCTAATGAATTAAGGGCAAAGCCTGCATATTAGCCTTAGATTAAGAATCAAAAACTTTCTTCCCACAGAACCAATTTCTTTCGTAGTTTTGCGGGCTAATTGTACATAAAAAACATCTAAAACGATTTTCGCATGTATCTGACACCAGAAATCAAAAAGCAAATTTTTGCTGAACATGGAACAGGCCCAGAAGACACTGGGTCTCCAGAAGGACAAATTGCGCTATTCACGCATCGCATCAGCCACCTTACTGAGCACTTGAAGAAAAACCGCAAAGATTTCAACACCGAACGTTCACTCGTTCTATTGGTAGGTAAGCGCCGTAAGCTCCTCAATTATCTTAAAAACAAAGATATTGAGCGCTATCGTGCAATTATCGCCAAACTCGGTTTACGTAAATAAACCATTTTAAGTTCTAGAGAAAGGCAACGGAAACGTTGCCTTTTTCCCGTTTTATCTATTTATGACAAACTCTATGATTCCCAACCCAATCGTTCAAGAAATTAAACTTGCCGATGGTCGCGTTATCACCCTAGAAACCGGAAAGTTGGCCAAACAAGCTGATGGCTCCGTGCTTCTTCGTATGGGTAATTGCGTACTTCTTGCTACTGTAGTTTCCGCTAAAACCGCGCAGGAAGGTATCGACTTCCTGCCGCTCACTGTTGAATATAAAGAAAAATATTTCGCCGGAGGTAGAATGCCCGGTGGATTTATCAAACGTGAAGGAAGACCGTCTGACGACGAAATCCTTACCATGCGTTTGGTTGACCGCATCTTGCGCCCTATGTTCCCTGAAGATTACCATGCCGACACTCAGGTGGTTATCTATCTTCTTTCGCATGATCCTCAGGTAATGCCTGATGCGCTAGCCGCACTTGCCGTATCGGCAGCTATTTCTGTTTCCGATATACCTTTCCACGGACCTATTTCTGAAGTTCGTGTAGCTCGTATCAACGGAAACTTGGTTATCAACCCTTCTGCAGAGCAAATTAAAGAAGCCGATATCGACCTTATGGTTGGTGGTTCTGAAGATAGCGTTGCCATGGTTGAGGGTGAAATGAAAGAGGTTTCTGAAGCCGAAATGCTTGAAGCCATTAAATTCGCCCACGAAGAAATCAAACGTCACTGCCAAGCACAAAATGCCCTAAGAGCAGCGGCCAATGTTACCAGCATTCGTGAATATTCACACGAAACTCACGATGACGAACTTCGTAAATTGGTTTACGATAAAACCTACCAAGAAGTTTACAACATCGCCAAAGAAGCCAAGCCTAAGCACGAAAGAGGCGAAGCCTTTAAAGCCGCATTCGACGCTTTTGTGGAAGCAAATATCAGCGAAGAAGAACTCGAGGCGAAGCTTCCTCTTGCAAAGAAATACTTTCACGATGTAGAATACGACGCCGTTCGTAACCTCATCTTGGATGAGAATACCCGTTTGGACGGAAGAAATCCAGCACAAATCCGCCCCATCTGGAGTGAAATTGATGTGCTGCCTTCTACCCACGGTTCTGCCGTATTTACCCGTGGTGAAACCCAATCGCTTACCACTACCACTCTCGGAACAAAGCTTGATGAAAATCGCATCGACAATGTGACTTTTGTGGGATCGGAGCGTTTTTACTTGCACTACAACTTCCCTCCATTCTCTACTGGTGAGGCGCGCCCAATGCGCGGTACCAGCCGAAGAGAAATTGGACACGGAAACTTGGCTCAACGCGCCCTAAAGCCCGTTATTCCAGCAGATAGTCCGCACGTAATTCGCGTGGTTTCCGAAATCCTCGAATCAAATGGTAGCTCCTCAATGGCCACCGTTTGTGCCGGAACCCTCTCTTTGATGGATGCAGGTGTGCAAATCAAAAAGCCCGTTTCAGGTATTGCCATGGGACTAATTACCAATCCTGATTCTGGAAAATTTGCTGTATTGTCAGACATCCTCGGTGATGAAGACCATCTTGGTGATATGGACTTTAAAGTTACCGGTACCGATGCGGGTATCACCGCCTGTCAAATGGACATCAAAATCAAAGGTCTTTCTTTTGAAATCATGGAAAAAGCCCTTGATCAAGCACGCGAGGGAAGATTACATATCCTAGGCGAAATGCTGAAAACCATTGATGCTCCACGTGCTGAAGTTAAGCCACATGCTCCGAAACTCATCCAAATGAGTATTCCTAAGGACTACATTGGAGCTATCATTGGGCCTGGTGGAAAAACCATCCAACAGCTTCAAGCTGACACAGGTACGATAATCACCATCGAGGAAGTCGATAACCGCGGTATGGTGGAGATTTCTGGTACCGATGCCGAAGGAATGGAGCGCGCTAAGAACTTTATCAACGATGTGGCCTTTACTCCCGAAGTTGGCAAGACTTATAAAGGAACCGTAAAGAGTATTCAAGCTTACGGAGCCTTCGTTGAAATTGCTCGTGGTACAGATGGATTATTGCACATTAGTGAAATCGAACATCGTCGCCTTGAAAAGGTTGAAGAAGTACTCAAAGAAGGCGACGTAATTGACGTGAAGCTCTTGTCTATCGACGATCGTGGCAAATTGAAGTTATCTCGCAAAGCTCTTTTAGCAAAAGAGTAATTCGTAGTTCATCTTATTGTTTAATCGCTAAAACCTTTGAAGCATGGCAATGCGTCAGCTCAAGATTACGAAGCAGGTAACCAACAGGGAAACCGCCTCGTTAGATAAATATCTTCAAGAAATTGGTAAGGTAGATCTTATTACCGCCGAGGAAGAAGTAGAATTGGCCCAACGGATTAAAGCCGGTGATCAAATCGCTTTGGAAAAGTTAACCAAAGCTAATTTGCGCTTCGTAGTATCCGTAGCCAAGCAATACCAAAACCAAGGACTTACGCTACCTGATCTTATCAATGAAGGAAACCTTGGACTCATCAAGGCAGCTCAACGCTTCGACGAAACCCGCGGTTTTAAGTTCATTTCCTACGCCGTATGGTGGATTCGTCAATCTATTTTACAGGCACTAGCTGAACAGTCACGTATTGTTCGTTTGCCGCTAAATAAAATTGGTGCTATCAATAAAATCAACAAGGCATACGCTGCACTCGAGCAAGAGCACCAACGCCAACCTTCATCTGAAGAGATTGCCAAGATTTTGGAAATGAATGAGTCGGATGTGAAGGAGTCCATGCGTAACAGTGGTCGACATGTATCCATGGATGCCCCGCTAGTGGAGGGTGAAGATAGCAACCTGTATGATGTACTTTCTTACGGGGAAAGTCCTAATACAGACCGAGACCTTATGAACGAATCTCTGCGTATTGAGATTGAGCGTTCCTTGGCAACACTAACTCCTCGCGAAGGCGACGTTATTCGCTTGTACTTCGGCTTAGGTGGGCAACATCCACTTACCCTTGAGGAAATAGGTGAGAAGTTTGATCTAACCCGTGAGCGTGTCCGACAAATTAAGGAAAAAGCTATCCGAAGAATGAAGCATACTTCGCGAAGTAAAATCCTGAAGACATATTTAGGTTAATACAAAAAGCCGGCTCAATAAATAGGGTCGGCTTTTTTATTACAAGCCTTTAATAAAGATGATCGATTACTATCAAGTTTTATCTAGTACTTTTACAACGTGAAATTTTGTGTCGTTTAATACATCTATCATTTGTTTAAACCACAATAGTTTTTTCATTTAACGAAAATGAGCAATACTAACAAAGTCGTTATTTCCGTGATCGTTCCCATCTTCAATGAGGAAAAACTTATCGGTGAGTTATACAATCGTTTGGCTCAGTCTGTTGGTCAGCTTACGCAAAATTACGAGCTCATTTTTGTTAATGATGGCAGCACAGATCATTCGCTTTTTGAAATATTAAAGCTAAGCGAGAATGATGAGCGCGTACTGTACATCAATTTCAGCCGGAATTTCGGTCATCAGATAGCCGTTACTGCGGGTTTGGATGCCTGCAAAGGAAAAGCGGTGGTCATCATCGACGGTGACCTTCAAGACCCACCTGAGCTGATTCCTGAACTTTATCAAAAGCATCAAGAGGGCTTCGAGGTTGTTTATGCAAAAAGAAAGAGTAGGAAGGGCGAAAACTTTTTTAAACGTTTTACGGCCAAGGCATTCTACCGTATTCTCAAAGCCATTACCAGTATAGATATACCCATTGATACCGGAGATTACCGATTGATTGATAAGAAGGTGGTACACTACTTACGACAGATGCCCGAGCAAAATAAATTTTTACGCGGACAAATAGCTTGGATTGGTTTTAAACAAACGCAGGTTTACTTTGACAGAGAAAAGAGAAAATACGGGAAAACCAATTATTCATTGGGTAAGATGCTGCATTTTGCCATGGATGGAATTACGAGTTTTTCCGATGTGCCATTAAAGATCGTTACGAGACTCGGTTTTTTGATTTCTTTCGTAGCCTTCCTCATTATTTTTTATGCTTCATATTCCCATTTTGTGCTTCGAGAAACCATTTCCGGCTGGACTTCACTTATTATGAGCGCAACGCTTATTGGCGGTGTGCAGCTTATTTCTATTGGAATTATTGGTGAATACCTCAGTAGAATCAACAAGAATGTGTTGAATCGGCCTTTGTATATTGTGGAGAAGACGAATATTGTGGAGGAAGGACAAGAGGAAAAAGAAGCCTAGTCCAATATACATCTTCAAAAACAAAAAACCCATACACGGCTAGTAAGCTAAGTATGGGTTTTTATTATGAATTAACTACTACATCAATAGTACCTTTTTCTGGTACACTTCTCCATTATCCAAATGAATATGCAGAATATAAACCCCTGGTTTCAAAGAACCCATTGAATATCTCAATTTAGATGTGGTCTCATTTTGTAGGTGAATAATACGACCTTCTGGACTAATAGCTTGAACAGACGTAATGCTTCGTTCCGTTAGACTTCCTAAATCTATTTCTACGAATGTCTGGGCAGGGTTAGGATAAATCTTAATTTCGTTGGAAGCAAATCCATCAAGCGACATCAAGCTGGTGGGTAGATTTTTACAAACATCACCACTATTGCAATTTCCAAATACCTCCATACATACCAACACAGAGTCTGGATCTGAAAAAGTGAAGCTTACGGTGTCGCCTACGAGACGGTTGCCGGCAATATCCCAAACGGTGGAGTCAGCAAAGCGCTGATTCGACCTAAACTCAAGCTCAAGATTCCCGAGGTAAATCACATCAAAATCGATAGGATTTACCGAAGGAATGCGAATATTGGATGCTGAAAGACTGTCATTATCCGGGAACTGATCGCCCGCAGCAGCCACTGATGCGAAAATAGAAATATTTCCTCCGGCTGATGAATTAAATGAGCCAAGACTAAAGGTGTCTTGTGCAAAAGAAGTTAGCCCACCGGGGAAAGACATATTAATCATGTCATTAATATCCCCGCTGATGATTACTGAAAGAGGTAAAATGGGAAGTGGATTGATTCCATTGTTACGAACCACTAATTGTACGTTCATATTGGTAGCGCCACACTCACCGTCAACGGGAGAAAGAATTTGCACCAATTCAGCATCGAGATCAAATGGATTACATATTTCCAGTGAATCACTCCAATCACTAAAAATGCTGTCACATCTTTCACGAACGAAGAAACAACCACACGAACCTTGAGTAAGTCCGGGGATTACATATCCATTATTGTTGGTAACGTTACTATCCACAAAAGTTGCTTGACCTGTGCCTGGGGTAAAGCCGCAAGGACCAAATTCCACCACCCAGTCTGACCCCGCACTCATCCAAGATACAAAAGCATCGCCGTTTGCGTTTGCTGAATCTAATGTCAATGCTACCGGTTCAGAGGCACAGGGCTGTGTTTGCATATCAAATCCTACGTGAGCAACCAAGCCTTGCGTTTGTACGCTCGTAGATGTTCGCGGGCCGTAAAGTGTTCTTCCCGGAAGGTCGCCGTTTACTATTGCAAAACCCGGGTTGTGTCCGGTTTGAGAAAAATCCATCACGATATTGCTCACACCATCATACAAAATCGGCGTAGTGAGCGGGAATTCCACCCAGCTTCCACCTGTTGGTATAATAACTCTAGTTGGTGAAGCCGGAGCCGAGTAAAAAACGGTGTCAACGGGAGAGAAAAACGGTCCGCCGGCAGTGAGTGTAGTAGCAGTAGTGAATCCTACTTGAATCAAAACATCTGTAAAATTAGGCAATACCTGCGAGGAAGATTTCACGTATATTTTGGTGATTAACCCAGCGGGGGCATTAAAATCAGATGCTAGGTATAATACCTGACGGCGGTTGTTATTGGCGTTATTAAACGGAAACGCATTGTTAGGGAATAACGGAGTTGCTGGCTCAAACGGAAATTGGGGCTGCGCGAACAGGTCGCCAATACCTATAAATAACAACATAACCAGCGAGAAGGTAGCTTTTTTCATTTTGTGTAATCGTTTTTTAAAAATTATGCAACGAAGGTAGTTTGCAAAATGGATTTTAGTTCGTTAAATCATCTTTTGGAAAACTTAAATTTGTTTGAATCAAAGCTGATTAAGTCATGACATTTAAATTTATGCTAACAAAACATCAAGGCTGTTTCGTGGAATATTTCTTGACTAATTTGGCGCGATGAATTCCTCCAAATTTTCGTGTATGAAGCTTGGATGTTTTTCAATATATGAACTTGTTAATCCTTTAAATTATGAAAAAACTCGCATTACTATTAGCCGTCGCCACCATCGGCATTTCTTGTCGTAGAGAAGGTCCTCCAGGCCCTCCGGGTCCGCGTGGTCCTGGCGCCAACTTCACTATTCTCAACGCTACCGTTAATCCTAACGACTGGCAACCTTTTGGGAATCCTGGTGAACCTGATTTCCAGTATTTCGCGGTCTTTAATGCTCCGGAAATTACTCAGAATGTATTCAATAATAGCTTGGTGGTTGGTTATATTATCGACAATAATATTGCATTCATCTTGCCCAACACCATCAATTATGGTGACTTTATCACTGAGTTTAGTATGATTCACACAGTAGGCTCGATTGAGTTTATTGCCAAAGACAGTGATTTGTTTACCGAAGCACCAACCAATCCCATTGATTTCCGTGTATATATCGTTTCCGCATCTGCGAGGATAGACGGTATGGAGAATTGGGATATGGAGGAGTTGGAAGAGTACTTAGAAAAGATGGAGGCGGAATAGAAATTGAATTTTTTTAGACCAATCTCTTCTTGTTAATAGTAAAGCCCATGGTGAAAGCTATGGGCTTTTTGGGCTTAAAAACGGTAGCCTATACCAAGTTAAAAAACGTCATAATTTTGTAGCTCATTTGCTTGATTAATTAGCCTCTTGGGTATAGAATCCTAAATGATAGGAGGTTTCAAACCGATGATGCTTTCCTAATCCATAAATGAAATTAGTTTCAAATCAGATACAAACTAATATTTTAACATATAATGGAGATCCTAATTGTTTGAGGAAGGCAGATTATCATTTTTATAAAATTTCCGTTCGGCACTAAGTTTTGGCAAAAAAAGATTAGCTATAGAAAGGCCAAATAATGTATAAGATATTTATTCAAACCACCTATTCCATAAAGAGAGTAGCGATGACAATGGCTTTATTTTTATGCTCAACTTCGTTAATTATTTAATCTTTGTAAAAGTTTAAGGTCTTGAGTAAAGCACGATGTGGATTTCCCAGTAGAATAGTTTAATCTTTCTTCGATTTAAACTATCTTTTTGTTTTCTTTGGAGATCAGATTGAGCAAAAGGTTTAAAGTAGAACACTAATCTTCTAATTTTATAATTGTTTGGGTTAAACCAATATTTTCCATTATTTATTTTTTTAACAACACTTAAATAATGCATTGTGAATACAAAAATGGAAAACGGGAGTAAATAACTAAATTTGTCAACTCTTTTCATTTTGTTTTTAAAGGTTATATTGGAATACGCCATGTTATACTCATCGGTGCTTGCGCGAAACTTTTGCATGGCTATTTCATATTTAGTGTCTTTAAATTTAAAATTATGATTCAGATAAGCCGTTTTGTAATAACACTTCAAAAATATCGTTTGACGCTGTTTTAAGTCTATCTATTGCATATACAATAAGTATTCACTAAACACATAATTATATAGTCAAATATAGACATGACTCTGTAAATCGTATTTTACACTGAAAATTCAAATGATATCAAACTAATTATGCTTACTTTATTGCATATACCGGCAAGTATTCGTCGAAGATAACTATACAGATCCGCTCTTTAATCGACGGTAAATATGTGTAAGTTCAAGTGGAAGAGTGCCCCTCCCTAGGCGATTACATATAGATACTTCTGATCATTTAATAAGTAAAGCCTTTTTTATTGTTTGTAAAGCTGAAACGCATGAATGTAGCCGAAATATCCATCTATTATAGATCTCAATACTTTGGCTAAAATGAGGTTATTCGGAAAATAATAATAGAAGAAAATCTTCGATGAAAATCAAGATCTAAGCTGACGCCCAAGCCATGTATCAAAGCCCATGTTTTCTGAAAGATTTAATTTCCTAATTAAGCGATATTTTTTTGTGGCTACACTAGTAGTAGAAATTCCCATTATATTGGCAATTTCTTTATTGCTGAGCTGCATGGCGGCGAGCACACAAAAATCAATTTCGCTTCTCGTGAGATTGTACTCCGGCTTCGATAAATTCACCAAGAGTATAGGGTTGATGGCTTTAAACTTTTCAATGGTTGAATTCCAGTTTTGACTGTCTTTTTTTCTAATGCGCTTGAGCCCCTTATCTAAAATGGGGGACCCTTCTTTTTTTATCATTTCATCAATACGGGCTATCTCCTCTTGCAGGCGGATGCGTTCGCTGGTTTGCTCAATGAGCTCCACCTCTTTTTCCTTGATGATTTTATCTTTTAACACCCCTAAAGCCTTTTCTTTTTCCAAATCTTTTTGGACAATCTTGTGCTGTGCGGTAAGTGCTTTAAATGCCTTGATGTTGTTCTTTTTTCGGTAGTTGTAAAAGAGCCAACCGCAATACAGCCCTAGGAACAAAAACACCGCCATTGCAGATGCGAAATACGCAGACCGTCGTTTTTCTTTAGCTTCCTGCTGCATCATGTTGTCTTGATGCTGCTGTACCTTTAGCTCGTAGCGCTTATACAGTTCTTCAATTTGCACGCGATTGAAGTGCAGGGCAATGGAATCGCTCAATACGATTATCTTTTGGGCATACCGATACGCCTGCTCATAATCTTCCTTCAGCTCCATGATGCGTGTCATCGACTCGTAAAAAGCCGATTGGTTTTCCATGGAAGACAAGCGCAGAATGTCTCGAAAAACTTCGGTGTTTAGGGCAAATTCCAGTAAAGAGTCAATCAAAACGACATCTTCTTGGCTCCAGGCATAACGAAGGGTAAGCGCCATCGTATTGATCAATCTGGGAATATGATGTTCAAGGCCTTCGCTTATTGCTTTGAGGTAGTAGCGCTCCGCCAAATTGGGTATCCCCACACCTTCGTAATAGCGGCCCATCATTTCCCAAGTATAATTATTCCAAATGGGATTGTTGTACAGCATCAATCCCGCCTCGGCCTCTTTGAGAAAGATTTCTGCCGTGTCGTAACGACCTTGATCTAAATACATGTTGGCTTGGGCAGCAAGGGTTATAAAAAAAGCATCTTGATTGGGGCTGTCTTTGAGCTCACCTTTGGCTTCATCAAACAGCTTTTCTGCGAAATCAAAATTGGACAATTTGGCATACAGGCTTCCCAGTTTCTGTTTCTCAACCGCTATTTTAATGCTGTTTTGGTGAGACCCTCTCTCCCAATAATTAATGCTTTTCAGAAGATATTCGGTGGCTAATTCGTAATTTTCCATGGCCTTATACACGGAGGCGTACTCTCCGTATATCAATCCAAACAAGTCAAAGTTTTGGGTTTTTTGCGCAATTTGATCGGCCATCCGCAAAGCCTCTAAGCTTTTACCGTAGCGTCCGGCATTTTTTAAAACGATGCCCATATTGTTGAACGTTTTAGCCTTGCGGACATCGTAGTTCATTAAGGCATTTACCGCTCGTTCAAAGTAGTGTAACGCACTGTCTGTATTGTTCTGTACACCGTAATAAACCCCTATGTTGTTGAGCACAATCCCGTACAAGCTATCGTGTTGCTGTTTGGTGCGTTTCTCAAGTTGGTTCAGCGTATTAATTGCGCGCTGTGGTTCGGAGAAAATCAAATCAAACGCTTGCACAACCTCCTCATAGTCAACTTTCTTTTGGTCATCCTGAGCAGTTGCGTTAACCGTATTGTTAGCGAAAAAGAACAAAATAAGTCCCGCAACAAATGCCCGGTTCATAAACATAAATGGTTGTAGCATCTCGTTCAAGTCTGTTTTATATCAAAGATGCAGAGAACATTAGCCGTTACATCATAATCATCATCCCCACACTAAAATAGATAAACATGCCGATGACGTCATTGGTGGTGGTAATAAACGGCCCCACCGCCACGGCAGGATCCACTTTTAGTCGATGAAGTACCAAAGGTACGATGGTTCCGAATAATGCTGCAAATATGATGACGGAAAAAAGTGCCGCACTAACGGTGATGGACAGGTTGTAACTCTTACCCAACAGATGATTGGCCACAAATATGACGGTGGAACAAACGGCGCCGGTCAATAACCCCACGCCAAAGTCTTTACCGAGTTTGGACATCACGGAATCTTTAAACCCGCCTTCCGAAGCAAGCGACTGCACCACCAGTGCCGCGGATTGCACACCCACATTTCCTCCGGTAGCGGCAATGAGGGGTATAAATGGCCCCATTTCCGGGAACTGTGATAAATCAAAATAATCGATGACTCGTGAACTGAAAATACCGCCAACCAAGCCCACAAATACCCAGGGCAAACGGGCTTTGGTCAAAGTAAAGACGTTGTCGCGCGATTCCACATCTTGCGTCAAACCAGAAGCCATCTGGTAATCCCTGCCCGCTTCCTCGGTAATTACGTCCACCACGTCATCAATGGTAATGCGCCCTACCAGTTCTTTGTTTTCGTTGACTACGGGAATCACCACCAAGTCGTATTTGCGCATTATTCGCGCAACCTCCTCAGCATCGGTGTCGGTAAATACGGAAACCACACTGGGTTCAAAAACCTCAGAAACGGCGGTGCGGGTAGAAGTGGTGAGTAATTTTTTCAGACTTAGGGTTCCGAGCAATACATTGTTGTCGTCCACCACATACACCGAGTGTACGTGTTCAATTTCTTCGGCTTGGCGGCGCATTTCACGCACGCAGCGCATGAGTTTCCAGTTGTGATTGACCTTCACTAATTCCTTGGCCATCAACGATCCGGCGGTGGATTCGTCGTGAGAAAGGAGTTCGGCAATTTCTTTGGCTTGCTGGTCGTCGGAGATTTCTTCAAGTACCTCCTGTATCCGATTACTAGGTAATTCAGAAATCAAGTCGGCCGCATCATCTGAATCGAGCTCTTCTATTACTTTTTCGGCAATTTCTTTGGAGCTGTAATCGGCAAAGAGATCTTGTCGCACCTCATCATCAAGCTCAACAATCACATCAGCGGATAGGGCATTTGGCAAGGCATCTAATAGGCGTTTACCCAATACTACATCGAGTCTATCGATCACTTCGGCAATATCTGCCGGGTGCATATCGGAAACTACCTGAAGCACATCTTCCATCCTATCTTGCAGGAGACATTCCTCTAGATACTCTAAAAATGCGGGGGTTAGTTTTACTTCATTACTCATGATGCAGCATGCCTAATAGTTGGTCAAATTCTTCTACCGAAAGGGTCTCCGGACGGCGCCCAAAAATAGGCAATTCTTTTTGTTCAGGCGAAAAAGAATAATTTGCCAGCGAACGACGCAACATTTTACGCCGCTGACCGAAGGCCGTTTTTACCAATCGAAGAAAATCTGCCGGATCATTTTGTATCCTAGGCTGCTCTAAACGTTTGAGATAGATTACTCCAGATTTCACCTTGGGTGGAGGATTGAAGGCGCCTTCGGCCACGGTGAACTTGTAATCGACCGAGTAAAACGCCTGCACCCACACACTCAAAATACCATAAACCTTGCTGCCGGGAGGGGCGGCGATACGCTCGGCAACTTCTTTCTGAAACATTCCGCCGGCGAGCGGGAAGTGCTCACGCAGTTCAACCATGCGAAACATGATTTGCGAAGAAATGTTGTAGGGGAAATTTCCTATGAGTGCGGTTGGACCCTGAACGATTTTCCGGATGTCCATCTGCAAAAAGTCACCTTCAAAGATATCGGCTTCGGAAAGAATCAGATGGTTTCGCAGATACTCCACCGATTCGGTATCAATTTCTATTGCCTGAACTTTGGAGTATATCTTCTTGAGATGTTTGGTAAGCACCCCTGTGCCCGGACCGATTTCCAGAATATTCTCCGGCGCATCCTGAAGAAAAATAGCCGCAATTCGTGCCGCAATATCTTGGGAGGTGAGGAAGTGCTGACCTAGGTGTTTCTTCGGACGAACATTCATCGGCGTTGTACTTTTCCGGTTCGCGGGTCTTTTTTGGGCGGATCGCTGGGAAAATCTTGTTTTATTCCTGAGTCGAAAGTGATTTCTTCCCGTAGTTCCCATACGCCTTTTATAAACTCTAGACCGTCGTAGCTAAAATCCGGTCCGTACATGGCCCACATTCCCGGTGGAGCATTTTCTGGGGGAGATAAGTGGTCTAGCACAATCATTTTCTCGTGTTCCAAGTAGCGAAACGAAGCGGTTACTGATGTTCCGTACTGAAAAAATAAACGATACGGGGGACGTTCATATTTGTAATCCATCAACGTGCGTACATTGAAAATCTTGGCGCCAAAACGAGGCACGCCATCAGAGGCGATATGCAAAACGTCAATGAGCTTTTTCTGCACCTGACCACTAACGGGACGATAGCCCATGAGCATGTAGTAGGTTTGTCGCTTGTGCGTTACCGTGAAAATCTGGTAATATAAAGCACCGTACCACCTACCGGCCGATAGCATTTGATAGGGTGCGCCGCTGAGTTCCGAAGCCAAATCATCGAGTTCGTGCAGGTGAAAATCTTGCTTCTTCTTTTTCCCCCGACGAACTATCAACAGGCCGTTCATTTTTTCTTTACCGGGAACATCCGGCACAATCCAAGTGAAAATAATCACCTTATTGTCGTCGCTTTTTTGTGCAGAGAGATTTTTTACCGGAGAAAAATCAATGTCGAAGGGTTTTTCAGCCGATTCCAAAGTTTCAATCAAAAGCTCCTTAAACTCCGCATTCGCCTGATGACGCTCCACACTATCCGCCCCCATCATGATTTTTTCGCCTAGTGCAGACAAGCGAAAGACTTCATCGGAAACGCTTTGGGCAAAGAGTCCTAAAGGCAAAAAGAGCAGAAATAAGCGATAGATCATAGTTGGAAAATATGAGGCTGTAAAATAACGATAAAAATGTTTTTCTAGTGTTGTGCAAAAACCTTACTTCTTTTTCTAAACATCACCACCACCAAAAATATTCCCCCCAAACTCATGGCAATAGCTCCAGCGATAGAAACATTGAAGTAAAATCCTAAGATTACGCCAATTACACTTCCGAGTATGGCCACAGTAGCGGTTTTCAAGAGCAGTTCGGGTAAACGTTTAGAAATTATCCATGCAGTAGCAGCCGGAACCACCATCAAGGCAATCACCAAAATAGCTCCTACTGATTCAAAGGAAATAACCGTTACCGCACTCACCAGTCCCGTAATAACGTAATTCCACACCACAATGCTAAAGCCGATGGTGGCGGCATAGTCGGGCTGGAAGCTCATGATTTTTAGCGGACGATAAAAGGCTCTCAAACATAGAAGAACAGCAAGCAGGGTGACACCGGTAACCATGGTTGTATTGGGAATGGGCGTTCCCAACAAAAGCGTTTTTCGTATTCCGGAGAATAAAATCTCTCCGTGTAAAACGCACTCTTGATCAAGGTCGGTTTGGCCGGCATACTTACTTATGAGTATGATACCCAAGGCGAAAAATGAGGTAAAAACTATTCCGGTAGCGGCATCGTCTTTTACCAAAAGTCTTTTTTTTAATACATCGATGAAAATGATGCATAGTAGTCCAAATACAAAAGCACCAATAAGCATTGGGGTAGTGGCTCTACTCCCGCTGATGAGAAAAGCCAATACCAAGCCCGGAAGCACTGCATGACTGATGGCGTCCGAGAGCATGGCGCGGTGACGGATAACTAGAAAAACTCCCGCCAGAGAACAACTCAGGGAAACTAAAATGGCGTTTAGTAGTACCCAGCTATTCATAGCTTTGTGGTTTTGGTTTTCTATTTCTGCGCTTGCGAATCATCTGCTGGCGTGGGGAGAATACCGCGCTTAGAATGAGTATGATTGCCATGCTGAGAACGATCCACGGACCGGTGGGCATCTTAGCGTCGGAAAAGGAAATCACACTTCCGCTTACGGCGCTAATGATGGCAATAATGGCCGCCAGAATCATCATGCTGGGAACGCGATTGGTCCACATACGTGCAATGGCCGCAGGTGTAATCAATAAGGCGGCAATGAGAATAAGACCGATGCTTTGCATACCGATTGCCGTGCCCACCACTACCAAAATGCTAAGGATATTTTCAAACAAACCAATTTTCACTCCTTTTGCTTGAGCACTCGCAGCATCAAAGGATATCCACTTGATTTGTCTGTAGCTCGCCGCTAAAATCAACAAAGCTATTCCACCAAAAATGCCGTAAACCATTAAATCACTGGGAACAATAGAGGCGGCTTGGCCAAATAAAAAGCTTTGCAGTCCCGAGGCGTCTTGGTAGCCACCTTGCTGCACCCGAGATAGCAATACCATCCCCAAACCAAAATACACGCTGAGCACGATGGCCATCGCACTGGTGGGTTGGAGGATGGTTTTTCTACTTATCCATTGAATGGAAAAAATGGAGATGATACCCCATACAAACGCCCCAATGCTCAATACGAGGGCGTCTTTTTGACCGTAGAGCAAAAATGCCCCCGCTATGCCCGGAAGCATTCCGTGGGCAACGGCGTCGCTGAGTAAAGATTTTTTTTGCAAATAGGTAAATGTGCCAATGATAGCCGAAATTGCGGCGAGTGCTGCTGTACCTAAAAGCACCCAGAGGAGGTTGGGCGCCAGCCATACTTGAGCCATCACGGAATGCATTACACCTTAGGATTCTTGCTCCCCTTTCTCGCGGACGGGGAATTCTTTCTTGGCAATGAGTTCGCCAATGCGCGACAATACGGTAAGACGACCACCATAGGCCTCCTGAAGCAAGTCGGAAGTAAACACCTCTTTGGCTTCCCCGCAGGCTACCAAGCGGGTGTTGAGTAGGGCAATATGGTCGAAATATTCGTAGGCTGTTTGCAGGTCGTGGTGGACAATCACCACCGTTTTGCCGTTGTTTTTCATTTCGGTTAGCAAACTCAAAATGGCATCTTCCGAAGCCGCATCTACGCCCACAAAAGGTTCGTCCATCAAGTAGAGGTCGGCCTTTTGCGCCAGCGAACGCGCGATGAAAACCCGCTGTTGTTGTCCGCCCGAAAGCTGACTGATATGTCGGTTAGCAAATTCCAACATGTTTACCCTTTGCAGGGCTTCAACCGCAATTTCGCGGTCTTCCTTGGTGAGACGGTGGAAGAGCTTATTGGGTTTGTATCTACCCATAAGCACCACGTCCATTACGTCGGCGGGGAAATCCCAGTCCACCGATTCGCGCTGGGGCACGTAGCTCACGCGGTGGCGAACGTTGTTGAGTTTTTCGCCAAATATTTTTATGTAACCGCTGTCGGGTTTCATCAAGCCCATGATGTTTTTGAGCAGGGTGGTTTTTCCGGAACCGTTAGGGCCTACAATGCCGATGAGTTTGCCTTGAGGAAAAGCACAGTCGATTTCCCACAGAACGGGTTTACGCTCGTAACTGGCCGTGAGATTGTGTATTTCTATGGCGGGAGTATTTTCCATGTTTAGCTTTCTTGTTTCGATTTTTCCCAATCTTCTTCGCGGTATTCTTTGCCGCTGAGGGCTTCATAAATGGCGATTACGTTATGGCGGAATGCGCCGATGAGTGTAGCCTCGGGCGTTCCTTCGGCTCCGAGTGCGTCGCCGTACAGAGATGGACCTAAGATTACGTCCCAGCCTTTTCGTTTGCAGCCTTCCACTACGGATTTTAGAGCTTTATCACTGATGCTGGTTTCGGGAAAAATGGCGGGAATTTTTCGTTCAACAAGTACATCTACCAAATTGGTAACATCGCGAATACCAAACTCGGCAACGGTAGAAACGCCCTGAAGCGCCATTACTTCAATGTCGTAGGCCTTACCGAAATAGCGGAAGGCATCGTGGGCGGTAACGAGTACCCGCTGGTCGGCAGGAATGGATCCTAATACTCGGGTGGCCCAATCGTGGGTGATTACCAGCTCCGCTTGAAATTTCAAGGAGTTTGCCTGTATTTCTTCGAATAACCTAGGATACAAGTCACTGAGTACAATGGCGAGACTATCTACAGATTTTTGCCACAACTTCAGATCGAACCAGATATGCGGATCATAGTTTCCATCCACATTATCGGCTTTGAGTATGTCGTTGATGTTCAGTCCGGCGGCAATGGCGTAGGTGCGTCGATATCCCCATGAATCTGCTAGAATATCGGTAAATTTTCCCTCAAGTCCGAGCCCGTTATGACAAAAGAAATGCGCTTTTTCCAGCATGGCTAAATCTGCGGGCGTGGCCTTATACAAATGCGGGTCAACACCTGGTCCCATCATCCCGTACACGCGCGAGAATGGCTTTCCTAGGTTTTTTAGTGCATCGGCAATCATTCCGGTAGTGGCTACCCAGATGATTTTTTCGTCTTCGCGGAGTTGGTCAACCGCCCTACTGCGGGTTACTACTTCGTCAGCGCTAGAGCCCCCGCCACAGGAGGCCAGCGTAAAAATAAGGGGGGCTATAATGCCCGACAAAAGATATTTTGACATGATATTTTGGATAACATTAGTTGTTGGTTGTTGACTTTAATCCATAGCGACTGGTCGTGCTCCAGTTTATTTTCAATGATCAGTTCGGTGCCTAAGGTCAAACCTATTTGTTGGAGATATTGGAGGAAGGCGGGAGAGTCGTCATTCACGCCGAGAATGCGCACACTTTCACCGGGAGAAAATTCGGAAAGTTTTTGTCTATTCACATTGGGAAATTCGCCTTTTTCATCGGGTATAGGGTCACCATGCGGGTCAAACTGGGGTCTTCCCAAGTACTCGTAAAGTCGTGCAGTAAGCTCAGTGGATTGGATATGCTCGAGCTGTTCGGCAATATCGTGAACTTCATCCCACTGAAAGTTGAGCTTTTCTACCAGGAAAACCTCCCACAGACGGCGCTTCCGAACAATGTTGATGGCGATTTTTTTTCCTTTGTGAGTGAGGTTTACTCCTTGGTATTTCTCGTAGGAGATATAGCCTTTCTCACTGAGTTTTTTCAGCATGTCGGTCACCGAGCTCGAAGCAATGTTGATGGATTTTGCTAAGGAAGAGGTGTTTACCGAGCCATTGGTTTCTGCGCTAAGTGCGAAAATGGCTTTGAGATAGTTTTCTTCGGTGAGACTGAGATTTGCAGACATACAATGGCTTTCTTTTTTGGTGTGCAAATATACATTTTTCGACCCATATATGAAAACAGTTTAGGGCGGCCGAAATATTTCTTAGTTTTAGCGTGGCATCAATATTGATTTTCCACTTACATTTGTCATCTATTACAAAATTGATTTTTTCGAACTCGCAAACCCTTTGTAAATTTTATTTCTCATGAATATTCGTTCTATTTTTTCCGTAGCCATCGCGGCCATTACTTTATCTACCGTAAGTGTTACCAGCACTTCTTGTAAGCGTTTTAAAGCTCCCGGCGAAGAGGTTACCGGGCCATTTAGTGGTAGAAAATATCAATCTAATAATCGCTACTTCCGCGCTACCGGGCAGGCAACTTCAATGGATGCCAATACTTCCAAGACTCGTTCGATGGCAAACGCTAAAGCACGACTTGCGGGATTGGTTTCTACCACCATGCGTACCGTGGGCGATGAGTACATTCAGGAGAAAGGAATTACTAACGCTGGTGAATTTATGGAGCGCTACGAGGTTTTATCTCGTGAAGTAGTAAACCAAACGATTTCTGATATTCGCATGATTGGTGAGCGTACTTTTCGTTTAGAAAATGGACGTTTTCAAACTTACACTGCCTTAGAAATTCGCAAGCGTCACATGTATCGCCACATGCGCCGTTTGGCCGAAGCCCGCAGAGATTGGAATGAAGCTGATCGTAATGCGTTTGTGGACTTTATGAAGATGCTTGAGGAGGAAGCGGAGTAAATAGTTAAAAGTTAAAAGTTAAAAGTTAAAAGTTGGAAGTTGGAAGTTGAAATGGAAGTGTGAAGTTGATGCGTTGGAACTTTTGAATTGGCGATTTTAATTATCATAAATGAATCACTTCCTCACTAAGTCAAAATCATTAATCGGGCGGCGGAAATACGTTTTTCTGCTGCTCGTTTTTTTTTCTTGTATTTCTACCGAGATTTTTGCTCAAACGCTAGAGGGGTACGTGCTTTCAAATACCGGTGATACGCTTTACTTCGCCTCCGTTTTTATCGAAGAAAAGGGAAAAGGTGTTTCGGCAAACGCACAGGGACGCTATCAATTGAATTTAGAAAAGGGCGAACATCGGATTCGGGTTCAATATATTGGTTATCAAAGTTATTCGGAAAGCGTGCGCATTGATTCGGGACAAACGTTGCGAAAAGATTTTATCCTACGTCAAGAAGCGGACTCCTTGAGAGAGGTGGAGGTTTTTTTAGGGAAAGAAGATCCCGCCATGGACATCATGCGCAAGGCCATTGCCAAAAGACGCTATCACCGAAGCCTGTACGCTTCCTATTCCGCCGAAGTCTATGTGAAAGGAACGGGTGTTTTGCTTAAGGCTCCGGCAATTATTCGCAAGCAATTGGAGCGTGATGGACTCTCCATGAATCGCGCTTTTACGGTAGAGTCACGAAGCATTGTGAATTTTCGCCAGCCGGATTCCCTTTCAGAAAAAGTCATTGCCATTCGCACGGTCGGCGACGATCGGGGAATAACTCCGGGGAGGTTTATCAACGCTTCTTTTTACGACGACAATATTTCGGGGGTGGTGTCGCCCCTTTCGGATAGAGCAATGAGTGTGTATCGCTTCGCCTATCGCGGAACATTTGAGGATGAGGGGCGAACGATTTACCGCATTGGCATTATCCCCCGCCGGCCGGGAGAGGATACTTTTACCGGGACACTGTATCTCGTGGAAGATACCTACGCGATTTATAGTACCGACGTCACCACTTTTTTCAACGGAATAGAGGTGAATTTGAAGCAGGTATATCGACCCGTGAAAGGGCCTTGCTGGTTGCCTATTCAACACCGAGTGCGTTTTAACGGGAAGATTTTCGGGGTGGCTTTCGAGGCAAATTATCTGGCCAATGTAGATCGCTACGAGGTTCAGTTAGACTCTGCGGTACTCGCTCTCAATATTCGTTTAGACGCCCAGCTTCCCACGGATACGGTTGATAGTCCGAAAAAGGTGCGCAGGCAATTGAAAAAACAAACCCGCACGGAACATCAGGAACCCGAGGTGATTATCAAACGCGAATTTTTGATTGACACCTTGGCCTTTGATCATGATTTGAATTTTTGGGAAGAAAATCGTCCGGTACCGCTTACCGATTTGGAAGTGGAGGGCTACGCCATTGCCGATAGTTTGGCTCTGATTGAAAAGGAAAAAGAAGATAGTACCTCTTCAGCCTTTACTTGGCCGGAAATATTTTTTGGCGGAAGGTATAAACTCAGCGAGAAAGCCAGTTTTCGCTGGCATAGTCCCTTGGCTTTAGTGGAGTACAACAGCATCGAAGGGGTGGTTTTTCAAGCGCGAACTAGTCTTGGCTATCGCCCTGACTCACTTGAGCCATTGCGGTATTCATTTACTTGGAATCACCGTTATGGTTTGTCGTCCGACAGGTATTTTTGGTATATGCGCGCCGACCGTAGGCTTAGCACAAGCAGTTCATTTTCCACTTGGGCGTTGGAGGGCGGACATACTGTAAAGCAGTTTAATCGCGAGAATCCCATTCATCCCATTGCCAATTCCCTGCACACTTGGATTGCCAGTCAGAACTTAATTAAGCTCTTTCGGCAAAAGTACGTGCGTGTAGAGTGGGAGGGGAGTGCCACCCGTAAGTGGGATGTTAGCGTATATGTTGAAGCAGCAGAGCGAGCGGGAATGCCCAACGCATTTGAGCACCGGCGTTTTACCAGCAATTTGGACGACAGAGTTATCCAAACCCAAGTGCTTCACGGTGGAGGTAGTTTTTTGTGGCGACCGGGCTTAAAGTATCGGGAGTATAATCAGGTGAGGCGCCCCATCATGTATAATGCTCCACGGTGGGAATTGAATTGGCGTTCCGGTGTGTACAGTGACGGGGAAGCGTTTTTGCATACCGAAATCAGGCACGGACATTTTGTCAATGTGTTTTGGAACGACGAGCTGAATTGGAACTTCACCGCCGGAAGAATGTTTGGTAATCCCGATTTCCCGGATTGGCATCACTTCCTTGGTAACCGCAGTATTTTCTCGCCTTCCGAGCAGCAGTTTTTCCTGCTTCCCTACTACGATTTCAGCACCACGGGCAATTATTTCACCGCGATGTTTGATTACGAATTTTCAAAGTTATTCATTACCCGCTCGCCTTACGCCGTAATGATGCTGGGGCTCACGGAGCATCTTGGAGCTAAAACTCTCATTATGGAAGGCAATAGACCCTACTACGAAATTGGGTACTCACTCAAAGGCATTCTGCGCACGTTGCGTTTAGACGTTGCGTATTCCAACTTGGGCTACAGATGGGGCGTGATGTTGGGTTTGGGAGGGATTATTTCGTTTGAGTAGGCATGTACATTCCGATTTTATTTTTTGCGAATTTCATGCTTAAGATGCAGTTAAGAGTTGAAAAAAATGGGGCTGAATTATCTGCACAGCTCGTAATCAGCAACCAGTACAGAAGCGGAGATTTGCAGGTGTTTTTCTAGGGTGCGAATCATTTCTACGGTGAGGCGCTTTTTGCGATTGAGGATTTCGGACACCCGACTTTTACCTCCAATGAGTCCTACCAAATCTTGCTGACGCATATTTAGCTCTTGCATTCGAATCTTTATCGCTTCAATTGGATCCGGGGCTTCAATAGGATAATGTTCGTTTTCGTAGTTTTCAATTATTAGTGAAAGTATTTCCGCCTCATCACCTTCCGGCGAATTTTCCGGTGCATCAAAAATTTCTTCCAAACGCACGAGAGCATTCTGGTAATCTTCTTGGGTTTTAATAGGTTTTAAGCGCATGTTATATGGTGTTAGCGTTTATCTTATCGTACTCTTCGTGTGTTCCTATGAATCGAATAAATGCCCATTGTTTTTGATAATTAAATTTTACCACAAGACGATAAGCATTCCCTTTTATGTTAAAAACAACTCTGCTGTCTTTAAGGATGCTAGCTCCTGCATAAGTTTTTTTGATATCAGAAGGTGATGACCAATTGGATCTTTTCGCCATATAATACCAAGTCTTTAAATGCTGCTCTGAATCTGCGTGAATTTCCCAGAACAGCCTTAACGTACTTTTGGCTATTATTCGTTTCATCTACACATAACATTTGCAAAGATAAACAAAGTTCTCTAAAATCGAACTATTTTATTGATTATTAGTCATGCAAATATATAAGATTTTTATTACAAATATTGTTAAATTATTTTATGCTTGTTGGTATACGTAAGTTGAAAGAAATTGAGCTGAATTATCTGCACAGCTCGTATGATAAGCGGAGTTGGTCTTTAGATTCCATTACCTACTATGGCGAGCTAAAACAAGCCTTGCCTGCTTTAGAAGTTGATGTAAAAGAAATAGATAATAGACGAAGAGTCATCGGACTACCGCCAATTTATTTATACGTCGATTATTGGGAAGACCATAAAGCTGGTTTTGAGTGGTATCGGGAAGCGTTTTTAAAAGGCGTTACCTCGTCTTTATAACATCACCCGGCAAAATAGCTTGTAAAGGTGATTTTTTATAGCCCTTTACATTTCGCGTTACAATTGCATGAATAGAACCATGGGAATAAGCCGCCATACTTTGCATGGCGTCCTCTTTATCGACCATAGGTGAAAACAGCGCTTCTTTGATGTTGGATTTAGTTGCAGGAATCACTTCAAGGAAATTCAGTAAAGCCAAACTTTTTAGAACGGCTTGTTCCGTCCCAGCTACTTTTTTTAAAAAATAGAAAACATTGGCGAAAATGATGGGGGTAACGTAGCCGTTAACCTCACCTCGTTCACATAAGGAAAGTAGTTTGGCTGCGTTTTCGCTAAATTCAGGTCTATCTAAAAGCAGGTCTAAAATGACATCTGTATCAATCAAGATATCTATTTTTTTTCCCATTTTTCTGTTCGGTATTCTTCAATAATGGATTTGTAATCCCCATCAAAATCTTTAGGTAACTTTATGCTGCCTCTGAGCGCGGTAATGGTTTGACTAATGTCTTCATCTTCTTTGTTGGGTTTGCCCTCAGTTTTAATCACCAAAGATTTTAAATATCCTTCTACCAATGCGCTCAAGCTCATGCCTCTTCTGGCTGCGGCTTCTTTAGCTTTGGCGATGAGCTGCTCGTTTATACTTAATGTGAGTTTGGCGTTCATATCTCATTAGTTAGAGTCTGTCCATAAAGTCAAGAGTCTGATTCAGAAAGTTCAGTAGCAAGGCGCACGCAGGATTGAAAAACAAGGAGTTGACTAAAGTCAATGACTGTTTTCAATCCAAGTGCAACGCCGCTAATGGACTTTATGGACAGACTCTAGTTATACGTGCAAATATACAAAAAAAATTACGTATGCCATCGGACTTTCTAGACAGACATTAATTATTAGCTTACTCGTAGATAACCTTTAGCTTTCTATGAACATTTATCCCTACATAAAAATTCACCCCAAAGGTAAATATGCTTCCACGCCCCACTTCTTCTATTGAGTACAAGTGGTGTCGAAAATAATACTCCATACCAATACTTTCTGCTGTTTTGGTTCTTATGCCATACTCTTTTTTATATGATAATACATGCTGGAAACGGAGGCCCCAGCCCCAATCGTTTACATCATAAAATTTAGTTTTTACCTCACTATCTTCAAATTCTTCTCTAAAGGAAATCCCCATTCTAGAAATTTCTGGTAAAAAACGCCATCGATCATTTATTGTAAAGGCATAAGCTAAGGATACATGGCCCATTACTGCCAAATTTCTTCTGTAGTCTCTTAAAACAACATCGCCCATTTGTATGTCATTTTGTTTGTCGAAAGATATACCGTAAAACGCTCCGTGAAGCTGCCAACGGTTTACATATAAATCTAAACTTATAAGGGGGCGAATAGCCTTAAAGGAGGGAGGTGACTCTAAACTACCTGTCATTGCGTTTGAAATGGCTCCCAGTCCAATCGAAAACCCATAAAAATGCTTAGAAAAAGTTCTGGTTACACCACTTGGCCTAAATTGTATAGCGCTGCGTACACTGTCGCGAAAGCTTTTTAGACTATTGAAACTTATTAATCTGTTTTGGTTAGATTCAATTAACTTCTGATTGTATAAATCTAAAGTCCTTTCGCACGATTCTAAGATTTCTTCTATCGCAATTATCCAAGGTGGCTCATCATCAGGGATAGGGGCGCCAAAAGTAGGTGGCATGCCTAACGATAGTTGTAATCCCCCAACGAGTAATGCAGCAACTGTATTAGCTGCTTCTGTATTCCCGCCAAATTCTTTTTGTAGTTCTAGGAACAACTCGAGCATTTGTCTGCGATGAAGTTCAAGAATATCTAGGATGTTTCGCCCAATTTCTTCTGTTCGATCTCTGTAATTATAATTTATATGAGACTTAACCGTATCAACTCCGATAGCCAAGTAGCGAAAAAACGCACTTGAGTCGGTTTCATTAATAGCATTGAAGTCAAAATTCCATCCAATTATTACCTTAAACGGAGACATTTCACTTGAGGTGCCAAGGGGAAATAAACTAGGTCTATAATCATCAGCTCCCCAAACCGCGGTTATGTTTCTGTTTTGAAAGAAAATTTGCGCCTGCTGTTTTAATGGGCTCAGCATGCAGCCTAAATAAATACAAATAGTGATAATTAATGTGTTACGTTCACTTTGCATGTCTTAGTTTTTAGCAAAAAATGTTTTCAATAAATAGTCGTATTTAATACGTTTTCAATGGACTGTCAATGTCTGTCTATTGAGGTTAAAAATACAACATATTTAATGTCTGCACGAAAACTACCAAATTTTTAGTCTTTAGCAAAAAAGGCCAAAGACGAGGCTTTCGAAGTTTTTGAATCCAAGGCGCTTACATTAGTAAGTAACTGATTCAAAAACGAGAGTAACGAAGTATTTGGCCTTTTCTTGCAAAGACTATTTAGGTATATTTACCAATCATAACAATAATAATTACCTAGCATCTTCCGTTTTTAGTTCAGTAATACATCCTCTTAGCATGAACAAAACACGTATTATTCAGACTGCGATTTTTTCTTTTGCCTTTGTTTGGCAAGCATCCTTTGCGCAAAGTAGTATTGACTACCACCAATTTCGCAATACGCTAAATGAGCGTTCGCTGGAAGACAATCGTGAAATGCTTGCCAAATGGATTGATGAAACGCCTTCACCGGATAGTCTGCAAAGAATCTTTATCGACACAAAATTATCCGACCTTCGCAATGAACCTGATTTTTGGAATCCAATCAGTATGCGAATTCAAAATCAGTATTATGCTGCCATTCCCGAAGTTGAGAATAAGCTCCGTTCTTTTATGATTTGGCAATGGGGTGCTGAAGATTTGAAGTTTCGTTCTTTACACAAATATTATGATGTGGATGTGCCTGATTTCGGGACTCCGGAGTTTAAAGTTTATCAAAAAACCTATCGCAAAGAAAATGAGCGGCGTGCGGAAATGGTTTTGGCCTTAATGAAAGAATATGATACTTGGCTAACGACAGATTTTGTGGGTAAATATGCAGAGTATGCCGGCTTTTTCATTATTCAACATGCAGAACATCGCGCTCGAAAAAAAGCACTTCCTTACTTGAAGGAAGCAGTTGATAAAGGAGCAACTTCTCCTAAATTCTACGCTTTGATGTATGATCGATATCTACTATTACGAGGCAAACCTCAAGTGTACGGTACGCAGCTTATTAGAACTGATGGTAATTATCGCCTCGATAAAAATGTGGGTATTGCTACGATAAACGAAAACCGTAAAGAATTAGGATTGAGTACGGTTCAGGAGTATGTGTTGGAGAGTTTCGGCGAAAAAGTTTACGAAATAGTATTTGGTGAGTAAACTTGAGAATACCCAAGCGCAGTGGTTGATGGCTTTTCTAGTTTGACGAAAGCTTAGCTGTTATCGGACGCTCCTTCTTCCTTCGTTATAAGTCAAGCACCCCGAATGTTTCATTGTATGGTGTGTTCAAGTCAATGAACTGAAATTTTGGTGCTGTTTCTTGTTTAAGCAAGTTGTATATTTTTAAACTCTCTCTGTCCGATGAAAGGTAATGTTCAATGGATTTTTCACAGTCGGCTTGAGCAAATAGTTTTGTGTCGTTAGGAATGATATTTCTGTTAGCGACATCTATTTTGCCATTTTTTTTGCATTAAACGCAATTTTTGCAAACTCTCCTGTTCGTTTTGAATGGTCTAAATTGAACGGAACTATTTGTAAATTTCTTAAAGGAAGTTCGTGGGCATCACCACCGACACAATATTCCGCAATGCTAATTGTGGAAATCATCATTGTAATATCTTTTTGTAAAAAGTATCGAAAATAGTGGTCAGCGTTTTTAAACAGTGGGTCTCTGTCGTTAAGAAAACGAATAAAGAAACTTGTATCAAGTAAAACTGCTTTATGCGTCATATCCACCCCTTACTTCATTTAACCATTTGTCTGAGTCAATGTTACCAAGCCAAGATTTTTTTGCTTTCTCACGAAGTGCTTTTAAATATTGCTCATCATATTTTGGTTGGTAATCAACCAACTCAATAAATTTTAATGTAGATGTGTCAATTTCTCCTGTCTCTGAATGTTGTTTGCCTGTCGCTCTGATTCCAAATGTCTTGTAAAGTAAGTTTTGGTCATATTGCTCAAGGAAGCTAATAGGTGTCAGAATTCTTACTGTACCGATTTCTTCGGTGAAAACGTGAATATTTGCTTTGTCTTTTCCACCCGCATTAGTCACTTTGCCATAAAAATAAAATTCAGCGTCCGCCCAAATTGCTTCTGTTCTGTAATACCTTGTTGTTTTATCAACTATTACTTCATTAGTATTATCAAGGGATGTCTTGATGTTGAAAACATAATTGCGTTTTGTGGCAATGTGTTGAATGTTCTCAAATGCTTTTGCTGTCCCTAAGTCAAGAAAGTCAATGTTTTGAACTTGGTTGACTTGTCCGATGATTGCGTTAAACCCAATGATATATTGAATAGATGTTTTAAGTATATGTTTTACAGAACCTTCTTCAATTTTGTAGCTGATATTAGGTCTATCTCTTTTGTCACCCGGATAAAGCAAATTTTCTGCATTTTCGAGAATAGAGATAATCTCCCGAATGTCGTAATTGTCGGGTGACAGGTCAAGATTTCCTTTTGAACCTGCTATTTTAATCTCTATGAAGCCAATTTTTTCCACTTTACAAAGGTAATATATTTAGAGTCTGTCCATAAAGTGCAAGTGTCTGCTCTAGAAAGTTCGAGAGCGAGGCTTGCGATAATTGAAAATCAAGGAGTTTACTGAAGTAAATGACTGGATTTTCAATTGAGCATAACGAAGCTATCGGACTTTATAGACAGACACTATTTAGGGGTTGGTTACTCAATTTTGTTGTTTGTTTCTTGTTCGTCTGTTGTTTTAGAATTACCCCCAACGGCAGTTTGTCAAAAACCACCATTCATCCCCCAAAGATACTTTTGCAGAATCATTTTCGGCTCATATCCAAGCGGTTTTGTTTGAAAAAAAATGAATAAGGATCCATCATCATCGCTACCGAAAAGCCTGTCCCGTCATAAAACGGGATACCGTTCAACATCGCTTTCATCGTTGGCTCTTCGAGCCCGACGAAAGCTTAGCTGTTATAGGGCGTTTTTTATCTCTATACAAAATCAAATCCTCCAATTGTTTCAGCTAAATCTCGTGGTGTCATTTTGTGCTGAGCCTCGTGGTCAAGGTTTGCACCATTTTTTATCAATAGGTTTACCAAAGAAATATCGCCTTGCGAAGAAAATATTGCTCTCCAAAGTGGTGTGTTTCCGTGATTATCTTGTATTTCAATGTCCGCACCTTTTTCAATAAGAATTTTAGCACATTCAACTGTTTTTTGCTGAGCTGCAAAATGAAGTGCAGAGTCGCCATTTCTGTCTTTATGGTTAACATTTGCACCTTTATCAATTAACCAATTCAATAAAGTTTCATTTCCATAAAAAGTCGACCAAATTAGTGCGGTTCGCAAATAACCATCGCAAGCGTCAATACCTACCTCTTTTAATATAGTTTTTACTTTTTCATTTTCCTGTGTTTGTATGTCAAAAGTCATTGATTCAACACGTGGATCTGATTTATTTGGTCTACCTGCTCTTGCCATTTTTTCCTTGTTTTTATCAATTAATGTTATCTCCTATCGGTCTTTGGTATGTCTTAAAATGCCCAATAACTCGTTTATATGCGCACCTTTTGTGCACAATATATCCCATATTGGTATGTATTGTGCACTTTTTTTGCACTTTATTGCGACAAATATAATACAAGAAAACTGAGATTAATCATCAAACAAAATGCATATTTGACCCCTCCCTGTATCAGCCATGGAAGCTCCAAAAGAATTCACGGTAAACTACCTAGTGTCAGTCCATAAAGCTTGACAGCTTCGTTATACTCTAATTGATTAAGCGTTACGGCACCAACGTAAACAACAACGGCCTCGAAGGTACAGCATCGTTATGGATGGGGGCGAGGTGGAGGTTGAGCAGGTAACGGCCATCGGGGACGTTGTCGGGGACGAATATGAGCTCGGTGATGCTGTGGGCTGGACGAACCAGGCCGTTTTTGAGGAAGAATGCGTGATGACTCGCCAAACGGCCTTCATCTTTTTCGGGATCTACAGAGGGCAAATCGGTGAGGAAGTGCTTCACGCCGGCATCGGCCATGCGCTCCATGTCATCGGGGTAAAAAGCCGGTGGATTGCTGCCGCTGTACTCGCGATTTTTCTTCTCCTCGCTATTGGGCAACGAACGCACCAAAAGGGCTTCGTAAGGCCAATCTTCACTAGGTAGGGGAACATCAGCCAGCGAAATGAAATTACTTTGCGACTCGCGTGATACGAGCAAGGCTGGAAACCAGTAGGATTTAACCATGTGATTTACATTGTCCTGCTCCGCGCGAATGTGTCCTACGCACTCGGTGTGGGTGCCTTGTCCGTGGGGGTTGAGCAGGAGGTCGTAAAAGTTTACGCTGCCGCCTTCTTTTACCGAACCTACCCAATCACCCATACGCACCGGCGTGGCTTTCATGTAATCTACCCACCAAGCGCGTGGCCCCTGAGTGGGGTGAAAACCCTGACTGAGATCGATGAAGTCGTCCAGGTCAATGGTGAAATTTTGCCCGAAGAGCTTTATGGTGGCTAGCATCATTGTTTAGAGTGAAGAGGATAAAAATAAGTCACCAAAGGGCTTGGCGAGGTAGGGCTGAACGTCGTTCCAAGAAAAACTGATGGAAATAGACCCCGAGGAGTATGGAGCAACTTCATACACGTTGTAAATGAAATGCATACCGGCCGGGTCAATGCCAAATTCTTCGGGAAGGAAGAACACATCATTTTCAAACCAGAATCCGGCATCTTCCCAAGATTCGCCTTCTTTCACATCGTATTCCATGCGCAAACGACGCTCGGCAAATTGCAAAAAGGCCTCCTGCTTTTCCGCGGCGATAAAGTGTTTCCAATCGAGGACTTTTTTGCTGTGGAGATCAATTACGCGTTTTAATACAAAGATATTGGGGTGCGCACCGCCGGTAAAGGCGTAGTCGCTGATGTTGAGACTCAGCAGTCCGAAGCTGTTGAAGTTGATATTGGCATAACGCTCCATTTCCCAGGGCATGTCGTAGGAGGGAATTTCTTCGAGAATGCGAGAAAATTCGGTGGTGGAAGATTCGATCCACTCGTCAACACTGGCGTGCTTGGTGCTGCCAACGCTGAGCATGAGGCTGTCTAAAAACGACTGGAATTGCGTATCAGCTTCCACCTTCACGGATTGTAAGTATATACGCAAACAGGCTTTTTGGCAATCGCCGATTTCCTTTTCAAGGCTTTGGTAGGTGTACTGCAAGGTGTCGGAAGTGGTATCTTGAGCCTGGGTTTCGGCTTCCTGTGCGCAGGAGGCGAGGAGTGAAATGGCGACGAAGATGAAGAAAATTTTGTGCATAATGTAGTGTAAAAAAGGTCTTTCCGTAAGGTTCCAAGGTTTAGTTAGAGTCTGTCCATAAAGTGCAAGTGGCTGCTCTAGAAAGTTCGAGAGCGAGGCTTGCGAAGGTTGAAAAACAGTGAGTCCCGACAAGACTTTGTCGGGATGACCTTTTTTTCAACCGAGCATAACGAAGCTATCGGACTTTATAGACAGACACTAGTTAGCGGATTTTCTCACATATACACTTGGTTCTGTAAACCACGTTTAAATGAATTCAAAAGTACAACATTCAATTAAGCCACAAATAAACAAAATTAGCTGTACTTTTATCCCATCAAAAAAGAGAATTATTCATAGCATGCGATTAGTACTTTTATGTTTGGGTTTGTTGATGTTTTTCCCTGTTTATGCGCAGCGCAAGAAAGGAGCTGATGCGGAGAGGTGGGCACAACGAATGGAGGAAACCTTCGATTTATACGTACGGAATGTTCGGTATCAAAGAGAACACTTACCCTGGGTGGATGTGCATTTTGGTATAGGTGGATTGGCTCCCGCGCCCTTGTCTTTTGGCTCCAATTCGGATATTTTGCCCAACGAATTGCTCCGCTCGTGGATGTGGAAATTTGGTGCGGGAATGAACTATCGCTTTGATGGAACACCTTGGGTAATGCAGTACGGTATGCGCGTTTCGGTGCATCGTTTGGGTTTGCCCGAGCATACAGGAATCATCAATACCCCTGACGGAAGGGATTTTGGTCAGTTGCATCCCGAAGCTTCCGGTGTGCAGTTGGTGGCCGCGTACCTCAACCTCCCTCTGTTGTTTCATCTCGATTTTAGCAAATACGGAATGGGCAACGGGTTTCGCATCGGTCTCGGTGGTGAAGTGGGGTATCGGGTAAATGGCTATCAGCGCTTTTCTGCCCCCGATGCGGGAGGGGAAGTAATGCGTTACAAAGTCTCCGGCGATCACGGCATCAACGATTTTCGCTATGGTTTGCTAATGCAAATTGGCCTCAAATCCTATCAGCTTAGCCTCGGCTACGATTTGAACGACTTCTTACCACAAGTAGATGGAAGTTCGGCTCATTATACCTATTTTCTTCTGGGAATAGAATTGTGATGTTTAGCGCCAACGTACATCTGCCTGAATATTGGGGACTCATCCGTCCGCAGACCAACATGCTCTTTATCGGGTCGTGCTTCAGTGAGAATATCGGGGGTGATTTGGCCAAATTGAAATTCAAGGTGGCGCTCAATCCCTTTGGTATAACCTACAATCCTCTTTCGGTTTTTGATCAGCTCATTGCCTTAGCTGCCGGACGTGAATACGGGTCGGAAGATCTTTTCCACCATCAAGGTTTATGGCATTCTTTCGATCATCACGGTCGCTTTTCCCATCCCGAGGCAGATTTGGTTTTGGCGAGTATTCAACAGGAAATGGCGCAGGCCAAGTTGCTCGACAATCCCGTGGTTTTTCTCACCTTCGGTACCGGCTGGATGTGGTGTGAGCGTGGACAAACGGTAAACAATTGTCATAAACTCCCCGCATCGCGCTTCACCCGTGTGCTTCCCAGTTTGGATGAGGTTTGGGTAAAATGGCTGGAGGTGAAGAAGCTGTATCCGCAAACGACCTTCGTTGTTTCGGTGAGTCCGGTTCGCTACGATAATGCGGTGGAAAACTCCCGTGGAAAGGCTTTGCTGCATCTGCTTTGCATGCGTATGGAGCAGGAAAATCACGCCTTGTATTTCCCCTCCTTTGAGATTTTAGACCACCAACTCAGAGATTATCGCTACTACGCCACCGACATGAAACACCCCTCCGAACAGGCGGTGCAATACATCCGCGATGCTTTCTACCAAACGGCCTGTACATCGGAGGCCTTGGAGTACATAGCCCAAGTGCGTAAGCTGCTTCAGCGATTGCAGCATCGACCACTGCACTCGGAAACCCCGCAAGCGCAAGATTTTCATCGGAAGACGGAGGCTTTATTGGCGGAGTGGAAGTCTCGCTATCCTCACATAGATTGGGATATTTGAAAGGAATAGTTTCCTATCTTTCGTCTTACCTTTGCCAAAATTATTTACAATGGACGATACCCCTTCTTTCGACATACTTCAGGTAGCATTTGACAAAATTAAGAGTTGGGACGACGAGGAGTACAACAAGCAGGGTTCCCTGATTTTGGAAGAGCAGCCTTATCTGATGCGCTTCATCACCAATTTGATTGATGAACTTGAAGAAGAGGACATCGAGTTTCTTATTTTTACCTTGATTAGTTTGCAACTGGGCTTCAAGATGCGTGGAATGCCGTTGAGTATTTGTACACCGGAGCAGTTGGAGAGCATTGTGAAATCTATTGCCGACCGTTATGACGAAATTGATGAGCGCGAGGAGGTGAGTTTGGACGACGTTTTCAACGCTTCCGATAATCCCAAGGTGCTCAGTGATTTATTTGATATTTACTATCAAGATTTTCTCGAAGGCAAAAAGGTGGGCATGGCCGAGGTGATGAACATGCTTTTTGTTTTAGACATCCTCGTTACCGGAGTAGAAGAGAGTGTGATTTCCGGCGAAAAACCAAGCGAATAGTACGATGCATCCCGTTGTAGCACACATGTTGGAAAACGATGCTTTTAGCCGGTGGCTGAAGCTTGAGGTGATGGAGAGTGTGGCGGGAAAATGCATTATAGAGTGTCGTATCCGCGAGGAAATGACCAACGGATTCAAAGTTGCTCATGGCGGAATTGGGTTTTCATTAGCCGATAGTGCTTTGGCTTTTGCGGCCAATGCTTATGGAGAAAAGGCGATGAGTATTGAGTGCACTATTTCTTATTTGAAGGCCGTGAAAGCTGGCAGTCTTTTACGGGTTGAAGCCTTGGAGAAGCACCGCAGTAAGCGCTTAGAGCGTTACGAAATAGCTCTTTTTTCTGATGGGGAGCAGGTGGGCTTATTTTATGGTGTGGTAATGTTTTTAGGCGAAAATTGGGAAAATATAGGTTGATTTTTTTTGATTTCACCTGCTTGAGGCAGTAATTTAGCGTCATTATTATATCAAGCCAATATGTTTGAAAACGACTCCCGCTTTTCCGCCTACCGCATTTATAAAACACTCCGATTACACTGGCTTTTCAATACTTCCACCTTTGTTGGGAATTTGGCTCTTGCGTTAACGGCCACTTTTTTCTTTCGCGAGTTGGGCTATGGCGATGCGGTGGATTACGTTTTTCTCATTACCGTATTATCGATAGGATTGTGGATTACCGAGGCTGTACCGCCCTTTGCGGTGGGAATTTTCATCGTGTGCATGATGCTCTTTGGTTTTGGTACCGATTTCATTATTGACGAGAGCGCCCCGATTGAGTTATATACCGGCACGTGGACGAGCAATGTGATTTGGCTTTTATTAGGTGGATTTTTTCTGGCGTCGGGGATGCAGCAGGTAGCCCTTGACAAGAAGCTTTTTGAATTTACCATGAAGCGTTTTGGAAGTAGTCCAAAGCGATTTCTCTTTGGGTTGATGCTCGTTACTGCTTTCGGAAGTATGGTAATGTCTAACACTGCTACCACAACAATGATGATCAGTTCAGTTACCCCCTTGGTAGCATTACTAGGATCGAAGTCTAACTTTTCTCGAGCGTTATTAACAGGCATTCCAGCGGCAGCAACCGTTGGAGGTATCGGGACGATTATTGGTAGCACGCCTAATGCGATAGCTGTAGGTGCGCTTCAGGAAAAGGGAGTTTACATAAATTTTGTGGATTGGATGGTGGTTGGATTTCCCATTGCAATTTTGCTAGTGTATTTATTTTTCAGTTTTTTAGTGCGAAAGTTGAAAATACATGAGGTTCAATTTGATTTAGGTGAAATGGAGGTCAAGAAGTTGGAGGTTGAGGTATGGAAAAGGAGATCGGTGATATTCACCATGTTCGTCACCATTGGCCTATGGATTACCGAGCCATTACACGGTATTCCTGTTGCGGCAACTTCGGCTGTGCCAATATTATTGCTTACGATGACGGGCGTAATCACCGCCAAAGAGGTGCGAGCGCTGCCGTGGGATACCCTTATGCTGGTGTCGGGTGGTTTGGCTTTGGGTATTGCTTTGGTGGAGGTTGGCTTGGCAGATATTGCCATGGAAGGAGTAAAGGCGCTTCCACTGAGTGTGCTTCTGGTGAGCATATTTTTCACCCTAATAGGAGTAATATTATCAAACGTAATGAGCAATACCGCGGCCTCTTCTATTCTCATACCTTTGACCTTGACGTTGCCCGGGATTTTTGGTGTGGCCGGCCCCGTAATGGTGGCGGTGAGTTGCTCTTGCGCCTTGTTGCTTCCGGTATCAACACCTTCCAATGCGGTGGCTTTTGCAACGGGAATGATAGAACAAAAGGAGTTTCGCCGGGGAGGTATTTTCTTCTTGTTTATTGGCCCTCTGGCGGCTTCGGTAATTGTGCCCTTGTGGGCTTGGATATTTCACTAATACATGAATGTTATGGTATTTTCACTTCATCCTCTCAACAGTTTTCCCGCGGGTTTTTTCTGGAAACATCTAGCCATTGTAGTGCCCTTTACGGTGCCTCCAATTCTCATTTTTGCCAAGAAAGGTGACGATATGCTGGCGGGCGATCCCGTGAGTTTGTTGTGGCTTTTGCCCGCTATTTTGAGTTTAATCGTTCCTCATCTGTATATCCGTCGCCGTCATTTGAGTATTGCTAATGATGTACCTTCCGTGGGGAGTATGGAATTTTCGAAAGACAGTATCCGCTGGACGATCAATGAGAAGACCAAGGAGTTGCCAAAATCTGAGGTAAAATCTTTGGAAATCAAAAGCTCCTATCTTCATCGCTGGATTTTTGGTGAGCGCGGCTATACCTATGTTGAGGTTGAGATGACCACCAATAGTGGCGAAAAACAGCGCTTTTTGTTGTGCACCATATCCATAGATGGGCATACACACCGTTTATCGGAGGTAATCTAGGCTTTTTGAAGCTAGAGAACAGAGCGGTATTTTATTTGTTATCAGGCGCTTATTTTTCCATTGAAAAAACATAAAATTATTTTCGGGAAATTTGAAAAAAAATTTGGTTGATAATTTTGCTGCAATGTACTTTTGCCGTCCCAAAAAGGAAATATTCCTCCTTAGCTCAGTTGGTTAGAGCATCTGACTGTTAATCAGAGGGTCCTTGGTTCGAGCCCAAGAGGAGGAGCAAAAAAAAGAAGCCTGAGATTTACCTCAGGCTTTTTTTGTTTCAGCACTGCCAGGCATCCTCACCCCCAACTCAAATCTAACACCTGCAACTGCTTTTTCACACTATTATTCCATACATTTTCTTCTAAGTGATAGGCTACGTGGATTTTTTCGGCTTGTAAAAGATCGTCTAGGTATTCGCCCATTCCGAAGGCGATGGCGTCGATGGTTTCACCGCTGGTAGGGTCAACAAATTCTACTTTGAGATGGGTGAGATCAGCGCCTACTTTTTTGGATTGCTCGGTGATTTGCAGATTGCGGGTAACGAATACGGGCTTCATATTGTGCGGACCAAAAGGGCGCATTCTTCGCAGGGTGTTCATTAAGGTGTCGTCGATATGCTCGAAGGGTAGAACGGCGTCAACGGATATTTTGGGTGATTTTTGTTCGGGCAAAAGAGTATTCTCTACTTCTGCTAGGAAGGCTTTCTTGAAATCATGGAGCTTTTCGGGCAAGATGGTCATGCCCGCGGCGTACATGTGCCCGCCGAATTGAATGAGATTCTCCCTGCACGCTTCTAATGCCCGATACAAATCGAAGCCCTCCACCGAGCGAGCTGATCCGGCATAGACGTCGCCGCTACGCGTGAGTACAATGGTGGGGCGATAGAAGGTTTCAATCAGACGGGAAGCCACAATTCCTATCACGCCTTTGTTCCACGAGTCGTTCCAAACCACCGTGGCCGGAGCGTCGTTTTCAATTTGGTTTTGTATGCTGGTCAGAGCTTCGTCGGTGATGCTCTTGTCTAAGCTGCGCCTTTGTTGATTGAGGAGGTTGACTTTTTCTGCTAGTTCTTTGGCCACTTGTGGATCTTCGGTGCTCAGAAGCTCTACGGCCAAACTCCCGTGCTCGATTCTTCCCGCGGCATTGATTCTTGGTGCTACGGAAAAAACAACGTCGTCAATGGTGTGGATTTTTCTTCCGGAGACTTTGATAAGCGCCTTGACTCCCTCAGACGGACATGCGATGATTTGGCGCATTCCGTAGTAGGCAAAAACGCGATTTTCTCCCGTAATGGGCACGATGTCGGCACCTACGGAAAGTGCCAGAAGATCGAGTTGGGCAAAGAGAAACTCGCGAAGATTACCACCCGTTTTGCGCTCGATGGCTTCGAGCAGCTTAAATCCCACGCCGCAGCCGGAAAGTTCTTTATACGGGTAAAGACAATCAGAGCGCTTGGGGTCGAGCACGGCTACCGCCGGAGGAATTGTATTTCCGGGCGTATGGTGATCACAGATGATGATGTCTAAACCGCGTTCTTGCGCCTGAGCGACTAAGTCCACCGACTTAATCCCGCAGTCTAGGGCAATGAGTAACTTGCATTGATGCTCGATGGCGTAATCGATTCCCTGCTGCGATAAGCCGTAGCCTTCCTTGTACCGATCGGGTATATAGGTAATAAAGTTGGGATAGAACTGCTTGAAATAGCGCGCCAATAGGGCTACTGATGTGGTGCCATCTACGTCGTAGTCGCCATAAATCATGATTCGTTCATCATTTCTTTTGGCAGATAAAACTCGAGCAACTGCTTTATCCATATCCTTCATTTGATACGGATCATGCAGGTGCTCGAGCTTTGGGGTGAAAAATACCCGTTGGTCGTCTCTACTCTCTAAGCCCCGGCGGAGCATGAGCATGGCAATTACCGGATTTGTTCCCCAGGCTTCGCTGAGTTCAACCGCCGTCTTCACCGTTTCTTTATTCGGATATAACCAAGTGTATTTTGAACGTATCTTCTCCATGCTGCAAATGTAAGAAAAATACTATTTAATTTGTAAGCATTATTTTAGAAAGTGTAGTCCATGCGCAAATACGCCATTCTTCCGAATACCGGCCCCCAAATCATTGTTGCATCAAAGGTGTTTGAAAACGGATTGGCTGCGTCGAGAATCGGAGTCTCTTGGCGGAAATCAAGCAAGTTTTCTATACCGAGGAAGAGCGAGAGTTTGTTATTTACATCTTTTCTCACCTGAGCATTCAGAATGAAAAAACTGGGTGACCGATCATTCAAAGCGGGATGATCCGGCAGTCGCTGCGAAGAGAAATAATTCACGGTTAAATCGTACGCCCAATCTTTTCGTGTTTCGTACTCGAGATTGAGAAAGGCGCGGTGAGGTGAAAGCAGCTGGGTTTCTCTGGTTCCGCCTTCAAACGCTTGCTGAACGTCCAAATACTTATACGCCACCCGACCTTGTAATCTTCTGATGATTTCGTAATCGAGTTGTGCCATTACACCACGAGAAAAGCCTCCTTCGTTGAAGTAGAGTCCTACCAAGTTGGTATTCGCATCCATATCCACCACCAATTGGTTTATAAAGTGGGTATAAAATCCATCCACAGTGAACGTTCCCTTGCGGTAATTCCAGCGAAATTCTTGTTGCAAGCTCAAGCCGAAATTCCAGCCAATTTCTTGCTCAGGGGTATAATTACCCATGTTCAGTTGATCAAGACCGGAAACCATGGTTCTACTGGAAGCAAGCAGGTGGATGTTTTCTTGCACGGGTAGAGGAGTGCGTCTTCCTTGTCCGGCATGTCCACGTAAAATGGTGTTTTCCTGCAAGGCGTAGCGCAAATGCAAACGCGGAGTAACAAACGCTCCGAAGAGACTGCTGTAGTCGGCACGCATCCCGTACACGAGATTAAACTTATCTGAGGGCTTATACTGCACCTCGCCAAAGGCTCCCGCAACGGCTTCTTCCCAGTGCAAACGACCAAATTGATCATTCATTCTCGGATTGGTAAATGCCATACCTAAGTCATTGCGAAGACGGTCGTATTGCATGCTCAATCCCGTTTGGTAGGTCCAGGGCGATTTGGAACCCGATTCGGACTCACACTCACTATCCGATTCTCCTTTTTGATAAATGAGATTGATATAGGCAAAATCTTGTTCGGCGCTGAAGTCGGTTGCTCCGAAGAAGGACGACTGACTTTGGTTTCCGGCATTTACAATCATTCCAATACTGGAGTTGCTTTTTCCCGGAATGATGTAGGCGGTTTTGTTAAATACCGAAATGCGTTGATTGAGGATTTCCATACCCCAGAGTTCGGAATCATTTCCGCCACCGTTTGGTTCGTCAACCTCGAAATTCTCCAATGCTGTGCGGGAAAAATCAAAGGCAGTTCGTCCTCCACGATTGCGGTTGTAGAGATAATGCACACCAAATTGTCCTTGCCAGTTTCCCGAAACATAGCGCCATCTGCTGATACCATTAAGTTGTGCACTCAGAGGCATGTCGATGAAGCCATTATCATTCACATCCCAAGTCATAGGAATCGAGCTGGCGTGTAGTAAATGTGCCGACGACCAAACATCGTTGTGTTTCTTTACATTTACCAGATTGATTTCGTTTCTCCCTCCAGAATTGAGATAGGCATTAATATGCGTACGTTCGCTCATGCTTGGTCCAGTAAGCTCAACATCGATGAGTCCGGTGGTGCTTTCAAAGCCGTTAACTACGGTGCCAACGCCTTTGCTGAGGTGGATATTCTCAACCCACGGACCGGGTATGTACGACATCCCGCTTACTACCGATAGTCCGCGCCCGAAGGGAATGTTTTCTATTTGTAAAGGCGCGTATTTTCCGGCTAAGCCCAGCATTTCTATACGCTTAGAACCTGTCACCGCATCGGAAAAAGAAACGTCCACGGCGGGATTGGTTTCGAAGCTCTCCGCCACGTTACAGCAGGCCGCTTTGCGAAGTTCCTTCTTGTTTATTTCGTAGGTGAGCGACACAGATCGAGTAGAGATTTCCGTGGCGCGAATAACTTCCCGAATCACTACTTCATTGAGTAAATCCCCTTCTTCCATAATCAAAACCGGAATTTTCTCGGGTCTTCCTTCAATTTTTTGACTTAGCCTTTTGAAGCCAACAAAACTTACATTCAGCACATCGGATTCAGAGGTATATTTTATTTCAAATGTACCGTCCTCCAACGTAACTGTACCTATATCGGTGTTTTCCCACCAGATATTAGCGCCGAAGAGTGGCTTTTGTTCGCCGTTTTCTTCAAACACAATTTTTCCTATGAGCGTACCTTGCCCATGCATCTTCATCGTTGAAATAACAACGATGAAGATCATCAAAACTGACCTCAACATGACTATTCGTGTGAGCGGATGTGAGCGGGCGCGTCGGGACGAAGGGTGTCGGGAGGAAGCACGCTTTCTATTTGCGGACTCGGTGTACCACGATAGCGGCAGCACCCATGGATGTTCTCGTAGATAGAATCCGGTGCGGAAGAGCGTTCGGTGTCGTGACCTACATTATTAATGCGTTCGTGGATTTCTTCAATAGAAATTTTTCCTGGTCGATAAGCCACAAAGAGTTGTTTGGTTTCTACATTCCACTCGCTGAAAAGTACGCCTTTGGTATCGAGTGCTCCTTCAATGCGCTTTTTGCACATGTTGCATTCGCCATCTACAATAAAGGTGGTTTCCACTTTTTTCTGGGCATGGATACTCTGAGAGGAAAATAGAAAAATGCAAATTAAACCGGCTAAGAAGCTGAATTTACGGATATGCTGAGAAAATGAATTTGCTTGAAAATTATTGGATTTCATTGTTGTTTCGTTTTATGTTTAAAAATTGAAAAGTGATTTTTCGTTTGGCTAACGAAAAGGATGACTGATCAATTTATCTCATAGTCGGAAATTCTGAAATACAATAAATAATGCTGTTCCTGGAGGTGGCCTCGAGAAGAGGTTTTTGAATACTTTGTTTTGTTCAAAGGTTTTTACGAAAGTGAATGTCTCCTGAAAATAAACAGCCGAAGCTATGTTGTTCAGACTTACTTTTTCGGAAGACTTTGGTGTGTCGGTTTGCCAAAAATCGGCAACGTCTTCACAGCAGATTCCTTTGAAATGGGTGTGCTCTTCTTCAGTATCGGTGCTTAGGCTGCGCACGCACATTCCGCCATCGCAGGGGTCAACAGGAACAAATACGGAAGCGGCTACGAGATTTCCCTTGCAGAAATGCGCAAAACTGCCAATGCCTCCCGTGGTGAAAATTAGGAGGGTAGCAATAATGATATTCAATACGCTTCTGAGAAAAATCATAGTACAAAGATAGGGGAAAAAATTGTTAACTTTAAGTCAACACCTATGAAAGTAACTTTCGTTACAAAGTAGTTGAGCCGGAAACCAGCCTAACATGGCAGTTGTCATGCCTTATTCTGTAGGTTTCACGCGCAATTAATATTTGATTTTGGTACGCGGTAAACTCGAAGGCTCGTCCGTTATCACTATTATTGGTATGCACCATATCGTTGTTAGAGAAAATAATAACTTGTCCGAAAGGCATCCCATAATCTTCACTTAGGTGCGTGCGAATGGTGTCGTTGTTGTCCACCGCTACCACATAAAATTCTTCGGGGATAAAGTTTTGTCCAGTGGAATCAAGTATGTCTATACCAATAGTGCGGAATTCCATGGTACAGTAAACGTCATCGTCTCTGTGGCATTGAAAGGCTAAGAGTAAGGGAAGAGCTAATGTAGCTAAAAATGATTTTGTGTTCACGGGAAAAGGGTGTTTAGTAATGATACAAATGTAATCAAATTTTTAATTTTCATCCATAAAAATATTCACCCGATATACTCCCGGAATAGCGCGGAGATTTTTAATGAGAATGTCGTTTTCGTTGCGATTATTGAGTTGTATATAAAAGGAGTTTTCGATATTTTGCTTTTCGCTTTCCCCCGTACTTTTCACATTTATGAGTTTAAAGGAGCTACAATAATTTTCCAGAATGCCTTCAAAGGCATTGTCGGGTAATTCGTTGGTATGCGCCTGAATTTGCAATAAAAATTCCTTGTTGGTAGGTTTCGCGTAATTTATTTTACTACTGATGTACACTGCGGCGCCGATAAAAAATGTGCCCACAAAACAAATTGCGTACGTCCCAGCTCCGGCAGCCAAACCTATTCCCAATGCGAAGAAGATAAACATGATGTCTTGGGTGTCCTTTACCGCGGTACGAAAGCGGATGATTGACATGGCTCCAACGAGTCCAAAGGCGCGTGCCAGATTATTACCAATAACCATAATCACCAATGCGGTAATCATGGAAAGCATGATGATGGCATTTACGAAGTTATTGGAAAAACTGAGTCCGCGATAGGTTACCCGGTACAAGATGGCAATGAACACTCCACAAATTAAGGCTACACTCAGGTTTGCTAAGGCATCTTGAATGCTAATCGAAAAAATGAAAATATCGGAAAAGTCTTGATTCATTAGGTGGGTATTAATCGGTAAGGATTTTCTTTTTGCCAAAAATAGGGTTGGTCTTGAGATTGACGTCTATCCCTTGTGCGTATTTGGAGAGAGCTTCGTGGCGAATACCAAATTCTTGAACTAAGGATCGCGCCCATCTAGGCATTTCATCGGTAAAGTATTTAATTTCCAGAATGAAGTGATTTGGCCAACAGGCTTCGCAGTTGGAGTCGTTGTACAGATCATTCAATTCCGGGAAGAGGTTGGCGCGGATGTTTTTATCAAAGGTAATGCGAACGCCACTATCAAAACTCCCGAAGTAAGGCTCTCTTTCGTACACTACAGTAGTTACCGGACGCTGATTGAAACGGTGGTAGTAATAAAAAAAGCGGTTTAAATCTTGACCTGAACGGGAATTTCTCGGATGAAAGTCTTCAATATTCCCGTTCTCTAATAGTTCTTCTGCTCGGTGAAAGGGAACCAGCGCACGACTCTTACCTATACGATTTTCAAATTTGTGTTTGATTTCAAAAAACACCTTGTTGCTTGGGTCGTAGTGGTCGTATCCGCGAATTCTCAGTTTATTTCTGTCGCGTAGTCCTTCAATCTTTTCGTCATAAGCATTCCAATCGATGGAGTCGAAGTAAATGCTTTTCACGGTGTATTGGGGGTATTCTAAGTTCTTGCGAACGGCGTATCCATCGGGCTCACAGAAGATGTTCACTCTTTTTCGAAGGGCTTCCAGATGATCGTTGTGAACTAAGTATTTTCTTTCGTATCGCTTCTTCATTTCAATTTCTTAGCGCACTCCGAAGAACCGACCCGCATAGGCAAAAAAGCGCAACTCTTCAATGAAAATATCCGTTTCTATAATCGCTCCGGGTGGGATTTCGTTCGTGTTAAATTGCACTCTAGCAAAAAATGCCGAACGACCTTCAATTACCTGCATGGAGTTATCTACGCTTATCACTTTTCCTTCGTAGGTTTTTCCGGCAAACTTCGCTAAGGCGGTTTGTCCCGGGAAAATATATTTTCTATCTGTAGCTTGCAATCCGCACACCGCTACCACGGAGGAAGTATCCGCTAATGCGAGCAAACGATTGTATGAATCTCCGTGCTGGTTAATGATCATTCCGCTAAAAGGACTCCTCAGTACCAAGGATTCCAAACGATCTTCAACTTGTTTTATCTGATCTTTAGTCGCCTTGATTTTGGCTCTGAGCAATTTTTCTTGTTCAGGCTTATCCCCGGTGGTGATGGAGCGATATCGAGCTTCGGCAATGTCGAGATTGATTTCTTTCACGCGAAGGTTGTTCTCCGCAATTTCAAACTCTTGATCGGATATTACAGAATCTCGATGAAGTATTCTTGAACGATCCATCAGCTTTCTTTCGGTGGCGAGTTCCTGCTTCGCTAAATTCCATTGGTGAAGGGCTTCCTCTACATCCTCTGGTTTTTGTCCGGTAGTGAAAAATTCCAATTCTGCCTCGAGAATCCCAAGCGCGCCTTCTAGCTCAATGAGTTTCCTTTGCTCTTCATTGGAGTTATATAGGCCAATAGTATCTCCCTTATAAATAAATGTTCGGTACTTCACACCTTCTACGAGTTCGAAGGTTACCACATCACCTCTTTGAAATTCTGTTACACTGTAGGTTTCTAATGTTCCTTTGAGGTGGTTTTTGTAAGTAGAAATTAAATTTCCCTCAGTGGTTTTGGTGAGTTTCCATTCCTGGTGTGGATAAATTAAGGATTTACCACTTACAGAAAAGGGTATTTTTACAGGAATAAGCAAAAGCAAAGCCACCGGCACAAAGAGATAGAGGCCGTACTTTATTCGCTTTTGGTTTTTTACTGTCATGGAGTGATTGGTGGTTTTTTGCGTTTGCAAATTTAAGGAATGATTATTTAAATGTTGTTTTTAAATGAACTCTTTTTAAATCAGTCACTTTTGGCATAAAAAAAACCTTTGCCAAGCGACGCTAAATCCTCTACTTTTGCTCTGATGATTACCAAGGCTACCATTGACAAAATTTTTGAAACTTCTCGAATTGAGGAGGTTGTAGCTGATTTTGTTCAGTTGAAAAGAGTAGGGGGAAACTTTAGAGGCCTCAGTCCATTTACCAACGAAAAGACGCCTTCTTTTTACGTTTCGCCAGCCAAGCAAATATATAAGTGCTTTAGTTCGGGTAATGGTGGAAATGTGGTGGGCTTTCTGATGGAATTGGAGAAGATGAGCTATCCCGAGGCGCTGCGTTACCTCGCCGACCGCTACGGAATTGAGATTGAAGAAACCGAAAGATCTGATGAAGAAAAGGCCTCTATTTCCAAGCGGGAAAGTCTCTATTTGGTTAATGAATTCGTAGCCAAGTATTTTCAACGAAACCTCTCGCAGCACGAGGAAGGCATCAGCGTAGGTTTGAGCTACTTCAAGGAACGGGGTTTTTCACAAGAATCCATCGATCGCTTTGAATTGGGCTTTAGTCTTTCTCAGTCTGACGCTCTTTTTCAAGAAGCTCGATCAAAAGGCTATACCAAAGAGCAACTTTTAGAACTGGGCCTTATTCTAGAAAATGAGCGCGGGGTATATGATCGCTTTCGGGAGCGGGTGATGTTTCCCATCCACAATCTTAGCGGCAGAGTTGCGGGTTTTGGTGGACGAACATTGCGCAGCGATAAGAAAATTGCCAAGTACATCAATAGTCCGGAAAGTGAGATTTACAGTAAAAGTAAACTGCTATACGGCTTATATCAAGCTCGCAAGGCCGTAGTCAAACAAGATCTTTGTTATCTGGTGGAAGGCTACACCGACGTGATTAGTTTTCATCAATCGGGGATTGAGAATACGATTGCTACCAGCGGCACGAGTCTTACCGAAGAGCAGGTGCGTCAAATCAAGCGTTTGACCTCCAACGTGGTTATTCTTTTTGACGGCGATGTTGCCGGAATTAAGGCCAGTATGCGCGGCATCGATATGTTTCTCAGGGAAGGTCTGCACGTAAAAACCTTGCTTTTTCCCGATGGTGAAGATCCGGATAGCTTCGCGAAAAGTAGAAGCTCACAGGAGCTTTTTGATTATTTGCAGGAGAATGTTCAAGATTTTCTGGTATTCAAAGTCAAACTCCTTCTCTCCGAAGCTCAGGGGAGTCCCATCCAGCGAGCGGAAGCCATTCGGGAGGTGATTCGTACGCTTTCGCTTATTCCTAACGACATCGACCGAGATGTTTACGTGCGGGAGAGTAGCAAGCTTTTGGATACGGAAGAAAAATTGCTGTTCAGCGAAATCAGTCGATTGCGTGCGAAGTCTGCCGAAGCCACACAGCCTCGAAAGCCGGCGATGGAGGTGGTGAAAGACGAGCCCGTCGTTGATTCTTCTGCCACGGTGGCTAAGAGTGAAGAAATTTTCACCTATCACCAAGAGCGTCATTTAATTGAGCTACTGCTTAATTTTGGGGAAAGTATTTGCCGCTTTATGCCGATTGTGGACGGGAAATTTGCCCCTGGTGAAGAAGAAACCGAGGAGAGTGTGGCCTCGTATATTGTAAATGAGATTGACACTGATGGACTTGATTTTCAGCACGCCGTATATCAACGTATATTAGATGTTTACCGTGAGGCGGTTATAAAAAATCAGCCTTTGCCCAGGGTGGAGGTGTTTCTCCGTGATGAAGATCAAACTTTGGTAAAGGAGGTTATTGATTTATCGGAGATGCGGTATAAACTCAGCGATTGGAATGCGAAGGGTATTTATCCAAAGTCGGCATTGGATACTCTAGAGCGAAATACGCGGGAAAGCGTGCTGCGATTTAAGGAAAAAATGCTGCATTTCATGGTTGAGCAGCGCAAGGAAGAATTAAAAGCGGATGATTCAAGTAGTGATATACTTCGGGAAATTCACCAGCTTCTCAACATGCAAAAAACCATTCAGCGATTAATCGGTCAGGAAGTATAGCTTCAATAAAACCGAAAAGCGATTCCAAATTCCAAACTGTGTCCGAACCATCTAGTATCGATGCCTTGTTGGGTTATGGGTTCGTTTAATGGGTTGGCGTTTAATACGTTTAAGCTATTAAAATTGCGGTATTCGAAGCTGAAGGTGATTTCGTTAAACTCTACCGATATGGCTGCAATTGTTCCGTACATCCCCGTGGCACGGTTCATTCTGTTTGATTGAATGCCGTCAAAAACAATAAAATCTTGATATTGCCTACCGTTGTCTAAACTATCTACCGTATTGAGAATTACCTCCGATTGTCCACGGGGACTCCAAAGCGCAGTGAAAAAAGCTCCGCCATAGATGTTTACCGCGCCCACATTTCCCCCATCACCGGGGTAGTAGAACGGAATAGCGTAGCCAACTCCAAGGTCGAGAGGGATGCCGAAATATTTGAGTCTAGCATACACATCGGCCGTACCTCTGGGGTGGGAGAAGTTGTTCCTATATTCGAAGAAGTGTTCTTGTACACCAATGCCCGTTCGTACAAACCAGTGTTCGTTGAGAAAAAGGCGCAGTCCAAAGCGTAGTGCGTACATCCTTGAATAGCTGGGAATAAACTCTTGCTCACCTCCGGTAATGGGTTGATAGGCCTGCATAAATCCGTTGTCATTGGCCATTATTTCTACCGGAATATTGGGGTTTTGCTGATTGTTTAATCCAAAGAGAAAATTGGCTTCCTTCTCAATGATGCTCCATTTCAGCTTTTGAGCAAAGCCCGTACTGCTTATGATGGAAAGTAAAACTATGAAAAGCGCTTGACGCATATTTATTGAAATTCGTTGCCGCAAAATTGCAACATAATCTGTTGATAAAAGTAAATCCCTTCATAAAAGCTCGATATTTCGAGTCTTTCATTGATGCCGTGGATGCGAGGCACATCGCTCGCGCTTAAGCGAAACGGCATAAAGCGATAAATATTTTCGCTGATATTCTCAAAATGCCTGGCGTCTGTGGCGCCGAGTACGAGGTATGGCACGGGGAGTACATCGCCAAAGTGTTTGGAAATAACTGTACTTAAGAGGTGAAAAACAGCGTCATCAGTAGATGATGGTTTAGAGGCTTTGGAGTAGTCAAAGGCGTCGTCCTGGGCGATTTTTACTCTGGGGTCGTCGATTACCTTATTGATGTATTCCACGCAGCGCTCTACGTCCCAGCCCGGAAGCAGTCGTAGATTGATGATGGCTTTGGCATGGGGCGGGATGATGTTGTCTTTTATTCCTGCGCGAAAAATGGTTGGCACTACGGTGGTTTGTATTAATGCTCGAGACGGGGCGTTTTTCTCGTAGATTTTTTTGATTACTCCACTAAATAGCTTGCGATTGGCAAAGGCCATTTTTTCAAAAAAGGGTAAGTGCGGACCAAGATGATCCATAAAGCCTTCAATGGGTGGGGTAAACTCGCTGGGAAAACCGGTCTTGGTAAGACGAGCAAGCGCGGCAGACAATACGTCGATGGCGGTTTCTCTTTCCGGCATAGAAGAATGACCACCTTCTATTTTTACCATGAGTTCGAGGTTGAGGTAGCCTTTCTCTCCCGTACCAATTAAGCCAACAGGTTGATCAAATCCAGGCACCAAACCGCTCGTAATAGTCCCGCCCTCATCTAATACCATGTGTGCCTGAATGCCTTCTGATTCTAAGATTTCTGCTATGGCCTTAGCTCCATCTATTCCGCCAATTTCTTCATCGTGACCAAAACAAATGATGAGACTTCTTTCAGGAAGCCAGTTGTTAGCTAGCAAACTCTCTACTGCTTCGAGAATGCTTATCATCGAACCTTTATCGTCGAGCGTACCACGACCATAGATGTGTTTTTCGGTAATATGACCCGAAAAAGGTGGATGATTCCAGTCGCCACCTTCAATGGGAACTACGTCTGAGTGCGCTAATAAAATAAGGGGCTTGGCCGCTGGATTGCTGCCAAAGAGCGTGTACATTCTGCTGTATTCATTAACCTTACGTATTTCGGCTTTTTGCGTAATATGCGGATAAGTGGAGTCGATAAACGCCAACATGCCACCAAAAGCTTCATGGTCGAGCATGGCAGACTTGTGCGAAATGGTGGGAAATCGCAAAATGGTGCTGAGGTTGTTCAGCGCCTTTGTAGAATCAATGGTAATATAGTCGTTTTGCTTGTATTCTTCTGAATGTAGGCCAATAGGAGTAAACATTATCGTTTTTCCTAGAATCCAAAAAATAAGCAAAACGGCAGTGAGAAGTAGAGCGTATCCTAGTTTTTTAAGCATAACAGCGAGGTAAAAAAATCCTCCGCAAATTACTACTCTAACGCGTCATTAAAACAGCGGTTGCAATAATCACTGTTAAAATTACGATAACCACGGCGATTTGAACACGTAACTTTTTAGGGTCGGTTCTGTTGCGCCTCCGTCTGCGTAAGAGTCTTTGCCTAACTAGCTCGCGCTTGCGTAGCCTTTCGGCGTCCTTAGGATGTGGCATAATAGTTTTATTTTAAGAGGATAAAAGTAAGCGAAAAATGTAACCAATCCAAATGATTAGGATTTTTTTATTAAAAGCGATATTGTTTTCGTTGTTAATAAGTTGCGTTTTGCTTTGATTTTGCTGGGTGACATGAGTATTCATAGTTAGGGTTGATTAAAACTTCTACAACATTTTTCGCGTGGGGAAAAAATTAAAATCATCTTCAAAAAAATCCATCTTACATGGAAATAAATCTCTCCGCCTTTGTAGTTTTGATGACCGAAATTATTAAACACAATTCCATGTCGAGAATCCTTATTGCCGAAGATGAACAAGCCATTAGAAATGTTTTGGTAAACATCCTAAAAGAAGAAAACAAAACCTTTATTGTTGATACCGCCGAAAACGGAAGAATAGCGGTGGATAAGCTTCGCGAAAATGATTATGACCTGCTGATTTGTGATATAAAAATGCCTGAACTTGATGGCGTTGATGTTTTGGAACGCTTACCTACCATCAGTCCAGATACGGCGGCGGTGATGATTACCGGACATGGAGATATCGACTTAGCAGTGCGCTGTATGCAAATGGGAGCATTCGACTTTATTCCTAAGCCACCAGACTTGAACAGATTGCTTACTACTGTGCGCAATGCCCTCGACCGACAGTCACTAAAGGTGGAGAATAAAATTCTTCGCAAAAAAGTCAATCGAAAATACACCATGATTGGTGCTTCTCCAGCCTTGGAGAAAATTAGAACGATGATTGATAAGATTGCGCCTACCGATGCGCGGGTACTGATTACCGGATCCAACGGTACGGGAAAGGAATTGATGGCTCACGCTATTCATACACAGAGTGAACGTAGTGGCTCACCGCTCATCGAGGTCAATTGCGCGGCCATTCCCTCGGAGCTTATCGAGAGTGAACTTTTTGGACATAAAAAAGGCGCCTTTACTTCAGCTGTAAAAGATAGAAAAGGTCAGTTTGAACTAGCCAACGGCGGCACCCTCTTCCTCGACGAAATTGGCGATATGAGTTTGTCGGCTCAAGCTAAAGTGCTGCGAGCATTACAAGAAGGAAAAATTACTCCCGTGGGTGGTGATAAATCCATCAACGTGGATGTGCGGGTGATAGCCGCTACCAATAAGGATTTGCGTAAGGAAATCGAAGAAGGAAAGTTTCGTGAAGATCTCTACCACCGTTTAGCCGTGATTCTCATTCATGTTCCGGCTCTGAATGATCGAAAGGAAGATATTCCACTATTGGTCGAGCACTTTGTCAAGACGCTTGCTGATTCAGGCATGGCGAGTAAACAGTTCTCAGCAGACGCCATTAAAGTCTTGCAAGCCAAATCATGGACGGGGAATATTCGCCAACTGCGCAATGTAGTAGAGCGATTGATGATTTTGGGAGGGGAGGAAATAAGCGCCCAAGATGTCGAAGACTTCGGGTAATTTTCTAAGCATAACGAAGCTATCGGGTTTTATAGACATCCGATAATTTGAGCCTCTACTCAAAGTTTAAGTAGCTTGTCTAGAAAGTTCTCTGAATTTATTAGAGCTTGTCCATATAGTCAATGTGGCTGATCTAGAAAGTCCGAGAGCGAGGCTTGCGAAGGTTGAAAAACAGTGAGTTTACATTAGTAAACGACCTTTTTTTCAACCGAGCATAACGAAGCTATCGGGCTTTCTAGACAGTCATAAATCAGAGGATTTTTTTCTCGATATATTTAGAATTCAAAATACTCAACGCCCCCATGTATTTCAATTTAAAACGAACCGTGTCGCCCACTTTATAGTTTTTACTCTTGCCTAAATCAAGAATAATCATATCGCTACTGGCGCCAACTATGCTTATTTTTTTATCGGTGGGGATGAGGTGGTCAGGGGAAATGTCGAGTAAGCCAATATCTAGAATGGCGCGAAGGGTGGTTTTTCCGTAATCATCTTCGTTGATTTGGAATGTTTCGCCGGCAACATTTTCTTCGAGTTGACCAATGGGTATAATGGGTTTTTCTTGTATTTCAATGATCTCTGCGGCCAGCTCAAACACATCTTCATTCATGCCCTTGATGGTTTTTCCGTTGAAGAGGTTGTTGCCGAAGAATAGGCTTTCCCCAACTCTAAAGTGATTGATCCCCTTTGGTAGTCGCCTGGAAAGTAGAAGGGGTAATACCACGCTGGTGCCGCCGGTAACCCAAGGAATTTGTGTTTTGAATTTAGCTTCAATGAGCTGCTTGTATAAACTGAGCTGAATGAGTTTATCTTCCGATGGCATCACTCCGTGTAAGCAGTTGAGATTGCTGCCGATACCTACTACTTCAATATTTGGTAATTCAAATATACGAGAGTAAAAGTCCACTAAATTCTCTCCCATTACCCCTTCGCGAAGGTCGCCAAGTTCGATCATAATGATTACGCGATGCATTTTATTTTGCCTAACCGCTTCGTCTGAGAGCATTTTTATGGTTTCGTACTGGGTATTGAAACTCACATCCGCAAATTTCACCACCCTTTTAATACTGCGCTTGGCGGGAGGCTTGATGTAAACGGTATTAACCTTTGGGTCAATCTTCTTAATGCTTTCGAGATTGCTTATACGGGCATCGCATATTTCCTTGAATCCTAGGTTTACTAAGAGTTGGAGCAAGCTTGTATTACCACACAGTAGCTTTGACACTACAGCCCATTCAATATTGTGTTTTTCAAATAATCCATCGAGAAAACGAAAATTCTCTTGGAGTTTGGATTGCTTTACAAATAAAATTGCCATTTTATTACTTATTCTACCACGAATCGGGGTAAATGCTCCGGTAATCGTGTTAACAGTTCATAATTCAGTTGATTGGAAAATTCTCCAAAGGAAGCAACACTTATTTCTTTATCTCCTTGATGACCAATGAGAACAACTTCGTCATCGGGTTCGATATTTGAAATGTCGGTTACATCTATAGTAGTGCCATTCATATTTACTGTACCAATGACTGGTACGCGTTCTCCGCCCACCAATACCCGACCTTTATTGCTCAAGCTGCGGAAAAATCCGTGGGAGTAGCCAACCGGAATCACTGCGATTTTCATTTTTTTGTGTGCCATATAGGTGTTGCCATAACCAATGTACTCTCCGGTTTTTACGCTTTTTACATCCATAATCCTGCTCTTCCAAGAAATGATCCTCCTTAAAGGACTGTCTTTCATTTCTTTTGCTCCACAGTATTCGATAAATATCTCCGGGCTGGGCCAGAAGCCGTATTGCATGATGCCCACTCGTACTAGGTCGTAGCGGGTATCGGGGTAGCGAATAATGGCTGCCGAGCAGGCAAGGTGACGCTGGTAGTTGCTAAATCCATAACTTTTCAGTAAAGCATCGGCACGTTTGAAAACTTGCTTTTGCTTTTTTATTCGCCAATAGTTGCCAATGCTTTCCGCCCCAGCTAGGTGTGAACAAAGTCCAACTATTTGAATATGCGCTTCATTTTCCTTTACAAATGCTAATGCATCCGGTAAATCAGCTAAAGCAAAACCTGTACGGTTGAGTCCGGTTTCAACTTCTAAATGAATGCGAGCCACGCAATTAAGTGCTTTGGCTTCAGCAGCGGCTCTTTTCAATCTTTTCCAAGAAAAACAGAAAAAGGAAATGTTGTGACTAATAACCCAGTCGTATGCCTGCGGATCAATATCACCCATTATCATTATTTCGCTCTGCTTTTTCGATGCGTGAAATGCGCGGTAGGCTTCGTCGTCGCTGAAAACAGAAAAGTGGTTGACTCCGCATTCTTCGGCTAAAGGAACAAATATTTCAATGCCGTGACCGTACGCATTTCCTTTTATGACGGACGATATCTGGGTTTTGTTTTTGCGTAGCAGTTTGCGAACAAAGTCGTAGTTTGCCTCTAACGCGCTCTTTCTTAATTCAATGAAGGATGTTCCGTTCAATCTTTTTCGTGTTTTTGCAGGAGAAGTTGATAATACATTTGGCTGCCGTAGGGAATGAGTTTATCGGGAAAGTCGTAGGTGGGATGATGTAAAACGGGGGTGTTTTCTCCACTTCCCAAACAAAAGAGTGCACCCTTTTTTCCTTTGAATAATTCGCCCACGTCTTCACTCCATCGGGTGGGCGCGTCCATTATGGTGTGGTCATAATTCAAATTTTCCGCAGCGGTAATGACTTCCTCGGTTTCTTCATCCGTATTCATCACGGCGGCAAAGGCCTCCACGGTTTGCATTTTTACACTAAGGTGGTGCTTTTTCGCACTATCGTTGGTTTGTTTGCGCAGTTCGTCAAGCATTACGTTGAGATCTGCATCCGTTTCCGCTCGAAGAGTCAAGGCCACCTTCATACTCCCGGGGGTTGTTCCGAAAGCAGGTTCACCTAATTGCAGGTGTACGATGGTTGACACTTGCAGTTTGCCGTTGCGTTCCCGTTCATACTGCCACACCTTCTGACAATCCTGAAGTACCGGTAAGGGTGAAGTACCTGCGAATGGTTCAGCGGCATGACTAGTAGCGCCTTCAATATGCAGCCAAACACCCGTTGAAGCCATACACATACTGCCGCTTTTGATCATGACTTGCCCAAAGGGATGCTCGGGTAAATTATGAAGAGCGTAAATCACATCGGGATTAAAATCTTGGAAGGCCTGGGATTTTTTTACCAATTCAGCGCCTTCACCCGTTTCCTCAGCGGGTTGGAATAGTAGGCCAACTTGAATATCGGCCAACGGATTTTTTTCTACGAGTAATCCGAGTCCGCAAACCATTGTCATGTGACCATCGTGTCCGCACTTATGACTCTTGCCTTCGTGCTTACTGGCGTAGTCTAGAGAATCTGCATCCTCCCTTATGGGTAGTGCGTCTAGTTCTGCACGAAAGATTACCCTAGTTTTAGCTGAAGAATTGTTTTGTACCATTAAGACTCCAGTATTTCCCAAGTTGCGGATTACTCTGAATGAAGGTAGATGTTTTTCTGCCCATTTTGAAAGTCTTTCTGCCGTGAGATGCTCGTGGTGGGCAACTTCCGGATATTGGTGCAACTCACGACGAAGTTCAACCAAAAGTTGAAAATCTTCAGGTTGAAGTTTGTTTACGGATTCCATCGCATTTCCAGGTATTTATTGGTAAAACCGAGTTTTTCGTAGAGTTTGCGGGCGGGGTTGTCAGGTTCAACGTGTAAAGCTACACCGCCTTGTGCATTTTTTAGAGCGGTTTCCATCAAGGTTTTTCCAATACCTCTGCCTCTTTGAGATTTGTCCACCGCAATGTAAACCAAAATATTGGAGGGGATATAGCCGTGCATTCCGGTGTGATTTACAATGGTTACGCCCAGAATATTTTGATTTTCGTGGGCAACTACGGCGTAGCCACCTAGTCCACCTTTGCGTCCTAAGCAAAAATCCAAACAAGCAGATATTTGATTTTTGGGATCGCCGTATTCTTGCAAGTGCTCAAATAAAAAGTCGATGATTTGGTTTTCGCTAAAAGGCCAAGAGGAAATATTTCTTGCGTTTAGTAAGTCGAAGTTCATGTGTATGATTTTCTAAAAATCGCAAGATACAAAACGGGGGAGGTTGCTGCAAATCCTATTTTACTTGGATTTTTCTAAAAAAAGAAAGGTGCGATGAAATTGCTTTCACCGCACCTTACCATCAAACCAATTAACCAAACCGAAATAATAACGTCGAATTATTTTAAATGGTTCATGAGCTTGTAAAAAATATTTAGGTTTTGGAATAATTTAACAGCCTTACCTAGCTGGAATATAATCAAGCGGAGCATCTGGTCCAATAGGTAGTCCAAGTAAAATCCAGATAATGAGCATGATAATCCATCCGATGAAGAATACTACCGAGTAAGGAAGCATGGTAGAAACAATTGTTCCAATACCGGCTTTGGGGTCGTAGCGTTGCATGAAAGCCACAATTAACGCAAAATAGCTCATCATTGGGCTAATGATATTGGTTACACTATCACCTACACGATAGGCAATTTGCGTAAATTCGGGTGAATATCCTAAAAGCATGAACATGGGAATAAATACCGGAGCCATAATGGCCCACTTGGCCGATGCCGAACCCATTACGAGGTTGATTACTGCCGATACCAATACAAAACCAATCATTAGAGGGATGCTTCCCAATTGCACTGATTCCAAGAACTCGGCACCCTTAATGGCGAAGATGAGCCCAAGATTTGTCCAGTTGAAGTAGGCCACAAACTGTGCAGCGAAAAACACCAATACGATGTACGAACCTAGGGTTTCCATACTCTTCGACATTCCGCGCATCACGTCTTCATCGTTCTTAATGGTTTTGGCACCAATACCGTAGGCGATACCGGCAAATCCGGCGCTGAGGAAGATGAATGCTACAATTCCCGACATAAATGGTGAGCGAAGTATGCTGCCGTCTTCGGGATTTCGCAGGAAACCGTCTTCAGGAATAAGTCCCCAAAGTATAAATGCGGTAAACAATAGCGATGCTACGAGGGCGTACCACATACCGCGTTTTTCTTCGGCACTTAACGGAGTAATTTCTTCCGCTTGTTCGGTTCCGGTATATTCACCGAGGCGGGGCATAACCAATTTCTCCGTAGTCCACGTACCCAAAGCAGCGATGAGGAAGGTTGAGAAAAACATGAAATAGTAGTTGGCCGCCGGGTTTACGGTGTAATTTTCATCGATGATTTGTGCGGCTTCTTGTGAAAGACCAGCCAGTAGTGGGTCGATGGTTCCTAGGAGGAGGTTGGCACTATACCCTCCTGAAACTCCTGCAAATGCCGCCGCTAATCCGCCAAAGGGGTGTCTGCCAGCCGCTAGAAAAATGATGGCTGCTAGGGGCACTAGTAGTACGTAGCCAACTTCGCTCGCGGTGTTTGAAATTACACCAGAAAATACAATAACGAAGGTGAGGGCTTTTTTCGGTGAAGACAAAACTACTAATCGCAATACCGAACCGATAAGGCCGGAGCCCTCCGCGATTCCGATACCTAAAAGGGCAACGAGAACGGTTCCCAAAGGTGCAAAGCCGGTGAAATTGACCACCATTTTACTGAGAATCATGTCGAGACCTTCCGCAGAAATGAGATTAAAAGGACGAACCATTTCTCCCGTACCCGGGTGGATAACTTCCAAGTCGGTGAGACTTACCAACCATGAGAGAATAACTACCAATAATGCAAATCCGGCGAAGAGCGTTGCGGGGTGGGGGAGGGCGTTACCAAGCTTTTCTACGATATTGAGAAAGCTGTCAACGAAACTGGTCTTTTTAGCTTTGTCCTTGTTTTCCATACGTGTTTAAAAAGAAAGGCCAAAACTAAGTATTGGGCGATGTTTAAAAAAATAAACTCTGCGACGAATTTTGAAGCTTTTGCTTTTGTGCGTTGGGACGCCCTAAACATTATTCGTTTCATCATGCTGTTTAAAAACCACCAAAGCCATTGTAGCACCGGTATTGGCTGCGTGAAATATCTTCCACTGCCAAAGCCTGAAAATGTCTTCTATATTTAGAACCACGAAAGGCATGAAATGTCCATGTAGTAGCCTTCACAAGCTCCAATAAAAATTGACAAGGATATTCCATAACTTGTCCCGATATGTATGATGGGATGACCTTATAAAAACAAATAATTTACATGTGAACTATACGAAAATGTTGCTGCGCAACGGTTGCAGTGTAGAAGTTGAATTTTTAAAGAAGCAAACACACAATCCATTTTTCGTGCTTTTCGTGTGTTTCGTGCTTTTCGTGTGTTTCGTGGTACAAGAATAATAAGTTTCGCTTTGCAGAAATTGTTTTGAGTTTGCAATGAATGGATTTTTCGAGAATTTTTAATGGGTTTTAACTGCCGTTCCAATTGTATTTTGGCGCAAATTTTTTTGGATGCGAAGAATTATTTTTTTTCTTGCTTGTTCAGCATTTCAGCCGTTGCTTTTTGCCCAGAATAGCTCTGATGATGCTGCGATTCTACGATCGTTATTTACCCAAGCTCTAGAGAAGCAACAATCTTACGAGTGGTTGCGTGAATTGTGCGCAATAGGTCCGCGTTTTGCCGGTTCACCTCAAGCCTCTGAGGCTGTAGAATGGGGTTTTGAAACAATGTCGAAGATGGATTTTGATACCGTTTATCTCCAGGAAGTTAGTGTGCCACATTGGGTGCGCGGAATGGAGTCGGCAGTATGGCGCGGTGGCAGAAATAGAGGGAATTGGCCGTTAGCTGTGACAGCTTTAGGTGGTTCTGTTTCCACGCCTTCGCAGGGAATACGCGCCCAAGTTGTAGAAGTTAAGGATTATGATATGCTGGATAGTCTTGGGAAGTTAGGGCAGCTTGAAGGGAAGATAGTTTTTTACAACTACCCCATGAAGCAGCACTTTATCAAAACTTTCCACGCCTACGGAGATGCGGTGAAGTACCGATGGTTGGGCGCTGCTAGGGCGTCAGAATACGGAGCGGTTGCCAGCGTTATTCGTTCATTGACGCATCGTACGGATGACTTTCCGCATACAGGTTCGATGACCTATCAGGATGCGGAGGTGAAGATTCCTGCGGGGGCTTTGAGCACTATTGCGGCAGACAAGCTTTCGGAAATGCTGATTGAAAATCCTACGGGTGAATTAGAGCTTACTCTTTTGAGTGAAGATCTTGGCAGGGCGGTGTCTTACAACGTAATCGCCGAGAAGTATGGCACCACCTTTCCCGAAGAAATTTTGCTTATGGGCGGCCATTTGGATTCGTGGGATTTGGCCGAAGGCGCGCATGATGACGGAGCCGGCTGTGTACACGCGATGGGAGCGGCTCAATTACTTTTCGAGAAAAATTTAGCCTTGAAACGGACATTGCGCGTTGTGCTATACATGAACGAAGAGTTTGGATTAGATGGTGCTCGTATGTATGCCGAAGCGACTAAAGATCAGCGACATGTGGTGGCAATCGAAAGTGATGCCGGAGGATATATTCCCCGTGGATTCTCCTTCGATACCGATTCGGTGAATTTGTTGAAAATTCAAGCCTTACAACCTTTGTTTGTGCCGTATGGTCTGTTCGAGTTTATTCCTGGAGGAAGCGGCGCCGATGTGGGGCAGATCCGTGGTAAGAACATGGTGTTGGGTGGATTGCGTCCGGAAAGCCAGCGCTACTTTGATGTGCATCATGCCGCTACCGACGTGTTTGAAGCGGTTCATCCCCGTGAGCTTGAAATCGGAACTGCGGCTATGGCGGCACTGATTTATTTGCTGGATAAATATGATATTCCTGAAGCAGCTCAGAAGTAAGATTGAACGTAAAGTGGTTTTAGGAATTCTTCTGCCAATCATCATTTTCAAGAAAAAATATTTCCTCAACCTTTGTGTCTAATGTTTGGGCGATTTTTAAAGCAAGTGCTGTTGACGGTTCATATCTATTTGCTTCAATTGCGTTGATGGATTGTCTTGAAACATTTACCGCCTCAGCTAATCCTTGCTGAGTGAGTCCTTTTTGAGCACGCCACACTTTCAAATTATTCTTCATAATCGTGAAGATTTTTGCGTGATTGGTAAAGAACCCAGTGAAATCGAACGATGAAGAAAACCAATAAGGTGAACATATTGGCAAGCATTATCCATAGAAAAGCTATTTCGTAAACAAATAGTACAGCTAACAATAATATCGAATAGTTGATGTACGTTGCCCATACTAAGGACTCTAATCGTAGTTTCCCGATAAACTCGTCCTCGTCTTTCTCCCGGGCAAATGCAACGAACAAACCTCCAATGATTAATAGGATAAGGGTTATTTCATCTATTGGGTTTGTAGAAGTGAAATGAAACCACTTGATGTCGCCCATGAATTCATCCGATACAACAGCAAAGACTTTGATTGATACGCCCAATGATTCGGGTTTGATTATCGGAGTTAGGATAGCGGCTATTAGTCCTATGCTAAATAAAACCCAACCCGGTTTTTTAACTCCACTAGGAAGTAGATAACGTGCTTTCATGATTTTTTTGACAAATGTAAAATAAACTTTCCATTTAGACAAATAAACTTTCCATTTTGTGATCGAGACAAAAAAAACCCGATAGCAGTAGTGCTATCGGGGGATTAAAATAATCGAATTAAAAGAACGACTTACTTTTTCACAATACGTTCTCTACGTTCAGCTCTGTTTTCATCAATAATATTGAGGAAGTACACACCTGCGGGAAGGTCTTGAATAGAAAATTCTGTGGATTGAACCTCGCGAACAAGACGACCATTGATATCCATAATCTTCACCGAGTGGATATTGGCTTCCGTTTGAATAGAAACTAAATCTGAAGTGGGATTTGGTGATACGCTAATCTTTAATCTGTTAAATGAATCCGTGCTGGCGCCAGGATTGGACAGGTTTTCAAAGTAAATAAAATCTGCGCCGTAATTGGGTGAGCTGAAACCATCAACGCCCATAAACAAGTCAATATCACCATCCCCATCCATATCACCAGCGGCAAATTTGTTTACGTAGTTTGCTCCAGTAAAGTTGAATGGATTAGACTGAGGTGCTCCAAACTGTGGACTCGTTGCGCTTCCGGTATTTTCGTAATAATAAATGTCACCATAATAGTCTGCCAACAGCAGGTCATAATCCCCATCTCCGTCTAAATCTACAAATTTTGGAATGCGGATATAGAAAAATGAATTAATTCCAAAAGGGTTCAAAACGGCGGGTGTGCTGAAATTTGGGGCAGAGGCCGTACCAGTATTTTCAAAATAGTATATGTCGCCATAAAAATCTCCAAAAAACAAATCAAGGTCGCCATCACCGTCAATATCCACCAAGGTTGGAGAGGCAATGTACATTGTGGTGTCATTAAACCCAAAAGGATTGGATACGGGATTAGCAAACTGCGGATTGGTAGCTGAGCCTGTGTTTTGGAAATAATAGAGGTCTCCATAATACCCAAAGCCAATTATGTCATAATCACCATCACCATCCAAATCTCCAAAGGCAATGTCTAAAACAATGCCACTGCCAAGCCAATTTGGCGTTGTTGGGGCGGCAAATTGCGGACTGGTTGACGACCCCGTATTCTGAAAGTACTTTAATACTCCATAATCTTCAATTACTACTAAATCTAAATCGCCGTCACCGTCAATATCAACTAAAGAGGGAAGATTAAGGCCAGATGTTGAGGTTAACCCAAAAGGGTTCGTAACTCCCGGAGCAAAAACTTGTGCAGAGGCTTCGGGTGCAGCAGCCAAACCAAATAGTACGGCTAGGCCTCCAAGCGCGTGGCGTAGTTGATTTTTGCTAAACTGTCTGCGTAATCTGTGCAGGCTGTTTTTGATTTTAGTAACAAGTTGACGAATTTCCGCGTCTTTGTTAGTAGGATTTTTCAAGAGGTTTTCCAACTCTGTACGCATTTGCTTGACGTAGCGTAATGCCCTAGCGTAGTTTGTGTTCATAATCTTAATTGGCTTTAGACCAATACGTTCCGCCGGGGATAGAAAGAGCTCCTTTGTACGTATCGGTGGTTGTGTTTAAAATATTGGGTCGTGTAATATTTGGAAACAAAAATATATCATAGATTTCATCTACACTCATTTCGTAAACTAAATTTCCAACAATGCTTCTGGTAGGCAAATGAATGGCGATTATTCCCGATTGCTGTGCTTCGTCGCTGATGGCTAATTTAGCAAAGGTTGATGAATTTTTCCGCAGCTTGCTATGGGCAATAAACAGGTAGTCGTTGTAAAACGACATGCCGCGTAAAAAACCTCCTGGCTTGGCAATCACTTCATAGCCGCCATTTTCTCGGTTTATTTTGGCTAACTCACCTGTGGCACTAAGAAGCACATACAATTCGCCATTAATCAATTTTGGCGAATGAGGCATGGGGAGGTTTTCGGCGATTACTTCATTTGTTTTTACATCGAAAATCACTCCGCTTTCGGTGATGTTTTCGCGCCAACTTTGAAAGTGATTACCACGATTAAAAGCAGATGCGTAGCGAGGAAGACCGTTTTCCATAGCCATGCCATTGAGGTGACATCTGTCTTCGGAGGCAAGCTTGTCTATTTGAGGAGGAGTCCAATAAGGTGTGAAATTGTATTCATCATCGAAGGTTACGATGCATGAGAATAGGGTGTTTACCGCAAAGAGTTTTCCGTTCTCACCAAAATGTAAATCGTGGATATCGAGGGCGTTGGTGTGATACGTCAGACGAGGAAAAAACATCATGTCGTACACGCCGGGAGATTTAGGGTAATGCTGCGCAAGTTCAGCAGAGCCCGAAAATTGGATGATCTCTTCCTTGCAAGCCAGCGCCAACTTGTGGTTTTCGGGATTGTAGCAAAAGCCCATGGGTTTATTAAAGCTTCTGGGTAATTGAATGAGCTGATTCTCATCTTTAGCCGATATAAAAACAAACTTTCCTGCCTGATACGTAGTGATACCAATGGAGGCGTTTAGGCGTGTAAGTAGTTCTGCGAAGTTTGGGGAGTACTTTAAACTAAACGGATGGAGAGCGGGATTCTGCATTGCATAAATTTTTCAACGCGAAGGTAGTTCATCAAGCTCGGAATAAACACACATATTTTTCTTCTCACGAAGCTTTTGCATTTACCTTTGTCAAATAAATGATTACATGCGTTTGCCTTTTTGCCGAAACCTTTAACATGCAAATGAAAACCACACCTACACTTATCCTTTTTGTTTTTGCCTTATTACTGCAATCAACCTCAGTAAAGTCGCAAATCGATACCACCGATGCGGATGACTACTATGTGCTTAGACCTTCTGATGCGCCACCTAGAAGCAGCAGCGAAAGAGAATATTCGCCCTTATTAGCCGGAGTTGCGGCGTATTTATTTCCCTTTGCTGGTTATTATGTTGTTGATGAAATCGACAAAGGCTATATGATCTTAGCGGCTCAAGGCGTTAGCGCTGCTGTTATGTTTGTTGGTTTTTTTGAAATTATTTTTTGTGGTTTTAATCAATCGCCAAACTGCCCTCAAAGAGGTATAAATACATTTTTAATAGGTGGTGGATTGTACTCGGTTGTTACCCTTTACAGTATTATTGATGTGGTGAGAATTGCGCGGTACAAGAACCGTATCATGGGATTGAGTAATGTGAAATATGATATAAGTCCAACGTTATCAACAGTAAATCCTGCTGCTGGAGGGTTTTCGCCAAGTGTGGGATTGTCATTTCGCTTGTCATTTTGACCTTATGGATAGACTTTAGCATTTGTATAAAAAATTTAATGAATTCACTCTCTGATTGAATTTGTAAAAGCGAAAAATGCTTCGTAATTTTATCCATTCAAATTAATCAAATTATGAATAGATTTTCAATATTTTTATCAAGCCTATTATTCTTTGTTATTGGTTTAAGCATTGATATTTATGCCGAGGATGGAGGAACTTGTTGTACTGTTAGTATTGAAGAAATTGACGAGTTACCCAATCCATCTAAACAAGTCTATGCCGTTCGCATCCCCAATGCAGATTACAAGTTTAGCTCAAAAATAGCTCGTAGTAATTTGCGAAGACTGAGTTCGCAAAAAGTGAGTAGAGAACAAACCTTATACACCACAGAACGATTTTTTTGGTCTAATCCCATCAACGATACATCAAAGATTTTTTTGTTGATTCTTCCCGAAGGTGAAGGAACAATAATTTATGGATTGTTAAAAACAGAAACACAGAGTTGGGTTGAGCCAAATAGTGGCTCACAAGCATTACTGTTTGCCAACTACTTAAAAGAATTAGGTGAAAGTATTCATGGTGAAATCATAGATGGTAATTTAAAAGAATTACAAAGGGAACGCAAAAAACTTCAGCGAAGAGTTAAGAAGCATAACCGTGCTATCAAGAAACTCCGCAAGCAAATTACAAAAAGTAATTCGCGCATTGCTAGTGCGAGAGAAGAGCTCAGTATGCTTAAGGCTGAGCAAGAACTTTTAATTAGAGATATCGCCGACAAGCGCGAGCGTATGGAAGATTTGCGCAAAGAAGATAAGGCGGCTTTTAAAGCGCTCCGCAAAGAAAAAAAGAAGAAGGCCAAACTCTTGAATAAGAACAAGAAGGCGCAAGAAAAACTGCAAAAGAAAATTCTTGATTACCAAGAAAATATTTCAAAACACGAAGCGGATATAAGCCGAATCCGTGAAGAGCGGCAAGAGGTGGAAGAGGATATTTTGCGGTTGAGGGAGTCGCGTCGCGGGCTTAGAGAGCAACGTAATTAGAGTCTGTCCATAAAGTACATTAGCGGCGTTGCACGCAGGATTGAAAACAGTCATTGACTTTAGTCAACTTCTTGATTTTCAATTATAGCAAGCCTCGCTCTCGAACTTTATAGAGCAGCCACTAGCACTTTAAGGACAGACTCTCAACTTTCTGGACAGAGTCAAATGACGTCGTTATGCTCGAAGCTATAAGGCTTGATATGATGCTACTTTGTGAGGGAGCGGAAGATTTCTTCTAGCCCAACAACCACCGGACGATTCTCCACGATAGTAAGCTTCTTTTTCACCGCAAAATCAAAAACGGCCTTACTCAAGTCGGTTTCTGGTTTCGATTCTATTATCCATCCTTCCTTATCTGCGCGAACTTGAAGTACGCCATTGATTCCCCGTAAAGCATTGAGATTAACCGATTCGGAAAATTTCACATATACAGCTTTTTGTCTGGAAGAAGACCTCAGCACTTCCACGGGTTCATCGGCTTTTATTTCTCCTTTGTCAATAATTATAACTCTATCACAAAGCAAATCAACTTCTTGCATGATGTGCGTAGAGAGCATCACCGTTTTATTTTTACCTAACTCCTTAATGATGGAGCGTACTTCCACCAATTGGTTTACGTCAAAACCCGTAGTTGGTTCATCGAGAATAAGAACTTCGGGGTCGTGGAGAATGGCTTGAGCCAAACCTACGCGCTGCCGATAGCCTTTTGAAAGAGCTCCAATGCGCTTGTGACGCTCGGGACCTAAGCCGGTTATCTCAATCATTTCTTCCACTCTTTTTTTCGGAGAATGCGTCACATTCGCCAAGAAACTTAGAAATTCCTTCACATACATGTCTAGATAGAGTGGATTGTTTTCCGGTAAATAGCCAATTTTTTGTTTTACCGCAATGGGTTCTTCCGCTACATTATGTCCGCATACCTGAACACTCCCTTCGTAGTCGGGAAGATAACCCGTGATGATTTTCATCGTAGTGGATTTCCCGGCGCCATTTGGACCTAAAAAGCCAACAACTTCACCCGGTTGAATGTCAAACGAAAGATTATTTACCGCCAGTTGATCGCCGTATCTTTTCGTGAGATTTTTTACTGAAATAGACATGTTAAATGTTTTTCGACTTAATACCTAAGGATACCTAACTCATCGACAGTTGCACTGCCACGTTGCTTTAATACTAACTTCATCTGCTAAACCATTTCGCAGTTTGTCGAGTTCAGACCTAGAAAGTCGAGTTGCTCGAACATCTATATGCTGCAAATTTGGTAGAGAATATATGGCTTCATCGAAGCTTTCAATTTCGGCATTCCAAAAATCTAAGGTTTTTAGGTTTTGCATGTGCCGAATACCGCTGGAAATGTATCTCATAGGGTTTTTGCCAAGACGCAAGTATGATAAGCTTCCCAAGGATTCCCAAACGGAATCGGGAATATTTTCAATTTTATTATTGTACAAATCCAGCGAATCTAGATTGGGAAATAGTCGGGTTACTTCGGGAATATGCCTAAGTCTCACATTTTTTAAAATCAGATAGCGGGTTTCAGGGTGCTTTTCCGCTAAAGCTTCCAGTTGGGCAAGTTGCGATTTTTTTACGCGCAATACCGCCGACTGACCGAAAGTCTGACATACATTGAAAGTCAATAATAAAATCCAAAGAACTCGCTTCATAATCATATTTGATTTTCTTCTGCAAATTGATTTACGAAGTGAGCATCGTTATTTAGTTGACGTTGGAGCTCCTCTAGGGAATTGAATTTTTTTTCGTCGCGGATTTTTTTAAGAAAGGAGATGCTTATTTTTTTTGAATACAAATCTCCTGAAAAGTCGAAAACATGCACCTCAACCGAGCGCTCTTTTCCTCCTACCGTGGGGTTAAAGCCGATATTGCACATGGCAAGAAGTGGTTTTTCCAAGCCCTCGATTTTTGCTTGCACCATGTACACACCATTACCGGGAATCATCTTTTCGGTGTTGCTCACCTGTATATTCGCCGTAGGGAATGAAATGGTTCGCCCCAAGCCTTTGCCCCTGATTACTTCACCGCTTAGGAAATAGTTGTAGCCCAGCCATTCCGCTGCTTGTTCGACATTTGCGTTTTGAATGGCGTTGCGAATTTTTGTTGAACTTACGGCTACTTCATCAATTTCCTGAACGGGAATTTCCTCTACTTCAAAACCGTATTCTTTTCCACTTGCACTAAGATGTTCAAAACTTCCCTCCCTATTTCTTCCAAAGTGATGGTCGTAGCCAATAACCAATTTTTTGACCAACAGCTTTTTAACCAGTAATTCACGGATAAAATCTAAAGAGCTAATTTGACTAAACCTTTGGTCAAAGGGATGAACAACCAGATGCTGTAAACCGGTTTTAGCCAGAAGATCGATTTTTTCTTCAATGGTCGTCAGCAAAGAAATGGGCTCGTTGGGCTTGACTATTTTTCTGGGATGCGGATCGAAAGTTAGAAGAACACTTTCACCATTGATGTTTTTCGCAATGCGATTTAGTCTATCAAGAATAACCTTATGGCCTTTATGTACACCATCAAATGTTCCGGTGGTAAGTACCACATTTTTTACCTCTGGAAATGCATCGATGGATGAATAAATCTGCATGCAATTTTTTTCACAAAGGTAATCACCGAATAGTAGAGGCGCAAGATATTGCGCCTCTACTAACTAATGTCTGTCTATAAAGTCCGATGACGGCGTTATGCTCATCCAAAAACCAGGTCAATTACTAATGTAAACTCCCTGATTTTCAGATTTCGCATGCCTTGTCCTCGAACTTTCTAGCCTAGACATTTAGACTTTATGGACAGACATTAACTAGGCAGACACAAATTAGCGCTTCATCTCCACAAATATCTGCCCGGTAGTAGGCAGTCCATCACCTGATGGTGCACCAGGAATCAATCCGCCGAAATCAATTTCGGTATCAACATTGGCGCGCATTTTCATGCCTGTGTTCAGTCTTTCGGTTACGATAAAAGTGATGTCGTCGATTTCCAATCCATTGAAAAATACGAAGGGCTCATCATCACTTCCTTCGGCTACATAGCAACGTAAGCGGTTGTTTGGTAATATCTCGTAGCTCATGCGGGCACTGATATTTCCGTCGTCGGTATCTGAGTTTGGCTGACCAGCAAGGGTGAACGTGTAGTCGATGGTCATATCCACGTCGAAAATGACTTTGTTGTTGGCAAATGATACATTACCAGTGAAATTGCTTCCCGTAGCGTTTAATGGAATATCTATTTTTCCAATAAACGGAGCATCAAATTCAATGTTTAAATTGGCCGAAAAAGCATCCATATTGTAAGATCCAGTGGTTGCTTCTTCCATGGAGACTTCTCTTGGTTGGTTATTACCGCCGCCATTATTGGAGTCATCATCTTTTTTACAGCCTACGAATGTAATTCCGGCTAGCGCTAGGAAAATAAAGGTTTTTTTCATTGGGAAAATAAATTGATGGTTAAGAAAATAAAGAACTGTGTTGTTAGACCTTATGGCCGGATATTAATCGCTGATTTTTTCTAAACGCATGTATAACAACCCACGCGTTGGTAAATCACCCGAAGGTATTTCCGGCACTTCATCTCCGAAATTTGCCATAATATCCACATTGGCACGAAGGTAAAGGTCGGTTTCACTTTTTTCAATGGGGAAAAAGGTGATATCGTCAAAGGCGATGAAATTAAATAGAAAAATAGGATCATCCACTGAATCATTTACGTAGAAACGCATGAGGTTATTGTTAATCACTTCATAGCTCAAGCGTGAATCAATATCAACATCATATTCTTCCATATCGTGTAAGCGCGTTTCACCAAGAATAATATCGATTTTCATGTCGGTAACGATATCAAATTGCGCTTTCATTTCCGCACCGTCAAATTGCACACCCCCGCTCTGGATGATGTTGGATATTTTGACTTCCGGACGCAGCCAATTTGCTACTTCCACGTTGAGATCGGCTTGCAAATAGGTGGCTCTCCAACGGCCAGGTAGTTCTTCAGCTAGGTTGATGTCGAGAGGAACTTCGTCGTCGGTTTTGGATTTTCCGCAGCTCATCGTCAAAAGGGAAATGCTTAGCATTCCTAAAAATGTGAAAAGTAAATTGCGCATAAAATGAGTTATTATTAATAATAAAGCGTTTGGTAGTAGGTGTAATTTTTTAGCTTAAAATTACAATTCAGTCTCAAGGCTGTAAATGTATGAATTATTTTTTAACAAATTAAGCTGTGCAAACTTTTCTCTCCTAGGGTATTTCTTTTTCCCGTACTTTTGTCAAATCTCAATAATAATCGCACTTTTTTCGCATGGATAATGACGTTTTGGACCCTTCCGGTGATCGACTACGACCCGAAGAGATGGAATTTGAACGCAAACTTCGCCCGCAATCTTTTGGTGATTTTGCCGGACAAAGGAAAGTGCTCGATAATCTCGAGATTTTTGTAGCGGCGGCTAACCAGCGTGGAGAAGCCCTCGACCACGTACTGCTGCATGGCCCTCCGGGTTTGGGAAAAACCACCTTGTCGTATATTCTTGCCAATGAGCTTGGCGTGCACGTGAAGTCCACCTCCGGACCGGTACTTGATAAACCCGGCGACTTGGCGGGACTCCTTACCGGATTAGAAGAGCGCGATATTCTCTTTATCGACGAGATTCATCGCTTGAGTCCCGTGGTGGAGGAATACCTCTATTCTGCGATGGAGGATTACCGCATCGATATTATGATTGAAACCGGGCCGAATGCCCGTAGTGTGCAAATCGACTTGAATCCGTTTACACTCGTGGGAGCAACCACTCGCTCGGGTTTGCTTACCGCTCCTCTTCGGGCGCGTTTTGGAATCAATGCCCGCTTGGAATATTATACCACTGAACTGCTTTCGGATATTGTGGAGCGATCATGTACTATTCTCGGAGTGGAAGTTGTTCCCGACGCCGCAGTGGAAATCGCCCGCAGAAGTAGGGGAACACCGCGTATTGCTAATGCGCTATTACGGCGTATTCGCGACTTTGCTCAGGTGAAAGGTAACGGGGTAATTGATTTGGAAATTACGCGTTTCGGACTCGAAGCGTTGCAAGTTGACGAGAATGGTTTGGACGATATGGATAATCGTTTTCTTTTGGCAATCATCGACAAGTTTGCCGGTGGTCCGGTGGGAATGAAAACCATTGCTACGGCTGTAGGTGAGGAGGCGGGAACGCTGGAAGAAGTATATGAGCCATACCTCATTCAAGAAGGATTTTTGGTGCGTACGGCTCGGGGTCGGGTGGCCACCGAAAAGGCCTATCGTCATTTTCAACGCGATTACCGCAGGACTGCTCAGGGCGGACTTTTCGATTAGGTTTTTTCCCAATCATTTACACTATGAATGCTCGTGATAATGCCGAAAAAATCAAGCTATGGGCTCGAGAATTGGGTTTTTTGGGCTGTGGCATCAGTAAGGCAGGATTTCTAGCCGAGGAGGCACCTCAGCTTGATGCTTGGCTGAAACGCGATTATCACGGAAGCATGAAATGGATGGAAAACCATTACGATAAACGACTCGATCCAAGGCTTCTTGTGCCCGGCGCAAAGAGTGTGGTTTCACTCATTCTCAATTATTTTCCCGATAAAAAACCAAAGCACGAAGATGCACCTAAGATTTCCCGCTATGCCTACGGCGAAGATTATCATCGGGTAATGAAGGATAAATTATTTCTTCTGCTAAACAAAATCCGGGAGGAAATAGGCGAGGTGGAAGGCAGGTGTTTTGTGGATTCTGCACCCGTAATGGAAAGAGCCTGGGCCAAGAAGGCCGGTTTAGGCTGGGTGGGGAAACATTCACTTTTGCTCACCAAAGGCACGGGGAGTTATTACTTTATAGGGGAGTTGATCATCGACTTAGAACTCGAACCTGATGTAGAAGTTTCCGACCACTGCGGTAGTTGCACCAAATGCATGGATGCTTGTCCTACCGATGCCATACCCAAGCCCTACCAGGTCGACAGTAATCGTTGCATTTCACATCTCACCATCGAATATCGCGATGCCATTCCTCAGTGGTTTTCGGAGCACCTGGATAATTGGGCTTTTGGCTGTGATATTTGTCAGGAGGTTTGTCCTTGGAACCGTTTCAGTAAACCGCATAGTGAGCCAGCTTTTGAGCCTCATCCTCAACTTTTGGAAATGAATAGGCAAGAGTGGATGGAAATCACCGAGGAGATATTTCGTGAAATCTTTCGCCATAGTGCGGTGAAGCGCACGAAGTATTCGGGGTTAAAGAGAAATTTACAGTTTATTCAAGATTCTACAAAATCGAACTAGTATTTAGGTATCAAGCATAAAAAAAGGCCGCTCAAAATGAACGGCCTTTTCAGTATGAAAAATCGATTCTAATTAGTGAACCATGATTTTGCGAGTTGTGCTAAACTTCGCTCCGTCATTGATGCGAACGATATACACGCCAGCAGGAACACTACGAAGAGCAACTTCTTCACGAGCATCAGTACCGTTTGCAATTACAGTACCATTTTGTACAACCTGGCCGGCCAAGTTGATGATATCGTAGTTGATACGGTCAGACTCTAGCAAGCCCTCAACGTTGATGAACAAAGTTCCGTTAGAAAAGTACGACTTGTCTTGGGTGTTTTGGAAAACGTAGTCGGCAACACTTACAGTAGAAGTGTAAACGATTTGGTTGCAATCTTGCCAGTTGGTTGAGTCAAGCTCGCCACCAGCAGCAACCCCCCAGTGAGCTACAATGATTCCACACACATCAATATTGCCGCTTTGACCTCCATTAACATTGATGTTACGGTTAAAGTTAACAGATTGATTAGCAGCTAAATCGGTCGACAAAATGTTCCCGTAAACAACCGGGTTTCCATTCTGGTCTGAAAGAGCAGAACCTCCAAAAAGCGGAGCAAAGAAAATGGTGTCTCCCGCAGGAATAGTTCCAGGACCATTATTAGTAATCGATACCTCAAATGTAAAAGGGATACCTCCGGTTACAGTAGTGGTAGGAGAAACAAGTCCCATTTCCATGTCATAAGTAACTTGAGCAGACAAAGTACCCAAACCGAAAACGGCAGTTAGTGCGAATAATAGTTTTTTCATTCTAGTTAGATTTGTGGCGATCATTATTCATTTCACGCCGATTAATAGTGGATTTTGTTTTTAATTAAATCGAAAGCAAAAATAGCATAACATTGTTGAATCCCCAAAAAGAAAAATCAATATGTTTTATGACTACTCAAAAGTGAAATAGCCTTGTGTAATGTGGTGATTGTCTAAGGGAGACGTAACAGTTAGCGAAAAATGACCACAGGCAGTCTGTTTTTCTTTGTCATAATTTCTCAGGTAAAAAGCGGCATTTGAGAAACAATCGTGAGAGTAAAAGCGGTAACGGCCATCGGAGAAAACTTTTAGCAAAGTTCCATCGCCACTTCGCTCGGGTCCACACGTGGATGGTGTTTCGTCGGTATAGAAATTTAGATTAAGTCGGAACCGCTCTAATTCAATCCAAAAAAATACGGTTACGAAAACGCCAGAATCGGTAACCTCAACATGGTTTCCGCTACTTAAGGGATTACTGCTTTTTCCAACTCGTAATACTTGCTCGCCGTCCATTTTAAACATCACCACATTGCCCTCGTTACATTCGTAGGTGCTTGAATAGGTGCTTGCTTCCTCTTCCTCTATGGTGCAAGAGGTGAAAATGGCTGTTAGACAAACGACGAGAAGTGCGGTTGATCGAATCATTGCACAAATATAAAGACGTTTGGTCTAATGGAATAGAAAAGGAATAATAAGAATGCCTGAAAATAAGCCGCCCTTCAATACCATGTGCATATAGGCGGCTCTGCGAAATCGCTTGGGTGTTTTGAAGAAGAAAATGATATACGAATAGGCAATGATTGTGAGGACAGAAAAACCTTTTGCCAAAGAAGAAAAATGAATGCCTTTGAAGCTTAATAACCAAACCCCTAAAGCAATTAGAACCCCAACCAGCGCATACACCCTCAGCATGCGAACAGCTTTGGAAAGTCCGAGCGCTACGGGAACGGTTTGGTAACCTAAAGCGACATCGCCTTTGTAAAAACGAAGGTCTTTTACCGATTCGCGAATAAACAACATCCACGAGTAAAAGAACCCATAATACACCATTAAAGGATGAATTTCGTTGTAGTATAATATCAGTCCAAAAAAAGGAATAACCACCAGGAAGGTGGCTATGAGGTTTCCTAAAAGTGTGATTTTTTTAAATTTATGACTGTACGCCCAAAGCAAAAAGGCGTATCCACTGTAAAAGAGAAAGGCTCGAAAACTCACTCCTAAAGCCACCAAAGAACCGAGCATAGTTACAATGAAGTAGGTGTAGAGCATGTGTGCCTTAGGAATACTCGATTCAATGGCGGTGCGAATGGGTCGATTGATGCGATCTTTTTCCCGATCGTAAAAATTATTGATAATGTATCCCCCCGCAGTGAGCAAGCCAACAGCAATAATGAGAAAGTGTAGCTTGTAATCGAACAAAGTACTTGCCCAATTCTCTGCTTTGTTAAATAAAAAGAGCGCCGCTACGTACTGGGCGAAAACTAAACCTAATACGTTCTGCCATCTTAACTGCAATAGAAACGCTACCGCCGATAAAACCGGTGAAGGCGTTAAAATACCCGCAAGTGGCTTTTTTGTGAACATGCGTTTGAATGGACTAAAGATGTTTTGAGGAGGTTTTTCCTAATCCTCAACAGAAAATGAACTTCCTAAAATCGGTAAATGACTTCCGGCTGATAATTTTCTAAGTGCGGAAGTGCTTTTTCGTAATTGGGCGTAAAACCCAAAATATATCCACCGCCGCCGGAGCCGCAAAGTTTAAGGAAGTACAATCCACTATTGATTCCCTTTTCCCATACAGGATGAAATTTCTCCGGAATCATCGGATTGAAATGCTGAATAGCCAGATTGCTCAATTGCTTGATATGACGAAGCATGAGTTTGAACTCTCCTTTAAGAAAGGCTTTGATGCTCTCGTCGTTATATTTTTTAAATTGCTTTTTGAGCATATTACGGAAACCTTCCTGCTTCATTTTCTCCATGAAAATGTTTACCATGGGTTCGGTTTCACCTGGCTGACCGCTGTTGAGCAAGAAAATGGCTCCCTTGCCTTCCATAGCTTGCATGGGTAAATCAACGGTACCTAAATCTTCTCTGGAACGAATAAGGATAGGGATGTTTAAATAGCAAATGAGCGGATCTAAACCACTGCTTTTTCCATGAAAATATGATTCCATGGCGGAAAACATTTTCTTCAAACGCAAGATGCTGTCTTTTGCAGCTTGCTCCTCAGGGCTTATTTTTTCTACCGCATAGCGATCATAGAGCGCGGCACAAAGAGCACCTGAACTACCTACCCCAAAGCCTTGTGGAATGGAAGAGTCGAAATATAACCCCTTGTTAAGATCATCTTCTAAGGCAACCAAATCGAGTTTTTCGGGTAAATCTGCCGTGCGTAAAAATTCTACAAACTTTCGGATGGGTGACGCCTCCTGCTCTTTGTCTGTATCAAACTTGATGGTTCCCTTGTAAAAGTTGAAGGGAATAGACAAGCCCATGCTGTCGTCAATGATTCCGTACTCTCCAAAGAGCAGAATCTTTGCGTAGAAGTTGGCATTTTGGTTCATCCGGCAGGTTTTGAATTGTTTGTATCTAATGTGACAATATCGTGTATGAAAACTTTATTTACCGTACAACGCTACTATTCATTACGTTTTTTTCGGGCCTTCTCCAATTCGGTCGCAAATATAAGCACCATTGGAACATAAAGGCTTTAAAGTTGAACTAACAAAATCATTAAGACGTTGTTCGATACTTTTTGGTGCAATTAAGTGGACATTTGCTCCGGCATCTAGCGTAAAACCTATGGGCAAATCTTCATGGCGACGGGCATTTCTTATGTGCTCGATGGCCGCCAGTGTATTGGGGCGCATGAGGATATAATTCGGTCGAGATGACATCATTAAGGCGTGTAAGCCCAGAGCTTCCTGTTCGAGAATCTCAAAAAATTCGCCTAAATCACCACTGCGCATGGCAACCATGAGTTGGTGTAAATTTTCCGGTGCTGATGCAAAACGAGCCTGTGCGTAAGGATGGTTGTGCATCAATGAATGACCTGCTGTACTGGAAACCGATTTCTCTCCCTGGTCGATGAGTAATACGTAGTCGAGCAAATCTCGAAACTCCTCGCTGAACGTATCATCAATAGGGACCGCGTATTCTTGATGGCTTCCCGCTACTATGGGGTGTTTTCCCCATACGGTGTAGTTTCCATATACGGATCGTGCGGCACTACCGCTACCCAAACGTGCGCGGTGTGATGCGGTTCGAAAGAAGCCGGCGTTTTTCTTTCCGGTAATCTGCTCTTCAATTTCCGTGATGCATAGCGCCAAAGCAGCAAAGGCCGAAGCCGATGAAGCAATGCCCGACGAATGAGGGAAGGTATTGGACGATTCTATAGTGATTCCTAACTTCTTCAGCCAAGGACACTCCGGAAGAATGGCGCGAAAGAAGGCTTCAATTTTTGGTAAAAAGTTGGGGCGTTCTTCACCGTCAAACAAAAAGCGAACATCCGGAAAATCCTTGAAAGGAATCTCTTCGGCGGTGACATTGGTGCGTGTGGTACAGGCACTTAGACTGAAACTCAAACTCGCGTTGGCGGGTAATTGCCGTCCGTATTTTCCCCAATACTTGATCAAGGCAATGTTTGATGGAGCCTCCCAAGAGGCAATATAGGCTTTGGCCATTAGCTTATGCTGGTTACTTCTGCTTCGCGATTGATTTTTTTAACGAGTCCTTGCAATACCTTTCCCGGTCCAAACTCCACAAAATGTGTAGCTCCATCGGCAATCATTGCTTCAACACTCTGAGTCCAACGCACAGCACCGGTCAACTGTTCGATGAGATTGTTGCGAATTTCATCGGGGTCATTTACCGCACGGGCTACCACGTTTTGATATACCGGACAAGCGGGGGTGTTGAAGGTAGTAGCTTTTATGGCGGCGGCCAATTCTTCACGCGCAGGAGCCATCAAAGGAGAGTGAAATGCACCGCCTACGGGAAGCACTAGGGCGCGACGAGCACCAGCAGCTTTGAGGTTTTCACATGCTTTATTCACCGCTTCTACACTACCGGAAATAACCAACTGCCCGGGGCAATTGTAGTTTGCTGCGACCACAACACCTTCGGTTTCTTCACAAATTTTCGCCACTACATCATCATCTAATCCTAAAACGGCAGCCATTGTGGAAGGTTGAGCTTCGCAGGCTTTTTGCATGGCTTCGGCACGGATGGAAACGAGTTTGAGGGCGTCACTGAAGCTCAAGGTGCCGTTGGCTACCAAGGCGGAAAACTCACCTAAAGAGTGTCCGGCTACCATTGAAGGTTTTTCAGCACCTAAAAATTTTGCCGCAATTACCGAATGAATGAAGATGGCCGGTTGCGTAACTCGCGTTTGACGTAAATCTTCATCGCTGCCATTAAACATGATATCGGTAATGGAAAAGCCTAGGGTTTGGTTGGCTTCTTCAAACATTGCGCGAGCATCGGCATTGTTATCGTAAAGCTCTTTACCCATTCCGGGGAATTGTGCGCCTTGGCCAGGGAAAATATGTGCAGTCATAGATCGAGATTTTATTCGCCGTAATATTCTACAGCGTTGTTTAAGGTTTCATCGAGGCGAACGCAATGCAATTTGGCGCCGTGCTTCGCTACTAGAGGGTCGAGGATTTTCCAAATTTCCTCAGCCAATACTTCGGTGGAGGTGAATTTACCATGCATAAAGTCCACGTCGGTATTGAGGTTTTTGTGATCGAGTTTTTCGGTTACGTGCTCCTTGATAATGTGTTTCAAATCAACCAAGTTCATCACGAATCCGGTGTCTGGGTTGATTTTGCCCTTCACGGTAACGGTAAGGGTGAAGTTGTGACCATGAAAGTTTTTATTGGCGCATTTGCCAAAAACTTCGTCATTTTTTTCTTCCGACCAGTTTGGATTATACAACTGGTGTGCGGCACTAAAGCGCTCTTTGCGCTGGATATACATCATAAATCATTGAATCTAAAAACGCGGCAAAGATACTACCTTACACGCTTACCAATTCACCCGAAATCCGCCTCGTACCCAAAGTCCGGGAAGTTCTATTCCGCCGCGGTCAAATACGGGTTGTTGGTTGAAGAGGTTAGAGGCTTCAACGAACACATTTAGGCTTTTTATTTCTTTGGATATCCGCAGAGCACTCATCCATATTTGTGGATAGGCGACCGCATCAGTTTCTCCAAAAGGAACAAAGCCACCTCGACGGTCTTGCCAACTTGCGCGGAAATGATAAACAATCCCCCCCACATCACCGGTAATTGACGCATTGATTTTATGACGGAGGAAATCAAGGGCGTAGAAGCTTACAAACTCAAAATCGTCTTGCAGACTATTAAGCCACGTATAGCCCACCGCCACTCGGTCAAGGAAGTTGACGTTGGGTGTGCTGAGGGTGAATTGCCCTTCAAAGCCATATACATCCAATTGGTTGATGTTTGCTGCTTGGGTTATTGGTTCACCCGGAAAGCGTATCCAGTCGATGAGTTCCCGGCCTTGTCGTAGGAAGGCGGCGCTCTGCAAGGTGTATTTCCCTGCTCGTGCACGATAGCCTATTTCGTACTGGTTGGAGTATTCAGTTTTCAGGTCGATGCTTCCCTGTGCCCCGCCCACGGTGTAGTAGAGGTCGGTAAATGTGGGCAAGCGAAAGCTGCGATTGGCTCCGGCAAACAACATTTGATTTTTGGCGGTTTCAAAACCTATTTCCGCTCCGGGAAGAAAATCCAAGCCGAAATCGTTGTTGTAATTCGCCAAAAACCCGGCTTGTAGTTTCCACCTTCCGGTTTCTCCGCGATATCCTAATGAAGTCGCGATGTTGTGCCTATCCGCGAAGCGTGTGTATTGTCCGCGCGGATGAAAAGCTACATCTACACTTTGGTCGAGAAATTCACCAAGAGCATTAGAGAGTACAGCTTCGTAGCGATAGTCGAGGCCGAGTGTTAAAAAATGACCGGAAGCGATTTGGTGTTTAAAATGGGTTTCTACACCGGCGGTTCTGCTGCGATGAAAATTGTGGTCGTTATACCAAGAAGGAACGGTGTCGTTTCCTCGAATAAAAAAGCCTTCCTGGAAAATGAAGAAGTCTTCACCTTCGCGAAACAGCTCGAAGCGATCATGGTGTTGTCGGGCGTAGGTATTGATGCGCAGACGGGTTTTTTTATTGGGAAAATGGTATTGGAGACTTCCTTGAGCGTTAATTCCGCGGATGGCTTCAAACTGTTCGGGAAAGGCAAATGTGTAGAAGTTTTGGGCTCCGAAAGCACGAGAAACAAAGCCTACCATGCCCTGAAGTTCAAGGTTTTTAGAGTTTCGATATCCCGTAAGGTTGACGGCGGCATTTTGGAAATCGGTGTTGGGTATATAGCCATCGTGTTGCATGTATTGGCCGTGAATACTCAAGCCTTTCTTTTCATTGCCAATATGCTGGAAAATGCGTGAGCCTAGCATTCCGTATTGTCCAATAAAAAATTCGGCGCTTCCCATATTGCCATCATTTTTCCGAGTTACAATATTGATGGCCCCCGTCATAGCACCAGCTCCAAGCGCATGACCACTACCACCAGGCAGAATCTCAATGCGCTCTATTTGCTGCGGACTTATTGGGAGATTGAGGTTGTGGTGGCCTGTTTGCGGGTCGTTCATCCGAATGCCGTCAATCAGAATCAGGGTTTGATCAAAGGTTCCGCCACGCATGCTAATATCAGTTTGCGCATCAAATGCACCGCGCTGACGCATATCGAGTCCAACGGCGTATTCCAGTAGTTCGGTAAGGGATTGTGCTGCACTGCGTTCGATTTCCTTACGGTCGATAATCAGTACTTGACGAGGAATTTTGTCGAGGGCGTCTTTACTCGCAATGACTTCTACTTCGGCCAAATC
>JBHYFA010000003.1:0-22818 GCA_051859825.1 Schleiferiaceae bacterium
TACTCGAAATGACTTCTACGTCGGACAAATCAGCTTCCAATTGCGCACGTAAATTGAAAGAGAGACTCAGTAGAATTGCTAAGACTAGCAGGTGTTTTTTTTGGTTAAAGTGGATTGATACGATTATGTTTTTCAGACGGCTGTGTGTTTTTATCATAGTAAAAAAATAGCTAAGTCATCGAGGCTTTATGCTGGAGATTTGTGTTTTCAAATTTTTTGCAAATAACGGGCAGACTACTATTTCTATGAAGAAAATCAAACCAAGTGGCCGCTTTTGATTTCTTGTAACTTCGGAGGACACGAAACGCACGAAATATTTTTCTATGTGTCCTTACGAATAGTCCGTTTTATTTGGTTGGAACCTTAATCTCGGAACAAAATTTGATAATTATGCCGACTAATTTTTGAGCTTTTTGCCAACGGATATTTTCTTTTCATGCGCGTTTTTTTCCTCGTATTGTTTTTTTTGAATTGCTTGTTTTCGGTAGGCCAAAGCATTACTGTAAAAAATTGGGAAACCGGCCAAGGTTTGGAGCGGGCTACCATTTTTTGCAATGAACCGCGTGCATTTACCACAACGGATAAAAGGGGAAGAGCGGATATCTCCGATTTTGTAAACTGTAAGAAAATTGAAATTCGCACTATTGGTTTTCGCACACAGATTTTAAGCTACGAGGAAATTGCGGCTAGAAAGTTTGTAATCAATATGCAGCCCGCAGTTGTATCTTTCGATGAAATTGTAATTTCCGCCAGTAGATGGAGTCAATCTTCAGGTAATGTGGCTACTAGAGTGGCGAAAGTTACACCCAAGGAAGTCGCCTTTCACAACCCCCAAACCGCCGCCGATTTACTCGAGCTTTCTGGTGAGGTGTTTATTCAAAAAAGTCAACAAGGAGGTGGAAGCCCCATGATTCGCGGTTTTTCCACCAATCGTCTTTTGTATTCCGTAGATGGTGTACGGATGAATACGGCCATTTTCCGCTCAGGAAACATCCATAACGTTATTTCTCTTGATGCTTTTGCTATTGAAAATACGGAAGTGCTTTTCGGACCGGGCTCGGTGACCTATGGTAGTGATGCAATTGGTGGGGTAATGAGTTTTCAAACGCTCACTCCAACTTTTTCGGATAATGAAAAACCAAAATTTAGTGGAGCTTTGGTTAGCAGACACTCCACTGCTTCCAACGAAATCACCAATCATTTTCATCTAAATGCCGGATGGAAAAAATGGGCTTTGCTTACCAGCGTAACTTTTTCAGAATTTGGTGATTTGCGAATGGGAGCCAATGGTCGTGATGAGTATTTGCGGAATTTTTATGTTCGTCGCGTTGGGAATGAAGACCGAATCATCAACTCCAATGATCCTCTATTGCAAATTCCCACCGGATATTCACAGTTGAATGTAATGCAAAAGTTGCGCTATAAACCAAGAAAACATTGGGATATTCAATACGGCTTCCATTACTCCGCAAGTTCGGACATTCCTCGATACGATAGACTCATTGAAATCCGAAATGACTTGCCGCGTTCCGCAGAGTGGCATTATGGACCGCAAATTTGGATGATGAATAATCTGAGCATCAATTATTCCAAGAAAAACACCTATTTCGATCAAATGACCATTCGTTTTGCTCAGCAGTATTTTCAGGAGAGTCGGATAGATAGGGGATTTAATCAACACCGCTTACGAACCCAGATGGAAGAAGTCAATGCTTGGTCGGCAAATTTTGATTTTGAAAAAAAATGGGCTAAGAACAGGCTTTCGTACGGACTGGAATACATATTTAATGATGTGCAGTCAAACGCCAGTGCCATAGATATCCGCGATGGCAGCTCCATACTTGTTCCCGATCGTTATCCGCTTTCTACATGGAGCAGTTATGCTGCTTTTCTCAATTATCAATACTTTCTCACGAAGAAGGTTATTCTGCAATCGGGTGTGCGGTATTCGTTGTATCATATCAACTCGGATTTTAGTCGAAACATGGACTTTTTTCCTTTGGTTACCGATAGAGCAAGTGTTCTCGACGATAACGTTACGGGCAGTGTGGGGCTGGTTTATCGCCCCGACAGAACATGGAAGCTCAGTGCCAATGCCGCTACGGGGTTTCGCGCTCCCAATGTGGACGATATTGGGAAGATCTTTGAGAATATTGATGACGTGCTTATGGTGCCCAACGTCAACTTGAGTGGTGAGTATGCCTATAATGCAGAGGTGAATATTGCGAAGAAAATAGGTGAAAACTTCCAGATTGATTTTACGGGATTTTACACCTATTTGGATCGGGCTTTGGTGCGTAGAGCGTTTAGTTTGGATGGCGAAGAAGTGGTGGAAATCGACGGAATAGAGCGCAGGGTTTTTGCCGTGCAGAATGCAGCCTTTGCTACGGTTTATGGCTTTAATTCCGGCTTTGAGTGGGTATTGCCTCTGGGATTTAAGCTGACTTCCAGATACAATTATCAGTTGGGCAATGAAGAAATGGAAAGTGGCGAAATTTCCCGTTCTCGCCACGCAGCTCCCGCTTTTGGTGTAACCCGCTTGAATTTTACCAAGGCCAATCTACAACTACAAGTTTTCGCGATGTACAGCGCAGCCGTTTCTTTCGACAATTTGAATTTTGAAGAACGCGCCAAGCCCACCATATACGCCACCGATGAAAATGGAAATCCCTTTTCACCCTCGTGGTTTACATTGAACTTCAAATCATCCTACCGTTTCAACAAGCACTTTGAAGCCACAGCAGGAGTGGAAAACATCTTCGATTTGCGCTATCGTCCGTATAGTTCGGGTTTGGTTGCTCCCGGACGGAATTTTATTTTTTCCCTAAGGGCAGGGTTTTAGGGTTTTTTGCTACTCAATTACCTTACAAGCCTTTTTTGTTTTGCGTGGTCTTTCTTGTTTTGTGCGGCCTTTTATCTTGATCATCTAAAACCCCTGAAAACATTGAGTTTAATTATAGGGTTTGGGTGTCTTGCGTCATTTTTTTTACCGCAGAGTCGCAAAGAGCGCAAAGCATAATCCGTAAGGCTCTGCGCTCTCTGCGCCTCCCGACTATTCTTGTACGGGACAAGTGCTGCGGTGAATATCAAATTTTAGCAAAAGAGTTAGATGGAAATAGCACGAAAAATGGAATGTAGGTTTTGCTTCTTTAAATGTTCAACTTTTACACAGCAACCGTTACGAAGCAATATTTTCGTGTATTTCGTGCCTTTCGTGGTCTAATATGTGAAGCAACTTCAAGGTAAAAACACCTTAGTGTATCGTGGTGGAATATCATTTTTTGCGAAGCAAAAACTCAAGCTAAAATGGTTTTAGTTGTTTTTAAAAAACCAAATGAAACTAAAAATTTGGATATTTAGCTGTCTTCTTACTTCAAAACCCTTTCAATCAAATCATCATCGGCGAAGTTGGGAAGTGTGACTTTCAATTCGGGAGTGCGTTCCATTTCGCGTTTGATGGCGAAGATGGCTTCGTGGTTACGCGCCCAACTGCGACGCGCAATGCCGTTGTTTACATCGAAAAAGAGCATTTTTTGCAAACGCGTTTCGGCTTCGTCACTGCCGTCGAGTAACATTCCAAAACCTCCGTTGATGACTTCACCCCAGCCTACACCACCACCGTTGTGGATACTTACCCAAGTGGCGCCTCGAAAACTGTCGCCGATTACATTGTGTATAGCCATGTCGGCAGTAAAACGTGAACCGTCGTAGATGTTTGAGGTCTCTCGATAGGGAGAATCCGTTCCGCTCACATCGTGGTGATCTCTTCCGAGTATCACCGGGCCTATTTTTCCTTCGGCGATGGCGCGGTTAAATGCACGAGCAATTTCAATGCGTCCTTCGCTATCGGCATAGAGAATACGAGCTTGCGAACCTACCACCAAGCGGTTTTCCTCGGCGGCTTCAATCCAGCGGATATTGTCTTCCATTTGCTGGCTGATTTCGTTGGGTGCTTTGGCGGCCATGTTGCGTAAAACTTCGGCTGCAATCCGGTCGGTTTCTTGCAAGTCTTTGGGGTTTCCTGACGCACATACCCAACGGAAGGGCCCAAAACCGTAGTCGAAACACATGGGGCCAAGAATATCTTGAACGTACGATGGATATTTGAAATCAATACCGTTGGGAGCCATGATGTCGGCTCCGGCACGTGAGGCTTCGAGCAGGAAAGCGTTTCCATAGTCAAAGAAATAAGTGCCTTTGGAAGTATGGGCGTTCACCGCAGCAGCGTGTCGGCGAAGTGATTCTTGCACTTTTGCTTTGAAAGCTTGCGGATCATCAGCCATCATGGTGTTGGCTTCCTCAAAGGTGAGTCCGGCGGGATAATAACCTCCCGCCCACGGATTGTGCAAGGAAGTCTGGTCGGAACCGAGATCAATAAAGATTCCTTCTTCCAAGAAGCGCTCCCAAACATCCACTACGTTACCGATGTAGGCGTAGCTGGTATTGGTTTTTTCCTGAAGGGAATTTTTCACCTTTTCTACCAACTCGTCAATATCTTCAATCAGCACATCTACCCAGCCTTGCTCATAGCGCGTACGTGCGGCTTTGGGATTTACTTCGGCGGTAACCGATACTGTGCCGGCGATTTTTGCGGCTTTGGGTTGTGCGCCACTCATGCCACCGAGACCGGCAGTAACGAAGAGTTTGCCTTCCAGTCCTTCACCATTTTTACTGATTTTTCTACCCGCATTCATCACGGTTATGGTGGTGCCGTGCACAATGCCCTGTGGCCCGATGTACATGTATGATCCGGCGGTCATTTGTCCGTATTGGGTAACGCCAAGCGCATTGAATTTCTCCCAATCATCAGGTTGAGAGTAGTTGGGAATCATCATTCCGTTGGTGACAATTACACGGGGAGCGTCTGGGGAGGACGGGAATAAACCCATGGGGTGACCGGAGTACATGTGGAGGGTTTGGTTGTCGGTCATTTCTGAGAGGTATTTCATGGTGAGCAGATACTGCGCCCAGTTTTGAAATACCGCGCCATTTCCTCCGTAAGTAATGAGTTCGTGCGGGTGTTGCGCCACGCGAGGGTCGAGATTGTTTTGAATCATCAGCATGATAGCAGCAGCCTGACGAGAGCGGTGCGGATAAGCGTCGATTGGGCGGGCGTACATTTCGTAATGCGGACGAAGGCGGTACATATAAATACGTCCGTATGTTTCCAGTTCATGAGCAAACTCCTCCGCCAATTCTTCTTGTTGTTCAGGGGTAAAATATCTCAATGCATTGCGAAGCGCCAGTTTTTTCTCTTCCGGAGAAAGGATGTCCTTGCGTCGTGGAGCGTGATTAACATTGGAGTCGTACGGACGTGGTGCGGGTAGAACAGTGGGGATACCTTCTTGAATAGCTTGGGAAAGAGAAATGCTGTCGATCATTTTTCAAAAATTTTTATTAGGGCAAAAGTAAAGGTTTTGTGGTGATTTTTCTCGATGATTGCTGGTGAATCATTATGCGAGGAGATTTAGTCACATCAAGAATTGATAGATTGCATTCAAAATAAACGTTGAAGAAGTCAATTGGTTTAAAAAAGCTTTCTAGGAAATTAGAGCGTGGAATTCATTATCTTTGGCCAACATTTTTATGATGAAATATTTAGGCTTCACATTCTTATTTTATCTGATAACCACCTCGCTGGTAGCACAGGTTAATTTGTATGATGAACAGCAGATTGCTGGGCAACAGCAATTATTGCAAAAGATTGAATTGCGTCAAGAATCTCGCAAGGCTAGGGTTCAGGCTTACATTGAAAAAACGCAGGCATTAAGATATCTTACTGATAGTGCGGGGAGAGAGTGGAGCTTGTTTGATGTAAATGAAAGTGGATTTCCTATTTGGAACATTTCAGCCAATGCAGAGGTTGCGGGATTTTTGCAGACCTCAGCTCTTCATAATGTTAGTGGGTATGACTTGCGTGGTGCAGGTATGGAGATCGGCTTGTGGGAAGCCGGATTAAATTGGGCGCCAAGAGCTACCCATGAGCAATTGGTTGGTAGGGTAAATAACCCACTAAATGGAACGGTAGGAGGGCACGCTACTTGGGTGGCCGGCACCATGATTGCTTCGGGTAATCCAGGTAATCCTCAAGCTAAAGGTATGGCGCCTGAGGCCACGGTTTTGGCTTATCCTGATAGTAATTTAGTTTCCCTGTTTGAGTTTGGGATGCAAGGAGGTTTGGTGTCCAATCATTCGTATCAAACGCCTACCGGATGGGTAAATAGTGGTGGCTGGACGTGGTGGGCGGATACGTCTATTTCGCAAAACGAATCGCAGCGTTTCGGACAATACACATCAATGGATGAAGAATTGGACGAAATAGCATTTTCTACGCCTTACCATTTAATTGTGAAAGCTACTGGGAATTCAAGAGGGGTGGGGCCAACAACAAATACTGATTATTTTACTTGGAGCGGAACTTCGTGGATTTCCCTAAATACAAGTGCTTTTCCTCGAGAAGTTAATGGCGGTTCGGATGGCTATGATTGTATCCCTTGGGGCTCTACTGCTAAAAATATTCTTCTTGTTGGAGGAGTTACAAAGGATAATACAAACGGTTTTTTTGAAGAAATGAGCGTAAGTGGTTGGGGTCCTACGGATGATGGGCGAATAAAGCCCGATTTGGTTGCGCCGGGAAGCGGGGTTTTGTCCACCGGATCATCTTCAGATAGTCATTATTCTGGAGGCACAGGGACTTCCTTTTCTACTGCCGCAGTGAGTGGTTCATTGGCATTGATTCAAGAAATGATGCTGCGTAAATCGGGTCGCCCTCTTTTGGCTTCTTCTCTGCGGGCTCTTGCTATTCATACGGCAACGCCTAATACCACTCATCCGGGGCCAAATTATCGCACAGGCTATGGAGTGCTTAATACTCAAGCAGCGGCTGGTTTGATCGATAGTTTAGATAAAAACATCATCATCGAACGCGAGCTTGAACAGGGAGAAACATTTCGACTGCGTTTTTACAATGAAAATAACGCCCCGATAAAAGCAACTCTTTCCTGGACGGATGAAGCTTCAAACAATACAGCCGATTTACTTAATGATCGTACTCCAAGGTTGATCAACGATCTTGATTTACGATTGGTATATGATCCCGACGGCAATTCGCAAGTGCATTTGCCTTGGAAGCTCGATCCCGATAATCCGGGAGATGACGCTACGCGTGGCGACAATTTTGTGGATAATGTGGAAGTGGTTCTACCAGCTAGTTTTGATAATGGTGTATGGGAAGTAGAAATAAGTCATAAAGGCAATCTTTCCGGTGGACTACAAACGTTTTCGCTCATTCTTTCGGGTGTTCCTTATGAGTGGGAGGCGAGTTCTGTTGGGGATACACTTTGGACGGACGCGGGGAATTGGAAAAATAGTCAAATTCCGCCGGATAACGCTTGGATTTATGTGGCGGAGAATACCGATAGATTAGCTGTATTGGGAAGTCAAAAGGCCGGAGCAATTTCGATTGATGAAAATGCCGAAGTAGTTGTTTACGAGGGTTTGGAGGTTTTTTCTGATGTGCATAACCGGGGTGGACTTCAAATTGTCGATGGGCAATTGAAATGGAGTGGACGCTTCTGGGGGAGTTTAGAGTACCAACGCAGCGGAAAGTCGAAGTGGGTGCATCTGAGTTCACCTCTGGCTCATGCCACGGGGGCTGAACTTGGTGACGTTTCGTTGGCTAGAGGAAATACTTTTACATGGAATGCTGATGATGCCGAGTGGGAGGGAGTTGGGGCAAATGATACCCTTCATTCTGGTGTTGGACACATAGCATTTTACGGAACATTTGGGGTAGATACCGCAGGGGCTCCAATTCGTATGCAGGGAAATCCAAGTAATAGTGGTCGTTTTCATCTCGGCTTTAACGATGGATCAAGTTCAACAGCTACTTTTACCAATGGAAACGGAAGTGAGGGCTGGAATTTTTTGGGGAATCCTTTTACTGCCTCTTTTGATTTTAATGCTTGGTTCGACCCGAGTTTGGACATTGAAAACAGTTTTCATATTTGGGATTCGGAAAATGAAAATTACGTTTCTTACGGTTCTGCTGTAAACGGGATTGTTGATCCTTATATTGCTCCTTTGCAGGCTTTCTGGGTGCAAAAGAAATCATCCGCTCCTCAATCATCCGCTTCCGTGGTGCGAATGAGGAATCATTCATTAATTGATAATGACGTTCTGTTTTTTCGGGGAAATACTCCTAATACTTTGATTTTGGTTGTGGAAAATTCTACTCGGAAGGATTCAACATATATTGTTTTCAAGGAAAATGCAAATCACGGTTTTGATTCGGGCTTGGATGCCTGGAAATTACCCTCGGGGCGTTTGGATGTCTCTAGCAGATCGGATAGCGATTACATGTCGGTAAATGCCATTGGAATAATAGAGGAAAAAGATTCTTTGGAGATTTTCGTTAGTAGTATCACACCCGCTGATACCCACGAAATTCGTTTGAACGCCCAGTTTTTGGATGCAAACATTGGTGTTTGGTTGGAAGATAGAAGAAGTCAGCGCTTTGTTAATCTTCGAAGGACACCGTATAGGTTTAGCATTGATACCACCCATCTTGATCAGCGATTTTATCTTCATTTTATTAATCGCGCCTTTTCGCTGCCACCAAGAACCTTGAATGCAGCTTCGCAGGACTTCAAGGTCTATTATTTTGATCGAAAATTATTTTTGTCATCAAATTTTGATCAAGAAAGAATAGGTGTGGAGGTAATTGGTGCTGGTGGACAAAAGGTTTTTCAGACAAGCGTGCAAGAGCTTCAGGCCAATGAGCAAGTGATTTTGCATTTACCAAATCTTCCTGCGGGGGTTTACATTGGATTGATTGATGGTGGAAGAGCGAGATTGAAATTTGCTATACCTGAGTAATTTCCCTTTCATAAATTTACTTATTACCAAATATTAATTTTGCTTACGAGCGTTTAGAATTTACTTTTGCAAACTTTAAGCTACTACAATGATTTATGTAAGAATGTCAAATTTCATTGAAGCTAATACAGAGTAAAAACCGAAAAATAGTTTACATATGAAATGTCCATGTAGTAGCCTTCACAAGCTCCAATGAAAATTGACTGGGACATTCCATAACTTGTCCCGATATTTATGTCGGGATGACCTTTAAAAAACAAATAATTTACATATGAAAAACCTCATCGACGCCCTTCCTGATCACATTTTACACGCTAAAGAAATTGCCTTAGCAACAAATTTGAAGTCTGCAGAACGCGAGATTTCCTCTCTAGTAATCACCGGTCTTGGTGGTTCGGGCATTGGAGCATCAATCGTTTCCGAAGTTTTGAGTAGTGAGGTGAAGGTGCCGGTGATTGTGAATAAGGACTATACGCTCCCGGGTTTTGTCAACGCCAATACGCTAGTAATAGCTTGTAGTTATTCTGGAAATACCGAAGAAACGATTGCCGCAGTTAAGGAAGCTCAGTCTAAAGGTTGCATGATAGCCTCCATGAGTTCCGGTGGTCAACTTGCTGAGATGGCCGAAGCTGGGGGTTGGAATCATTTTATCGTTCCGGGAGGTAATCCCCCACGCTCAATGTTGGGTTATAGCCTTGTTTTGCTTTTCCGTTATTTTGAGCACTATGGTTTGGCCAATACAGGTTTAGAAGCTTGGGTAGATGCCGTAAGTGCATTTTTAGGTCGTGAGGCGGCAGAAATGGAAGTCGAGGCTGAGCGCATTTCGTCCATTATCAATGGAAAAATTGTAGCGGTATATGCCTGCGATGGTATGGGTGCACTAGCTGAGCGTGTGCGTCAGCAGTTTAATGAAAACAGCAAAATGGTAGGTTGGAATGCCGCTATTCCCGAGATGAATCACAACGAATTGGTAGGGTGGAAATTTGAACACCCTGAAGTAGCGGTTGTGATGCTCCGTCATAATTTTGAAAATCCGCGCAACGCCATTCGTGCCGGCCTCAACAAAGAAATTCTTTCGGAAAAAACACCACATTTGGTGGAAATTATGGCCAAAGGCAATACCCTCATCGAATCCTTGTTCTACATCATCCATTTGACGGATAAATTGTCGTGGTATTTATCGGAGATTCACAAGGTAGATATTTTTGATATTGAGGTTATTGATTACCTCAAAGGCAAATTATCGACCTTGTAAAATGGCTGTCTAGAAAGCCTTAGAGCTGCGTTACGCTCATAGTAAAATAGGGTCATTTACATAAGTAAACTCCCCTAATTTACTATTTCGCAAGCCTTGCTCTAAAGCTTTCTAGCCTACCCATTTGGTTGTGGATATTCACCTCTAGTTTATACCCGTTTTCTATGAGTAATCCTGTTGTAAAAATCACCGACCTTGGTATCATCGATTACCAAAAAGCTTGGGATTATCAGGAGGAGATTTTTCAGGGAATTGTGGATCAGAAAATCGCCCGGCGTAGCAATCCTGATTTGGATGTTCCTCTGAATCATCTATTTCTATGTCAGCATCCCCACGTTTACACCATTGGTAAGAGCGGGAAAGAGCAGCATTTACTTATTGATGAAGCGCGTTTGACCTCTATTGGCGCGGAGGTGTATCGCACCAATCGTGGTGGGGATATTACGTATCACGGTCCGGAGCAAGCGGTGGTTTACCCCCTTTTTGATCTCGACCAATTTTTTACCGACATTCACAAATACCTTCGTTATTTGGAGGAAGCCGTGATTCTCACCTTGGCTGAATATAGTTTGCAAGGCGATCGTTCACCGGGTGAAACTGGGGTTTGGCTTGATGTTCAGCATCGGCCGAGAAAAATCTGCGCCATGGGGGTTCGCGCCGCACGCTGGGTTACCATGCACGGACTCGCGCTCAATGTAAACACCAACATGCAGTATTTTCAGCACATTGTTCCTTGTGGTATTCAAGACAAAGCGGTTACCAGCATGGAGCAAGAACTCGGTGGTCAAGTGCCTGTGGAGGAGGTAAATGTAAAATTGGTCAAGCACTTGGAGCGTTTGTTTGGGTTTGAAATTGCCAAGGACGGTAAAGAATCGGAATAGAAAGACTGTGGTATTCAATTTTAAAGAAGCTATTGTTGAGTATTCTGGCCCGAAATAACTGCTCAAAAATTTCATGTAACATTTTTTCATCGAAAAAAGTGTAGATTTTTACATTTATTCGTGGGAAAAAGTGTGTAAAATCGCAGATTTTCCTTAAGAAAAATGTTTCCGCTTTTCCATGTCGCCATACCGCGAAGAATCTTGGTTGATCAATATTCCGCTATTTGCTGTGGAGGGATTTTTGTCTACGAAAAAATAACTGCTACTACGAATTGGGAATTGCTTGTACTCAAATCATGATTCAATGAAAAGAATCAACGGAGAACGAGAAATGACAACTATTTGCGACCTTTGTTTAAAACATCGGTTTTGATGAAGTCGTTTTTCAACCTCGGCTGCCATGTAAAATCCGCCAATGGTTCTACTATAAATAAATCTTCAGGCTTACTGGCCAAGAGGAATTCGGTGAAGTCGTCTTCGAGGGCTTTCAGGTGGTCGAGCTCGGCGGGCGATAACTTGCGCGCTACGGCCAAGGCGCCCAAACTGTCGATCGCGCTTGGCTTAACACCTTCGCGCATACGTACGCGAAAGCTCTCCCCATTGTCGATGCGTTGGACGATGTAAATGCCACCGGGATTGTTGTCTACGTAAAAGGAATTAAATTGATACCGACCGCCGGTCAGGTAAATGGCCACGTCCGTAAGGCACGGTGATGGGGCGCTGACAACCCGGAGATTGGTGCGGTCGATGGCCTCGTTTGGGTACATCTGCTTCATCACCTGATCCATCGCCAATGCCCCCACCACCAATCCGTCGCACAGATGCCCGTGAAACCGAGCCAGATCGTCTAAGGTCACTTGCTGTTCGTGCATGCGGTATCCCTTGGAAAAATCGGTGTCGGTTACGGTAAATAATACCGTCGGTTCTGATGAACACGCCACTGCGGCGAAGATGAAAAGAGCGAATAATCGCGTCATATCAGTTTGAAATAGATGTTGATGTAATACAATCCGGTAAGTAAAAATACCACCCCGGCTACAAGGCGCATGACTTTTTCTACCTTGGTGATGGCGCGAAAATATAGCCCCAGTTTTTCCAAACTGAACGCCACGACAAATGCAAAGAGTATAACGGGAAGACCGGTTCCGATTGAAAACAATACGGGCAGTCCCAAACCGGCTTCCGAACTGATGGTCATGGGGATGAGCATGGCAAAAAACAACGCTCCGCTGTACGGACAAAAGGCGAGGGCGAATAGAGCGCCCAGTAAGAAAGCGCCTAGCAGTCCTTTGTCTTTAAATCGATCCGAAAGTTTATCGGCGAAACCGCCGCCTTTTATAAATCCGAGTTTGATAACGTCGAGCATGATGAGGCCCAAGATGACCAGTACAAATCCGAGGTACTTTTCGCCGTTGGCTTGAAAGGCCTTGGCAACTTTAAACTTGCTGGCGCCAAAGTAGATGGTTGCTCCGATGGCCGTGTAAGACAGCATGCGTCCAAGGGTGTAAAGCGCTCCACTCAGCAGCACCATATTGCGCTTAGAAATGGTCTTGGCAATGTAGGCCGTAGCCGTGATATTGGTGGCCAATGGACAAGGCGCTATGGCCGTAAGCAACCCTAATGCAAAGGCTGCCAACAAGGGCGTATCTTGGTTTTGCGCCAAATCCTGTAGCCAGTCCACCTGCTTACTGTCCTTTAAATTCCGCAATATGCGCCTGAAGTCCTTCCATAAATGAAGCTTCGTCTTTGGCTTTCATAAAGGCAAATTCCGTAAGGTTCTTTTTGGCTCCGGTTTCCAAATCGTGGAGAAATAGCGCCGTACCGGTAGCTTCAAAGGCCTCTGCTTCGCGTTCGTTCGCCGGATCGTCAACGTTGACGGTGCGAAACGGAATATCTGCTAGGTTTTTGAGCGTCTCCTGGGTGTTGTGCTCAATTTTATTGCAGGTCATACAACGGTGCTCGGAGTGAAACTGTATGACCTCTACGTTGCCGGAGTACCGTACCTCACTGGTTTCTGTAGATGCGGATGATTCGGTGTTGTTGGCGCCCGATTGGCACGCCACGGCAAATGCTGTTGCCATCAGAATGGTTACAATTAATTTCATGAGATTGAATTTAGGGATTAAAGTGGTATTTATAATATGAGGTTGAACACATATCCGGAGATAATAATGAAGATGGTGATGGTGGCAAAAAAGATAGCCAGCAGTTTAAAGGTCATAACCTTTTTGAGCAGGGTGCCTTCGGGGATCGACAAACCTACGGTAGCCATCATGAAGGCAATGGCGGTACCTAAGGGGATGCCTTTTGCCACAAATACTTGAATGACAGGAACGATGGCGGCCACATTGGCGTACATGGGTACGGCGAGTATCACCGCTAAGGGTACAGTCCACCACTTGTCCTGTCCGAGATGCTGTTCAAAAAAATCTTCCGGAACGTAGCCGTACATGGCGGCTCCTATCCCAATACCGATGACGATGTAGAGCAGGACGCCGCGAACGATGTCCCACGCTTCGCGGGTAATTGCCGGTAGGCGCTGTACGAATGTGCGTTTTTCTTCCTCATAAGCAGCTTTTTCTTGCGCATTAGCCAGGATGTCTTTTACCCAGTCGGTGAGCAGGTGTTCCAATTTTAACTTCCCTAAAAACCAGCCGCCGAATGTGCCGAGTAGAATGCCCGACACGGCGTAAATGAGGGTGGCTTTTACGCCAAAGAAGCCCAGAAACATGGCCACCGCTATCTGGTTGACCAAAGGGGAGGTGATGAGAAAGGACAGTGTGACACCGAGCGGCACACCACCTTGCACAAAACCAATAAACAGCGGCACAGAGGAGCACGAACAGAACGGCGTTATCGAACCAAATAAGGAAGCGAAAAAATACTCGAGACCGTACAGTTTCTTACGGTTGAGATAGTCGCGAAGTCGTTCAACAGGAAAGTACGCATTGACAATACCCATGACCATGACAATCACGAATAGCAGTAAGAGAATTTTTAGTGTGTCGTACACAAAGAAGCTGAGGGAGATGCCCAGTCTGCTTTCTTCTGCAATGTTAAATACGCCGAAGATCAACCAATCGGCAAAAAATTGAATCCAATCAAACATGGATTAAACCAGCAAGTTTTTAATTTCTGAGACATCAGGCACGCGACCTTTGATTTTAATCACCTCATCAACCACCACGGCGGGGGTTGACATAACGTTATAGGTCATGATTTCGGTGATGTCTTCCACTTTTATCACCTCTGCTTGGATGTTGGCTTCGTCGATGGCTTTGAGTACATTGGCGTGGGTGCTTTTGCATTTGGCACAGCCGGTACCGAGAATTTTGATGGTTTTCATGTTTGGATATGGTTGAAATTAAACAGATGCGTTCGGTGAGGAAAGCGTGTTGTTGATCAAGGCTTTGGCGCGTTGCCAGTTGTCGCGATTGATGCAGTACTTGATGTTGGGCGGCGTGATGCTGCCTTGAATCAAGCCGGCATCTTTGAGTGCTTTCAAATGCTGTGAAAGTGTAGATTTTGCTACGGGAAGTATTTGCGCCATATCGCCGTGGAAACAGCAGGCCTGATCGTTGAGCAGTTCGAGAATAGCAATCCTAACCGGGTGGCCGAGTGCTTTGGCAAATCGGGCGGTTTCGGTGTGTTGCTCGCTGATGATGTAAGCTTGTGTTTCCATGTCGTATTCGTTGTTCGCAAAACTACGAACAAATTAACGAATGCGCAAGGGCATCATTTTTTTTGGTGGAGGTCAAGTTTGCATATGTTCAGAAAACAAAAAAAAATGGACATATATGTGAAAGGTGTTCATTTTTTGTGCGCTTAACACAACAAATTGCTAAAATGATAAAAATAAAATTTTGCTTTGACCTGAAAACATTTTTTGGGCATAGTTGCCATCATAGAAGAATCCCCGTGTATTTATTTGGGTTTTTGTATTGAAACGGCACATAGGTCAAACACACCAAAACATTTAGACCATCTCGTTTTCCATAATTGCACAACGTATTGAGCAGTTTCAATAAAAATTGTTCAATACGTTGTGCATTTTGTATATTTGCCTCAGATTCTTAGGTATGAACAAACATATATAAAAGGTTTTTTAGAAGATATTGTCCTGCACCTCATTCGCGAGAAGGGCGAGAGTTATGGCTATGAGCTTACGCGGATGGTGGAGGAACGAACGAAGGGGGTGATACAAATAAATGAAGGTGCGCTGTATCCGGTTTTGCATAAATTGGAACAAAAAGGCGTGCTGGAGAGTGAATTTAAAACCGCTGCCAATCGTCCGAGGAAATACTACCGCCTGGCCGCGAAGTATAAAGCAGCTCAGAAAGAAAATGAGACGGATGCCAAGAATTACATTGCCGCCCTACAGGCTATTTTTCAGTAGAATGCGATGCTGCATGGGTTCAAATATCAACCAATACACGCCAAAGCAGTTTTTCTTTTAAACATAAACGTAAACAAAGATGAATGCCAACCGAGAACTGACCAAGAACAGTTGAAGTACATTTTTGATGTGTGCAAAAAATGGGACGTGGAGTATGTGGACTTGCGTCTTGAGCTGGTTGATCACATCGCTTCTCGCATTTCCGATATTTGGGAAGATGAACCAGACTTGCCTTTTAAAGATGCCTTTCATCGAGTGTATAAATCTTTCGGGATTTATGGTTTGCACAACATTGTCGAAGATCACCAAAAAATAATGAATCGCAGGTATTGGCAGGAGTTTAAAAATGGAATTAAGGTGTGGATTACCCCACCTCGTGTTATTGCGACACTTTGTTTGCCCGCCGTACTCTATTCGTTTTTTAAGCTGATTCCCGTGTCGGTAGCGCCTATGCTTCTGACTACCTTTTTGCTCGTGGTGGTAGGCGCCATCGTTTTGGCACTGAAGTCTCGAAATTTATCCAAACACATTGAAGGCGAGCGAACCATGCTGCTCTCTACTCCTCGACAGTTTTTATGGATTGTTTACTTCCTGTTTTTTGTGCCTTTTCAGCCCGTGTATAGCCATTTGATTTTTGCAAAAGAGACCAACGCAGATTTTCTTCTAACCACCCCGGGAATGATTTTCACATCAGCAATTATCACCATCAGCTTGATAACATTAGCCATTCATTTCCGAATAATTAAATTGGCAGAGGCACAGTTGGATCAGGTGAAGATCCATTTGGAAGGACTAAATGTTGATAATCACATACGCCAATAAGCTCCGAATGTTAAGCCAGCGCCGTAAGGCAACCATCTAATATCGTTTTCAGTGTTTATCATATTCGTGAGAAAGTGCTCGAAATATGGCGATATGCGTAATTTAAACTTTCTCGACGGATTGTATTCAACGCCAAAACCAACCTGACCAGAGAGCAGGAAGCGGTTAATTAGATTTTCATCTTTATCAAACATTCTGTTGCGCGACCTTTCCAAATTCAGCTCTTTATCAGGGATAACTGAACTATACTGAACTATTGATATATGTCCACGCAATCCTGCTTGGGCAAACCACGACCATTTGCTGTCGTTGAAATAATAATTCAGCAGAAAAGGAACGGAAACTTTGTGGTATTCGTTGATTAAGGTTATAGTGTGGGGATTGTCGCTAGGTAAAATAAATCCCAAAGTTGGGTCTATATTTCCAAAATTTGTCTCAAACTTATTTATTTCTGTATAAAGACTATAAATCAAGTCGGTTTGCAGTGTTAATCGCGGGGAGATATTCCAAAGTGCACTCAGGCCAATACTTCCTCCAATAAAGTTTTCCCAATCAATGATATTGGGGAATGATTCACTGGTTATTGATATTCCCGTAACAGCTGGAGACAGACTTACACCAATGTAGTGGTCTTTTCGGTATTGACCGTGGAGGTTCAAACTTAGGCCAATAACGAGAAGTAATGTTGCTAGACGCATGGGTGTTAATTTGCCCGTAAAAGTAGTGATGAAATGTTTTATGTCTGCCCACTTATTGATTTACTAGCCCAAATTCCACAGAGTATTAGAAAGGGGTGGATAATTATGAGTCGTACCCAAGCAAGCCAGGGTGGAACGCAAATACTCTCGTTGACGCAACTTCCTATTTGTATGAAGTGCCAATGCGAAGGGATAAAGGCAATCATAAGGGCTGCAATCCCCCAGCCGGCATACCATCGGGTTTTTGGAAAGAGCAGACCTATTCCCAGTAATATCTCAATAAGGCCAGCCAAAACATTTAGAGCTTCGGGTTGTGGGAAATACGGTGGTATAAGTGGTAGATAAAAGGCGGGCATAACAAAATGGTTGATGCCGGCAACTATGAAGAAAAGAGATAAAATGCGGAGGTTGGTCTTTTTGCTGAAGCGCATGGGATGGATTGTTTGTTTTTGATTTGGCTAACAAAATCCTGTGTCGTGTGGTTTATTTTTGTGCCAAATTTAATCCGATTTGTTATGAGCGATAAACCAATTGTGATTGTGGGTGCTGGTGTAGCCGGGCTCACCGCCGCTAAAGTGTTGAAGAATGCGGGAAAGAAGGTGCTTGTGCTGGAGGCTGGCGAGCGTGTAGGTGGGAGGGTGCAGACCGATGAACGCGACGGATTTCGTTTCGATCACGGTTTTCAGGTTTTGCTAACCGCCTATCCCGAAGCTCAATTGCAATTGGATTATGATCGTCTTAAATTAAAAACCTTCGCTCCGGGAGCACGGATTTTTTCACGTAATAAACTGCGTAAAATCGCCGACCCTCTTCGTAGGCCCAATCTGTTATGGTCAACCGTTTCTGCTGGTGTGGCCTCGGTGAGCGACGTTTGGAGGGTGTTGGCTTTGGTGAAGAAGCTCAAGAAAACCAGTGTGTCGCAAATATTTTCGGAGGCCGATGGTCGCTCTACCATTGATTTTCTGCGTGATTACGGTTTTTCCGAGAAGTTTATCCATTCGTTTTTCAAGCCATTTTTCAGCGGAATTTTTCTGGAAAATGCCCTGAATACGCCCAATGCAATGTTTCAGTTTGTCTTTAAAATGTTTGCCCAGGGCGATGCTGCTATTCCTGAAGAGGGCATGCAGGCTATTCCGAATCAATTGGCCGAGGTGCTTGATGAGTCGGAAATCAAGTTTGGCGTGCGTGTGAGCAAGTATGATGATGAAGCGGTTTATGATGAAAATGGGGGAGAGTACCCCTACCACGCCTTGATTATTTCCGTGCCTTTTTGGCAAGAAAAGGAGGTTTTCCACGCTACCACTCAATGGTATTTTTCCGCCACTTCTGCACCCGATCGTTCAGATTTGATTGGACTATTTTCTCATGAGAATGACCCTCTTGATGGGGCAAATGTGGCTATACTATCAAACTTATCTTCGCTGTATGCGCCCGCAGGCCGCCATTTAATTTCCGTTTCGCTTACGGGCAATAAATCAGAAATTAGTCCTGAGCAGGTCAAACAATCTCTATCTAAAGCCTACTCTAATGCAATGAGCTGGGAGTTTTTGTCGCGTTACGATATTCCCCACGCTTTACCGAAAGACATTCCTTTTCGCCATGACCTAGAGGCTAAAGATTTACAACTCTCCGAACGCGTATTCCGGTGTGGTGATGCGTGCATGTATCCGAGTCTGAATGCGGCGATGCGAAGTGGAAGAGTAGTGGCGGAGTGGGTGAGTAAGATATAATGCATTAGTTAACATTTAGGAAATTTCGTGTTTACACTTAGGTGAATTGAGGAACGGTTGTTCAGAATTCATTAAGTGTAGGTTATTTTGTGCGTTAGCGAATTATGTTTCAATTTGTTTCTGTTATATTTGCCAAACGCTTCTCTTAATGATTGATAAAATTTTTTAGTTTATGTGAATAAAATTTACTTTTCATTAGTAATTCTTGTTGTTTTTTCTGAATCTCTTGTTGGTCAAGTTTCGTTTACAACTAGTCCTGTCCCGCAAGGAGATACGGTCTTCGTTTGCCAAAATCAAAGCATAACATATACGGTTACCGACTCTATTTGGGATACTTGGACGTTTAATGGAGGGAGTCCATCAACAAGCACTGCAAACAGCGTTTCCGTTTCCTATAATACAGTTGGAGTATTTACCACGTCATTATCTGGTACTTCTTCGGGTTCGGGAAATTCCATAATAGTTCGTGTCGGCACCCCAACGCCTGCAACTTTTTCTCCAACACAGGATACATTTTGTGAGCAAGGATTCAATCCAGATTTAAACCCAAGTGTAAGTCCAAGTGGAGGTAGTTTTTCAGGTCCGGGAATGATTGGGAGTGTTTTTCATCCCGCAATTGCAGGTCCGGGTACCCATACTATTGTGTATTCCTATACCAATTCCTTTGGTTGTGTAACCAATGTTTCTGCTAACCTAACCGTTAACCCAACACCGCCTACACCTAATTTTCAAGCGATGGGTTCGCCTACGGTTTTTAACGGAATCGAAACGTATCGCTTTTGTACCACGAATAATAACCAAACTTTTAACTTAAACTTCAATCTGGTCAATAACAGCACCTATAATTATTACGAATTAAAACTCAACGGTAATATCATTGATACCGGATCGCAGTTGCCTGCAAGTCCTTATCCTTTAAGTTTAACAGCTGCCGGGCTTTACTCCTTGGAGTTGGTGGTTTATAACCAACATGGTTGCGTAAATTCAAAACTTGCATACCTTTTTTACGGCACCAACCCCTCTGTTGGATTGGGGAGCCCGGGAAGTACCATTGCGTGTTTGCCTAGTGATGGAAGCGGTCTTACTTATAAATTTCCTATTACGAGCACAGGAAATAATCCGCCGGGAACGACTTATACATTAGAGGTAAACGACGGCAGTCCTCTGGTGACTTTTAATCACCCACCACCAGATACTATTACCCACACTTTTTTTCAGAGCTCATGCGGAACCAATTCGGTGAGCTTTCAAAATTCGTATTACGTGCGTATAACCGCAACCAATCCTTGTAATTCTTCCGTAGCAAGTGTAGAACCCATTGTTCTTTCTCAACCCCCGGAAAGCGATATCGACCTTCCTGATTCAGCGTGTACTAACCAGCCGGTAGAAATTACTAATGCTACCCAAAATGGACTTATTGCCAATAATTTTCCTATTACGGGATTTCCCTCAGGCTGCGATTCGGCAACCTTAAGTGTTTGGGAAATCACCCCTTCTACCTATACACTTGTCGGCGGTTCAAGTTTAGGTCTCCGTTTTGACCCCATTGATCCTGCCAATTGGTTTGCCGGAACCAATACCATTTTTGTAAATTTCACAGCACCCGGCGAATACAGCATTAAACTCGTTTCCGGAAATACTAGCGAATGTAGTGTTGACTCTATTACCAAAACCATTTGTATTGGCGACCCACCTGATGATTTGGAAATCGCTTTTGGCTTTCCACAAGACAGCTCCTTTTGCAAAACTTTTCCACTTTCGTTTTCGGATTTGGGAGCAGATTCTACCGGATGTATGGACAACCGATGGGAATGGAGTATAGAACCCCAAACAGGTTGGACGTTGGATTCAGGAGGTTTCGACCAAAAAAGTATCCATTTGACTTTTGATGAAATCGAAACCTATACCGTTAGCTTGCTAAAAATAAATGCTTGCGACAGCGCTACCATCGATACCACCTTTAATATCATTGGGCAACCTTTTGTCGTGGCGCCCCCATCATTGGATTATTGCGGTCCCACTAGTATTGATTTCTGGCAGGATTCTATCCATAGACCCGCCTTTTTTGATAGCTTGAGTACGTTGGATTACTTGTGGACAGTAAATCCACCAACGGGATGGAGCTTTGCTTCTGGAACTTCCGAAACAGACTCCTTTCCCATCATTGATTTTCAAGGTCCGGGAGTGTATTGGGTAACTTCCGCTGTTTTTAATGCTTGTGGTGTTGCTTTGGATTCTCAGAGGATTGAGATTTTTGAACTTCCTGTAATTGAGGGTTTCACAGATACCACGCTGTGCTACGACGAAAATTTTTCCTATATACCTCCCACCCACTCAGGTTTACCGCCATATTCGTTTGAATGGTTTTCTAGCAGAGGAGATTCCGGAACTTCGGAATCAATCGTTGTAAACAATGTTGTAGCGCCTATGCAAATTACCTACATTGTGGTGGACGACAAAGGATGCTCAGATACAGCAACATTTAATCTAATGGTTTTTCCACCACTCACAAGTGCAACTACGGGGAATCCCTTCGTGTGTTTTGATGATTCAATTTCCGTTTCGGTTTCAGCATCAGGTGGTGGTGGCGGATATCAATATTCATGGAGCCCGGGGCTTGGACTTAGTGATTCAACTTCGGCAAATCCTATGCTCTTTGGAAATACCAGTCCCGGATTCTACATCGTAACCATAACGGATGTTAATCTCTGTACCATTACCGATACGCTAGAAGTTAGTATTATTCCATTACCACCGGCAGATGCTGGAAACAATATTAGTATTTGTCCGGGAGATTCTGTTCAAATTGGAAATACCACTGATAGCCTATTGACCTACCAGTGGACCTCAAGTCCAGCAGGTTTTTCAAGTCAATCGCCACAACCATGGGTGCAACCTTCCACAGCGACTACCTATTATCTCACTACTACGGATACTTTCGGATGCACCAATAACGATAGCATTACACTAACAATCATTCCTCCTCCGGTGGCTGATTTTGACTTTTTGGAAGATAGTATTTGTATTCCCGGCGCGTTCTTCACCGACAACCTTTCACCAACGGGATTAAATTACCAATGGTTTATCAATAATGACCCGGTAAGCACTCAATATAACGACTCTCTTTTCTTGTCTTCCGCTTATAGCAATGACTCAGTTATACAAGTGAAACTCATCATTACAGCGGGAACAGGTTGTCAGGATAGCATAGTCAAACCCCTCGGTATTAAACCTAAACCTCTAGTGGATTTTTCCATTGATAGCATTATTTGCGCAGGAAGTACAGTTTCTGTTACCAACCTAAGCTCAGGAAATGGCCTGTTAAACTATCACTGGTCTATAGAGCCCAATTCCATCCCCATTAGTGATCCGCTTTCCCAAAATCCCACATTTACCTTTTTTGACAGTCAGAACGCACCCGATTCTATTTACACCATAAGCTTGGTGGTTAATACCGATGAAGGCTGCATTGACTCTCTGCAAAAATCCGTGGTAGTAAAACCAAGACCATTGGCAAATTTCTTCCTGCCACCTTCATCTTGTAGCGAAAATAGTATGTCGCCAACCGATAGTTCAAATGGAAATGGCCTGTTGTACTCGTGGTCCTCTACTCCCTCAACAAATGTGACTATCATTGATAGCAATACCAGCAGCCCAAGCTTTTCTTTTCCGGTAACAACCAACGATTCGGTAGTTTATTCTATTCATCTGCTTCTGGAAGATCAAAATGGTTGCTTTGATACCATGAGTAAAACCTACGTGGTTTATCCTAAACCAACAGCTGCTTACACTCCAATTGACACAAGTGGATGCCATCCACTTTCGGTTTCTTTTCAAAACCTTTCCACGTCAAACCAATCGGGTCTGGATTCGCTACTTTCTGAATGGGATTTTGGTAATGGGCAAACGAGTACTTTGCCATCACCTTCCAATATCGTCTTCACGAATACGGGCGTAGTTGACAGTTCATATATCGTCAGCTTGATTGTCACCAATATCTTCGGTTGCTCGGATACCTTGAGCGATACGGTGGTTGTTCATCCGTTGCCACGCGCGGAGGTAAACGTTATCGATACGGTGAATTGTGCGCCTTTTGTCATTGATTCCACCGTGATAGCACCGGTTATTTACCCTGAAGCCAATGCCACTTACACGTGGT
>JBHYFA010000003.1:22918-45557 GCA_051859825.1 Schleiferiaceae bacterium
GATTTTACGGATTTGTCGAGTTCAAATTACTCGCAAAACGATAGTCTGCAATACGCTTGGGATTTTGGCAATGGACAAACGAGTACGTTAGCATCACCTTCCAATATCGTATTCACGAATACGGGCGTAGTTGACAGTTCATATATAGTCAGCTTGATTGTCACTAATATCTTCGGTTGCTCAGATACCTTGAGCGATACAGTGGTTGTTCATCCATTGCCACGAGCAGAAGTGAACGTCATCGATACGGTGAATTGTGCGCCTTTTGTTATTGACTCCACCGTGATAGCACCGGTTATTTACCCTGAAGCCAATGCCACTTACACGTGGTTGGTGCTAGATTTGGCAGGGAGTGTTTTGCAGACGTACTCGGGTGCTTCAGCCATACAGCATATTATGCCCAACGATGCTGATACGGTAATTGTACGCTTGGTAGTGACCTCGCTTTTTGGCTGTACAAGCGACTCGGTGGAGACTACCTTTATCACCATTCCCGATCCGGTGGCAAATTTTTCGTTGATGCCCGATAGTATTGACTGTAGTCCTATGCAAATAGCGATTCTGGATAGTTCAACTCCGGGTGTTCAATATCAGTGGTTTATCAATGATGTTTTGCAGGCGACAACAGATCCTCAACCCTCATTTACTTTAACCAATCAAAGCAATACCCAGGATTCATTGGTAGAAATTCGCTTGGTGGTAACCGCCGGTACGGGTTGCACGGACACGATGAGTAGAATGGCCGTTATTCATCCTCAGCCTTTAGCTTCATTTACGGCGGATAGCGTTTTGTGTGCCAATGATTCTTTGCAAATCACCAATTTGAGCCTGGGAGTAGCACCGCTTTCCTATTCATGGCTTATGAGTTCGTCGGCAATGTGGATCAACGACCCTATGGCGGAGAGTCCGGTTTTTGCTTTTCCTGATAACCAAAGCGGAATTGATTCTACTTATACCATAACGCTTTTTGTCACTTCGGCGGATGGTTGTATTGATACTGCTGTTCATAGCGTTTTGGTGCGCAGCAGGCCAACGGCAGATTTTGATTTACCCGCAGCGCTTTGTGCTCCCACCATTTTGCAGCCCATTGATCAGTCGGTAGGTGGTGCATTGCAGTACGATTGGGATATTTTTCCAAATGCAGGAGTTACGTTAAGTGGAATCAATACTTCATCACCGAGTTTTGATTTGCCATCAAGTACAAATGATACGGTGCTTTATTCTATTTTACTTACGGTTACCGATGCCCACGGATGTTTGGATACCATTACCAAGGATTACATTATTTACCCAACACCAACGGCGGATTTTAGCGCAAGTATATTTTCCGGTTGTCATCCGCTTGCGATTGATTTTACGGATTTGTCGAGTTCAAATTACTCGCAAAACGATAGTCTGCAATACGTTTGGGACTTTGGCAATGGGCAAACGAGTACTTTGCCATCACCTTCCAATATCGTCTTCACGAATACGGGCGTAGTTGACAGTTCATACATCGTCAGCTTGATCGTCACCAATATCTTCGGCTGCCCAGATACCTTGAGCGATACGGTGGTTGTTCATCCTTTGCCAAAGGCTGAGTACACTTCAGCGGTTCAGGGTGGATGTACGCCATTTGTAATAGACAGTTCTATAGTTTCAGCAACCGTATTTCCACTTACGAACGCTACTTACGAGTGGATTTTTTCAACCCCGAATGGAACGGTTCTCAATTCACATACCGGATTAACAGGATTCTCACATACCATGATTTTGCCTGAGGATACGGTTGTGTTGTCTTTGGTAGTCACAAGTTTGTTTAATTGTGAAAACGACACTTTTTCATCGATTTTTGTTACCGATCCAAATCCAATAGCGCAATTTTCTCTGAGTGATACAGTTTCGTGTACCCCTCTCATTACGCAGACAAGCAATACCAGTCTTCTAGCTACTAATTATGAGTGGTACGTAAATGGTGTTTTGGAAAGTACACTGCAAAATCCGCAGTTCACATTGTTGAATACGGGAGTGGCAGATACAACTTACAGCATCACTTTAATTGCTATTTCGGCTAATGGTTGTCTCGATACACTTACGCAAACGGTATCCGTATTTCCCGGTCCGATGCCAAATTTTTCAAGTAGTTCGGCTTGTTTAAACGAAGTTACCAATTTTACCGATTTAACTACTGGTGTAAGGCCTGTGGTTCAATGGCGTTGGAGTTTTGGAGATGGCGACTCTTCTTCATTACAAAACCCTTCGCACACCTACAGTTTGCCGGGAATATATCTGGTTGAATTAAGTGTGACAGATTCTTTTGGTTGCGAAGAATCAGTGATTGATACGGTCATCGTTAGACCGCTTCCACAGGCTGATTTTTCTTTAGATTCCTCGAGCTGCTTTACAGATACCATTTGTGTAAATCAAGCAAAGAATTTTATTGATTTGAGTTTTGTTGACAGCTTGGGAGGAAATGTAAATGCGTGGAGTTGGGATATTGGCAACAACGGCATTATTGATTACACAACTCAAAATGTTTCTCATACTTTTCTCGATACTGGGCAGGTGGCTATTCGTTTGGTAGTGTCAACGGTTTTCGGGTGTTTAGATACCGTAGTTAAGTCATTTTTTGTTGTGCCTGATCCGGTTGCAAGTTTCAGTTTGGATACCAATCAAGGATGTGATGGTCACCAAATGCTTATTGCAAATTCTAGCTCGGGTTTTATCGAGAATTATAGTTGGACCTTATTTACCAAAGGAGCGGGCGGTAGTATTCAAACTATTGCAAGTCATGCTGGTGCTTCTCCTCCCGTGTTTCCGCCATTATCTTCTTCAGCTACCCAAGATACTGTTTACTATGTATCGTTACTGGCTTCTAGTTGTTGCGCTCAAGACAGTATGGTTGATAGTGTAGTAATTCATCCAACACCTACTGCGTTTTTCATTCCTAGTGATACGGTTGGTTGTAGTCCGTTGCCAATTACTTTCTTGGTGGATGGTCAAACGGTAGGTAACCCTGATTTCATTGTTTTTGATTTTGGTGATGGGAGTCCGCCCGATACCATTTTACCTACAACCATTGTTTTGCCAACTGGTCCGGTAACGGGTTTTGGTCTCATTAATCACGTTTTTAATTATTCGGGGCCAAATAACGATACAACTTACACCATTACTTTGACGGCGGTTAATGCGTGTGGTTCCTCGACGTATTCTCGCTCAATATTGGTTTTTCCCAATACCATCTTTGCATTTTTCACTTCATCTCAAACAACGGGTTGTGCGCCAATGTCTGTGGATTTTGCGGGATTAACACCCAATAGCACATTAACGAATTGGACATTCATGTACGATACGATAACGGGGGCTTGGGGAACAAATACTGCACAGGGTAGCAACGTTTCGTTTACGTATTCCACCCCGGGAACGTATGTAGTGGCAATGTCGGTAACGGATGGCTGTGGTCGCGATACCATGTATCAACAAATAAACGTTTTACCATCGCCAAATGCCGGTTTTAGTTTTACGAACAATGTTTGTGAGGGCGATACGGTCTTTTTTACGAATACTTCAAACGTTTCTCCCGGTGTAATAATGGGTTATCAGTGGGATTTTGGTAATGGCCAGGGGAGCACGGTTGAACATCCTTTTGCAGTTTTTGACTCATCCGGTGTGTATCAGGTTTGCTTGATTGTTTTTAGTGATAATGGATGTCCCGATACCATTTGTCAGGCGGTGACTATTTCGCCTAGACCTTCCGTGGCCTTCGATCCAGTAAGCATTTGCTTTAATGAGCAGCCGGTGGTGTTTAACAATCTTTCAACGATTTCCAGTGGAAGCATTACGTTTACCCAGTGGGATTTTGGCGATGGTTCTTTTTCGGGGAATTTCAACGCGCAACATACTTATTCTGCTCCCGGAACATACACAGTTAAGTTGATTCATCAGGGATCCTCAGGTTGCGCTGACTCCGTAGAGCAGGTCATTCAAATATTTGAAACACCTACAGCCGACTTTTCTATTACACGACCCAGCGGTGATAGTTGTGGAATACCTCAAACCATTCAATTTACCAATATGTCTTCCAATGATGCTTTGGATTTCTTCTGGGATTTTGACGTTTTGAATCGGCCTGATTCGTTGACGAGTAATTTAGTAAACCCCAGTCTAACATTCACAGAATATGGCAGGTATATGGTTAGGTTGATTGTTTCCAACGGATTTGGCTGTATTGATACAATTGATAGAGAGGTGGTGATTCAGCCCAATCCGGAAGCCCTTTTTGCGGTAGATACGCTTAGTGGTTGCCAGCCATTTACGGTTTCCTTTACCGACTTAAGCACTTTTGCCCGACCGGATTTAGGCGGAATTAATCGCTGGATATACCACTTTGGTGATGGGAATGTTCAAGATGGAGCCAATCCTAATGCTATTCATATTTATTCAGACACGGGGATGTATTTCCCTTATTTGGTTGTAATAACCGAGTATGGTTGCTTAGATACATTTTTCTTGCCTCAGCCTATCAGAGTTTACCAAACGCCTGAAGCGAATTTCAATTTAGTAAGTTATGTAGAAGGTGTACATAGCTTCCAGAATCTAACGATTATTGGAAATCAGAATATTTCGTTTAGATGGGATATGGGTGATGGGAATTCTTATTTTACCAGAGATGTTAGTCATAGATACCAAATTGATCGACTTAGTGGTGATTTCACATTTGATGTGTGCTTGTATGCAGAGACCGAATTTGGTTGCAAAGATTCCATTTGCACATCGCTGTTTTTACCACAATTAAACTTAAACGTTCCCAATGCTTTAGCCCCCGATGCGGTATTTGGCGGTGAACCTTCCATCTTTTTACCTAAGGGACACTCCATGATAGATTATCGCTTTCAGGTTTTTGACTATTGGGGAAACTTAATTTTTGAAACAACGGAGCTATCCTCAGATGGAGTGCCTTTGATTGGATGGAATGGACGAAGAAACAACGATGGAGAAATATTGCCAAAGGGTATTTATGTATGGAAGATTTTTGCCATGTTTGAAGATGGCACCATTTGGCCCGGCGTGATGCGCCCTAATGCTAATAGACCTATAACCAGTGGACCGATTAACCTCATTAGGTAGATTATACCTCGGTATAATCCTGTTTTTGCCCGCCTTATTGGTTGGGCAAGATCCTATTTTTTCTACCCAGTTTTGGGGTGATCGCTTATTTTTAAATCCTGCTTATGCCGGGGTAGATAATTCATTGTCGGTAAGTGCGCTTACTAGGCAGCAATGGACTGCGCTTAACGGTCGGTATCAAACCAATTTACTCTCGGTTGACGCCCCGTTTAATTACGCGAAAAATTCCAATGTTGGTCTTGGTTTTCGCTTTATCGATCACCGTGCCGGCGATGCAGGGTATGGTCGTTTTGAAATGTCGCCCATTCTCTCTGCTCATCTTGGAGGTCGGAATTTTACTTTCGGAGCAGGCATTCAATACGGCATAGGTCAAGTGCAAATAGATTGGTCACGATTGATATTTAGCGACCAAATTAATACGTTTTCAAATGAGATTAACCCAAGCTCAGTTATCAATATTGGAAATGATGTAAGTGACCTTATTCACGACCTTTCTGCGGGCTTATTATTCCGCTATTTGATCGATGATCGTAATACAGAAAAAGGACTCTTTTCTTTGGGCGTGAGCGTTTTTCATATCAATCGACCGAGGGAGACTTTGATTGGAATTGATCGCAGAATGGATCCGAGGGTTACGGTTCATGCGCAAACGCATTTTCCCATTTCGCATTATAAAACACCTCCGGAGCGAAAGGTATTTATGAGCGTGGGGTATGTTTACAATTTTCAATCTGTTCTAACCACCAACACCCTTCATGTGAGAAGAAATTTTGGTGAGTATTTGTTTATGGGCTTAGCTTGGCGAAGCGAACAATACGTGTTTTTCGATAGCCGTAGGGAGTCGATAATCCTTACTACGTTGATAAATGTTACCGACGACCTAAGGATTACGTATGGCTACGACTTTGTTTTTTCCCAATTAGGAGCACAGAATACTGCTGGCTCTCACGAAATAGGATTGGTAATTCGATTCTCCGGGGTGCAAATTGGTTCAAATCTAAAAAAGAAACGTATGGGGCGGTCGCGCGCTCAAGATTGTTGGTATCACATGAATGAACGCCCAACACGAATCCCCAGACGTATCCAAAATATGATTGTTTATTAGTAGCGAATCAATCTTAAACTTAGCCGGTTATCCACTCTCAAAAAGTACACTCCTGCTGGGTACTGCTGCAAGTCGAGTAATACATCCTCGCGGCGGGTAATGCTTGCGGGAATTTCTTGGCCTTGAGCGTTGAAGATTTGAATAACCGAATGCCGGTCGATTCCTTTAATTGTAAACTGTCCGGTGGATGGGTTAGGGAATGCTTCGATGGAATTGAGGTCTCCGTATTGAAACACGCTTAAGCAGCTGTCAACATCCATCATGAGCATATCGGTTCCTTCGCAGCCATTGCCGTCGGTATAGCTATAAACTACTGGGTGGGTACCAATGCCGGCTAAGGCGGGAACAAATACATTTCCTACCACGCCCGGCCCGCTAAAGCTTCCTCCGCTCGGGGTGCCGGCGAGGTTTACGGTATCGCTGTAGATACAGAAGCTATTAACCGTGTTGGTAATGCTAACGCTCGGTGGATTTACTACATTTACGCTAAAGGTTCCAGTGCTAGAACATCCGTCGGGGTCGGTGAATTCGTAGGTGATAGTTGTAGTTCCTGTTCCGGCAACGCTAGGGTCAAAAAGATTACCCGTTGTGATTCCTGTTCCGGTAAATGTTCCGCCTCCCGGTTGCACAAAAGGATAGAGCGAAACAGGGCCTCCGCCAGAACATACCGCAGCAGGAGTGGTAGGCAGTACCAAAGTAGGAGCTGCTTTTACTTGAATGCTTTGGGTTGCGGTTTGCGGACTACTATTAATGGTTACAGTGTAGGTAATGGTGTGTGTGCCAACACCTGCTGTGGCGGGGTTGAATTGTCCGGCAGTTACGCCCGGTCCGCTATACGTTCCACCTGCTGGAAATCCACCTGAAAGTGCAAAGGCAGGGTCGGAGGCGCAAACGTCTTGGAAGGCATCCAAAGTTGCGAAGTTCTGACAAGCCCCGGTAGATGTGTCACTGCAACCAATGATTCTCAGGTGAGGAACATTGAATTGACGGGAGTTTTGGTAGCCGGTGTACCATCCGGGTTGAGAAGTGAGGTACATGAGGTTTGCCATGGCCGGAGCCCAAACCCTGGCGTCGTTCATCAAGTTGATGGTGGTGGTTCCGGCGTCAAATTCGGCGGTGATATAGTGGTTGCCAGGTTGAAGTGTGGGGGGATTAGCGAAAGTCGCGGTTACGGTTTGTGCCGCTATATGTGTCGCCGTGATGGTTACGGTATCAACTGCTAGTGGTGTAGGGTTGGTTAATGGCGTGGTGGTGTGAACCTTGAAAATTATTTTTCCTCCGGCCGTGGTTGTTCCGGCAATGCCCGCAACGGCTCCCAGTACCACTTCTTGGTTTACCAATTCAAACTGCGATGAAACTTGGCCGATATTTCCTAATTGGGGTGTGCCAATGGTGTTGGAAAAATAGGGGAAATGTTGACCGGTTTGGTTGTCAGATACCACAAAAACGAGGGTGTCTTTTTCGGCATCAGCAATGCCTATGCTGTCGGAAACTATGCGATACGCTGCTGTATATACCCCTGGGCCTGGGGCTAAGAATGCGTTGGTTGTGGTTTGAGCTAGGGTAGCGGTATCGCCGGAGGCTAAAGATCCAAAAGGAAGTGAGGAAAGGCTTTGCACCAAAGTCGCTCCTTGTAAAATATCAACCTCCAAACGGGCATTGGTTTGGGCTGCGGTTCCGAAATTCACGAAGTTTGCCCCAAAGCGAAAAGAGCGATTCTGACGGGTGGAGACGTAGCCGTGTCTTTTTTCGTTACGCGTATCATTCCATACGTCAAAAACAATTCCGTCGTCATCAGTGAAGGGTGCCAAACGGTGGGCGGGTAGTTCGGTGATTTTGATATCGTCGATTTGACAAAAATAGTAAGCGAAGTTATTACCATTGGCCAAGGTACCATCGTAAACGAAACGCAGACGCACTTGAGAAAATCCGCCCGCGATGGAAGAGATATCAAATTCGGCTTTGGCATTGGTAGGCGAACTTTCATTTACCCCCACATTTTCGCCAAAGTAAACGGTGTCTAACCACGAATTTCCATCATTGGTACTGATGGCAACGCCAAATCTGGAAGAAAAATTACGCACAAAATAGTGGAATTCTAATTTCACAAAGGGATGGTTACTCAAATCTATCGCTTCCGTGGTAAGACGCCCAATGTGTGGTGCAGGAGCAGCGCCTTGTCCAAAAGCGCCCACAACGCCACCATTGTCGAGATAGTCGGAGTCAAAAATCATAAATCCGTTTGCTCGGGTGGGACTATTGATTGGCGTTCCCGGAGCGCCGTATGCCCCGCGCGAACCGGTGGCGTTACTAGGCGAAGTAAGCGGCCCGCGATATTCCCATACGGAGGCGGCGTAAAGTCCACCTGCCGGATTTTGCCCGAGATTGGTCCACGTTGAAGGAATACCATTGGCAAAATCTTCTTCCCAAATCACCGTTGCCTGCGTTCGTGCCTGAATATCAGGTTGTAAAGGGCTTTGTGTGTAGCTTTGGTCTTCACATAATTCAGCGGGAATAGCGGTTTGTCCAAATGCGCACATCGCTGAAATCAAAAAAAGGGAGATGAATAGATTTTTTTTCATGGTGAAGGGTTTTTGGGAGGGTTAATTCATTAATCTTTTGGCCTTGACGAATGTACAAAAAAAATCTATACGTGGATTGAATAAATTCTGAGTGAGCAGTTTTTTTATTTTAAGGTTTGAGTTTTCCCATCAGAATAGCGATTTGATAAGTAAACGATTGGGTTTCTAAACGAACATAACAAAGCTGTTTGACCTGATAGACGGCTGCTAAATAAAGATTTGCTCGGCAATACATTTTGATTGTAAATTTGTCTGCTAAATGACACAATAACTGTCATTCCGATAAATTCTCAAGAAAAATGCATTACCTCTCCACGAATCTCAAGCTTCTTCGCAAGCGCAAGGGCTGGTCGCAAGGCGATTTGGCCGCTCGTTACGAAATCAGTCGCAGTGCCATTAGTTCCTACGAACTCGGAACGGCCGAGCCCAATATTCTCACATTATTGAAAATGTCGGAGGATTTCCGGGTGTCGATTGATCGTTTTGTACGTCAAGATCTCACAAAGCTGCCCGAGCATCTCCTGAGTGCCATCGAGCGCGGGGTGGATTTCGATTATGCGGGTAAGGGTTTGCGCGTACTGGCCACCACCGTTGACGATGAGGATAATGAGCGTATTACGTTGGTTTCGGCAAAGGCCAAAGCGGGCTATACTGCCGGCTATGGCGACCCCGAGTATTTAGCAGAGTTGCCCAATTTCCGACTGCCCTTTTTGCCCGGAAATAAAACCTACCGAGCTTTTCAGATAAGCGGTGATTCCATGCCGCCCATCGCCGATGGTTCCATTGTAATTGGTTCGTACGTTGATGATTGGAATCACATCAAGGAGCATGAGCGTTACATTGTTGTGAGCAAGGAAGATGGGGTGGTTTTGAAGTTCGTTTCCGGTAATTGGAAGGAAGACGGCGATTTTGTTTTTTCATCTTCCAATCCCATTTACCCGCCCTACACCTTTCCTGCCCGCGAGGTTTTAGAGCTCTGGAAGTTTGAAGCCGTCATCAGTGAGAAGGTCGAAGCCCTCGAAGTCGAAAGTCAATCCGAAATCCTGCGAAAAATTCAGGCTGATTTGGCGGAGTTGCGCGCGGAGATGAGGAGGGGGTGATTTTGAGTTCATTTCTCAGTATTGAGTAAAATTAAAGTGGGCAAATTTGACCATTTAAATCTCATAAATTCTGTGCGATTGGAAAAAGTAACGATATATGGCAAAGAAAAAGAAACTCAGTGTTAAGGGAACAGAAGTAATGATTTCTGTCGAAAAAGAAGGCGAGTTCATCTCACTTACCGATATGTTGAAGGCCAAAGACGGTGATTTTTTTATCTCTGACTGGTTGAGAAATCGCAATACTGTTGAATTTCTTGGCATTTGGGAGTCTGTCAATAATCCAGATTTTAATTATGGCGAATTCGCCATAATTAGAAGTCAGGCAGGCTTGAACAATTACAAAATAAGTGTCAAAGAATGGAATGAAAAAACGAATGCCATTGGATTAAAAGCTACTTCAGGTAGATATGGTGGAACCTATGCTCACATTGACATCGCTTTTGAATTTGGAATGTGGATTAGTGCTGAATTCAAGGTTTATCTCATTCAGGAATATAAGCGTCTAAAAGAAGATGAAAACAACCGAAAAAAGCTTGATTGGGATCTACAGCGTACACTTGCCAAGGTGAATTACACCATTCATACAGATGCCATTAAGGAAAGATTGATTCCAGCGAAACTCACTAAAATACAAACTTCATTAATTTATGCTACGGAAGCTGATTTACTGAACATGGCATTGTTTGGTAAAACTGCTTCTGATTGGCGTGCAGAAAATCCTAATGTCAAAGGAAACATTCGTGATGTTGCCACTCTTGAGCAGCTGGTTGTACTCTCCAACTTGGAAAGTATCAATGCTGTACTGATTCGGCAAGGTCTTAGTCATTTAGAACGACTTACTAAACTCAACCAAATAGCCATTACGCAAATGACCTCTTTGGTTAATAATGCAAACCTGAAACGACTCTAATAAATGGAATTGACATCTTATTTTCTTCCCAGTCTATAAAGCCGTAATCAGTGAGAAGGTCGAAGCCCTCGAGGCCGAAAGTCAATCAGAAATCCTGCGAAAAATTCAGGCTGATTTGGCGGGGTTGCGTGTGGAGATGAAGAGGGGGTGATTTTGTTTCGCGCGAGGCTTTAATGTTTCACGCAAAGTCGCAAAGTCGCGAAGAGAAAAACCTTAGCGTCTTGGCGAGAAATAAAAATAGTTTCACGCCCAATTTCAAATCCTCAATTGCAATTATCTTTGCTCCATGAAGCACTTTTTACCCCTTCTTTGCTTTCTTTTTAGTTTTCCCCTCTCCGCCCAGCTCCGCGAGTTCTACATCATTGAGCGAGAGCCAGACGGCATTTCTGTTATACAAGCCAGCACAGAGTACCCAGACAACGCCATGATTTTGGTTTACTCCGATTTAGAGGGTTTAGATTTTCGCTCTTCAGTTGGAGGGGTAAACCAGCAGCGGTATAATTCGCGAGCAAATAGATACGAAATCTTGGTTAGCCCTCAGCGGCAGATTTTGTTTGTGGCGGCGAAGGGGTTTATTGAGCAAAGAATAGCGTTAATCAATCCGAGTCCGAAGGCGGTGTTCTATTATTTGGTGGAGGAGAAAAGAGGGCAAGACTCAACAATGGTATTTTTTACAGTTGAACCAACAGATGCGGTTTTGTTCGTAGATAGCGTTGAAGTAGAGGTGAATAAAACCGTTAAGATACCGATTGGTGATAGAAATATTGAAATTATGGCAGAGGGATACAAGACTTTTTCAGATATTGTAAATATTACCAAGGAAGAAGTGAAATACGATTTTACATTAAGAAAATTAGAGCTTGTTTCAGTAAAGTTGAAAACCAATGTAGGTGGAGCATTAGTAGAGATAGATGGTAAGGTGGTAGGTGAGTCTGATGAAAAAGGGCACTTTAGTTGGGTATTATATCCAGGTATCCATTCTTTAAAGTTAAGGAAGTCGGGGTATCTTAGGAAAGCAGTTGATATTACCGTTAATGAAGAAGGTAATAATGTTTTTGAACTTGAGTTGACAAAAAATGCTGGTTATGTGGAATTTGTAATCAGTCCATCTGATGCAGTAATTACATTAAATAAAAAACGTTTAGACGATTTGAAACAGGCTGAATTGGTTCCAGGTAAATATCAATTGACAATTAGTAGGATTGGGTTTTATGATTATAATGAGTCCTTTGAAATCAGTATAAACCAAAATAAAAGGATTGAAGTTAGTCTCGTGCCTCAAATGGGTGAGCTTGAATTCACTCCAGATCCTTCAAACGCTTCTGTGGTGCTGCGTAATGTTGATGGTAAGGCTGTTCAACAATGGAAAGGTGCTATTACATTAAAAGATGTTCAAGTCGGCAGATATGAGCTTGTTGTATCGGCTCAAGGTTATCGAACTCAAAGAAAAAGGGTCGATGTAAAGGAGAATAAGAAAACGGAGGTTAAAGTTGTATTAGAAGAGCCTCTCAGCTTTCAAAAGCTCTTTGTGGCCAAGAAATATGAGCCTACTTCATTTTTACATTTGACTTATTTGCCGCATTTGCAAGATGGTCAAGTTTCTCTTATGAACTCAAACTATGGCATCAATTATTCATTTACATTTAAGCAGTGGGGAGGATATGTTGAGTATGGTAGGAGTTTAAATTTTGAGTCTTCTTCTTTGGAATACTCTGAAGGGACGGTAACTGGCAGCCAACTTTTTCCTGAAGGTTTAACGGGAACTTTTGTTCCTGGAACGAACATTTCTTCTTATGAGATTGGGGCAGGTATTCTTTATCGTTTCGGTATTTTCACAGCTTCGTTAGGGGTAAGTTATTATGATTATCAGTTTAGGCAGTTTGCGGATTTTGACAGTCAAGAGATTGAAAATAATTTGATGATAAATATTCCAACTAATGGATTTACAGGAGTTATCCCAAAGGCAGGTCTTCGGGTTTTGCTGAAGAACTTTTCATTAGGTTATAGCGTAGCAACCTATCATCCTCAATCTATTGGAAACATGCTAATGTTAGGTTTTGCTTTTTAATTGTATATGGCGCACAAGTATAAATATAGCCTGTTGTTCATTGTCATTTTATTTGCGCAATGCAGGAAAGATGCGGACTTAGTTGACGTTGACTTTGATGTTCGAAATTCTGGTGAAATTGAAAGATTAATGTGCGATAGCCTTCATTATTTCGGCAATTTAATTGCTGGTAGAGAAGCCGAAAATGTTTCTTTTACATTATTTTATATTGGAGGAAATGGAGATGCTCACGGCGAGGTGCGTATTCAATCTAATGCTGTAGAAGGATTGCAAGCAGCGTTAGCACCATCAGTTTTTGAAATTGGTAAAGGAAGTCTTGAGTTTAAAATTACAGGAACACCTGCTCACAAAGGCGTTGCTCGATTTACTATTCTTATTGGCGGGCTCAGTTGTGAAGTGGAATTTGATGTTTACGAATCGCTTTATCCAAATAATAGTGCTTTTTGTGCTGCTGAAACTGAAGTAGTTGATGTGCTTAATCCAATTACCGGAAGGATATGGATGGATAGAAATTTAGGGGCGAGTCAAGTGGCAACTGAGCCAACCGATGCATCTTCCTATGGGTATTTATATCAATGGGGTAGGTTTACTGACGGACACCAATGTAGAAATTCTGGGATGCAGTCAGAGCTTAGTGGAACAGCCGAACCACAACATTCAAATTTTATTACTGTTAGCGCATTGCCGTTTGACTGGAAATCTCCTCAAGATGATGCGTTATGGAGTGGTAATTCAATCAATAATCCTTGTCCAAATGGTTATCGGCTACCTACACCAGAAGAGTTTATGGACGAAGTTAATTCATGGAAGTCTCAAAATGGACAAGGGGCTTTTGAATCTATTTTAAAACTCCCTCTTTCTGGGCATCGCCATTATGCTAATGGAATTATTTATGGCGAAGGCACAGCAGGTTACTATTGGACTAGTGGCACAGAAGGAATTAATGCAATTGATATGAGCTTTGAACAAAGTGAAGCAAAGCAAGAAGCTATATTTAGAGCAGATGGAAGTAGTGTGAGGTGTATTAAGGATTGATGTTTATGAAAAAGAGAAATCAACAAATATTCGGTGCTTCTCAACGAGTGATTTTAATAGCTCTTTGCTTGTTATCTTTTACTCGACAGTCATCTGCGTTTGATGGAAAAAGCGGGACCTTTTTTATTGAAAACAAAGGACAGTTAAGCCAAGTGGATGGAACATCGGCTGATTATGTATCATTTTATTATCAAAGGAATAACGCCAACATTTATCTATTAAGAGAAGGAGGTATTGCATATCAATTTCAAAGAACGCACTATCCTGATGAATATGAGGCTCTTTTGAAGCAAGGCATTAAATATGGCGATGGATTTTTTGAAGCTCGGGAGCGTATTAGAGTTGAAACCTTTAGGATGGACATGATTCTGCTAGGTTCTAACCCCAATGCACGTATTGAAAGTGAAGGGGAAAGCCCCGATTTCATTAATTATTTTAATGAAGAACAAATAAAAGCGTATCACTTTCAGAGGGTGAGATATAAAGATGTATATCCAAATATTGACTGGGAAATTTATATACAAGAAAATGGCGATATTAAATATGATTTTATTGTTCATCCAGGAGGAAACCCAAATCAAATACAACTTTCATTCTCCAATCACGACTCGCTTTATTTAGATAATCATGGTAATTTGGTGCACACTAATCGTCTTGGTTATTTTATAGAAGATGCCCCAATTAGTTTTCAGGGTTCCGATTTAATTACAACGATGTTTGTCTTGGAAAATGATATATTATCATTTAAAGTTGAAGAATATGACTCTAGCAAGAAGCTCGTAATAGACCCACAACGGATTTGGGGAACGTATTATGGTGGTGTAGAAGAAGAAATAGCATATTCCACTTCTGTTGATAGTGAGAATAATGTTTATTTGGCTGGGTGGACACGTTCTTCATCTATGATTTCCTCAATGGGCTTCCAAAATAATATTGGAGGAAATGCTGATGCTTTTTTAGTTAAATTTGATTCGACGGGAAGTAGATTATGGGCAACCTATTATGGCGGAAATGAATCGGATTATGGTCATTATTGTACTGTTGATAAGAATGATAATGTGTATTTAGTTGGTGAAACAGGCTCAAGCAGTGGAATAAGTTTTAATGGACATCAAAACAGTATTGGCGGTTCGGTTGACGCTTTTTTAGTAAAGTTTGATAAAAATGGCAATAGAATATGGGCAACCTATTATGGCGGAAGCTTTAGTGATATAGGCTGGTCTGCCGCCGTAGATAATAACAATAATGTATACATGGTTGGGACTACGAATTCGATAAATAATATTTCGTTTAACGGTTTCCAATCATCTCATTCAGGACCAGTTAGTCTTATAGGACCAGACCCTCTTCCAGGCTCAGTCTACCAAGACGCTTTTATTGTAAAATTTGATAGCAATGGGGTTAGATTATGGGCATCTTATTATGGGGGTGGTGAAACGGATATTGGTTATACTTGTGCTACTGATAACATTGGGAATGTGTTTTTAGGGGGATATACTACATCTGTAAATAATATTTCATTTTTGGGTTTCCAAAACAATAACCAAGGTGGGGTTGAAGGGTATTTAGTGAAGTTTGATAGTTTGGGTATAAGACAATGGGCAACATATTTTGGTGGATCTCATAGTGATGTGGTTTATTCATGTATAACTGATAATCAAAATAATATTATTATTGTCGGTTCTACCCTTTCTCAAACTAATATAGCATTTAATGCATTACATCAAAACACGTTTGGAAGTAGTGGTGGAGTTGGTGGAGACGGTTTTATTGCAAAATTTGATAATAATGGGACAGGATTATGGGCAACCTATTTTGGAGGATTTCAAGATGATGCCATTAATTCATGTGCTGTTGATTTAGATAATAATCTATATGTTGCAGGCAATACATCTTCGTCTAATGATATTGCTTTCGACGGTTTTCAAATGAGCTTAGGGGGAGGAATTGATGGTTTTTTAGGTAAGTTTGATGCAAATGGAAATAGAATATGGGCGACTTACTACGGCGGAATATTACTTGATATCGCAACTACTGTAAGTGCAGATAATTCTAACAGAGTTTATGTTGGTGGATATACTGAGTCATCGTGGCCAACTTCAAGTATTGCATCCTCCGGTTTTCAAAATAATCTATCAGGTAATAGAGATGGCTTTTTAGCAAAATTTGATTGTTCTGTATATTCATCGGTAAATTTCTCAACCTGTGATTTTTTCGAATCCCCATCAGGGAAATATATTTGGACAAGTAGTGGAGTTTACTTTGACACTATTGTAAATTCTAGAGGATGTGATTCAATTATTGAAATTACATTAATCGTTCATAATTCATCGCAGACATATTTAAATGTATCATCTTGTAATTCTTATTTCTGGAACCTCAATAATCAAATCTACAATTCAAGTGGACTTTATAATGATACGTTGACAAATATTTATGGGTGCGATTCAATTATTTACTTAAATCTTACGATTTTTAGTTCTGATACGATAAACCAGAATGTTCAAGCTTGTGATTCGTTTTTTTGGTCGCAAAATAGCACGACGTACTCTCAAAGTGGAATTTATTCGGTTTCATTTCAAAATGAGAATGGGTGCGATTCATTAATAATTTTAAATCTTACTATCTTAGAAAGTACATACTCAAATCAAACTGTAGTATCCTGTGATAGTTATGTATGGGGTGTAAATAATCAAGTTTATTCAACAAGTGGGATTTTTACCCATACTCTTACAAATGCTATAGGTTGTGACTCTATATTGACACTTTACTTAACAATCAATACTTCTTCAACTAGCAGTACTAGCGATTCTGCATGTTTTATATATGAATGGGACTTAAATGGCAGGCAATTTTTTCAATCCGGAATTTACACTGATACTCTAATCAATGTCCTTGGCTGTGATTCAATACTATTTTTGGATTTGATAATAGATACTGTTGACACTCGTGTGTTAGATTCTGCTGCTTCACTCGTTGCACAAGCAGCTAATGCTACTTTCCAGTGGCTTAATTGTGATAATAGTTTTGTGCCTGTCAGGGGTGCAACTGCTAATGTTTTTTCTCCAAGTGACAATAGCCTATACGCGGTAGAAATTAGGCAAAATGGCTGTGTTGATACCTCTGAGTGTTACTCTATTTTAGATATTGGAGTAGTTGAATTTGAGAAGAGTGACATCCGCTTATACCCTAATCCCAATTCTGGTGAGTTTAGTATTGATTTAGGGCGGGAATTCAAAGAATGTACAATCATTATTCACGATGTTAATGGTAGGCAAGTTGCGCGCTTCCGTGAATATGATTCTCGTTTTGTAACAAAATCTATTAATGTAGCCTCTGGCGTGTACGTTGTTCAAATTTTTACTGAGTATGGATTTAAAAATGTGTTGATGACGGTTTTGTGATTTGTAAGAGATAGTATTTCTTTCGCCAGGCATACAAAGTCGCTTGACTAATCCCGTGTTTGCAAAAAACTTCCTGCGCGCTAACTCCTTCGCTAAAAGATTTGTACCTCCAACCTACATGCGATTGATTAAAAAAGACCCCATCACAAAAAAGTGACAGGCATGGGAAAGGGAAGGTGTGTCTAAAACGTAACGAATACACCCGAAAAACCACAAGACGCAACCGGAACGAAGCGTCTGAAAACAAAACCGGAATATCTCAACAAAAGGCAAGCAACGCCGTCTCCATAATCACAGCTACCGAAGTTACCGTTCAACATCGCTTTCATTTTTCATATCTTGTTTATTTTCAAAGGTATTCAAGAGCACTTCGTGGTTGTTGGCTATTCGAGCCCGACGAAAGCTTAGCTGTTAGGCAATCGTGCTTCTTTTTCGTCCGTTTGGTTGTCGGTCGTTTTGGTCGTGCGTTGGGACAGACACACTCTTTGCCAAGCTTGGGTTTGAGCGTTGGCTTGTGCGGCTTGGCAATCCCGAAGAGTCGGGACAAGTTGTGTGTGGCTGTGAAGGGTTGGCATTAGTCCTCAATTTTTAATGCTACCTCTCGAAAACTATCCAGCGCTGCCTCAATATTTTCTATGATCTCCTGCGCCAAAATATCAGGTTCAGGCAAATTCTCAAGATCGAGCATATTTTCATCTCTTAGCCAGAAAATGTCTAAGCTTGTTTTATCCCGAGCAAGGATTTCTTCATAGGTGTACTTACGCCATCTTCCTTCCGGATTTTGCTCAGACCATGTTTCCTTGCGTTCATTTCTGTTTTTTGGATTGTAGCAGTCAACAAAGTCTTTCAAATTCTCAAATTTAAGCGGACTTTTCTTTAATGTGTGACTGATGTTTGTTCTGTAATCATAAAACCAAACCTCTTTTGTCATTACGTTTTTTGAAGCTGGTTTAGCATCAAAGAAAAGTACATTTGCCTTTACGCCATGTGCATAAAAAATCCCAGTAGGCAATCGAAGGATGGTGTGCAGGTCAGCTTTTTCCATCAACTTCTTACGAACGGTTTCTCCAACACCTCCTTCAAACAGTACGTTGTCAGGCAAAACCACCGCTGCTTTACCTGTGGTCTTCAACATAGATACAATGTGTTGTAAGAAGTTCAACTGTTTGTTGGTAGTAGTTACCCAAAAATCATTTCGGTTATAGGTCAGGTCTTCTTTTTCTTCCTTCCCTTCTGAATTGGTGATGGTGATACTGCTTTTTTTTCCAAAAGGAGGGTTGGCCAGCACATAGTCAAACAATTCACTTGGCTTTTGGAGCAAAGCATCTTCTCTTCGGATGGGAGGTGCTGAGTTGATGCCCCCAATATTATGAAGGAATAGGTTCATCAAGGCCATCCGGGCTGTGGAGGCGACAATCTCCCAACCAAGAAAAGTCTCTTCTTTTAAAAACTTCTTTTCCTCTTTATCCAAATCAAATTCAGTAGTCAGGAAATCATAAGCGGATAAAAAGAATCCGCCTGTACCACAAGCCGGGTCAGCGATAGTCTTCTTTGGCTCTGGACGTACACATTCGACTATTGCTTTGATTAAGTCTCTTGGAGTAAAATACTGTCCAGCACCACTTTTGGTATCCTGGGCATTCTTTTCCAAAAGCCCTTCGTACATATCCCCTTTGATATCGGCATCCATACCCACCCAGGATTCTTTGGCAATCATTTTTACCAAGCGATCGAGTTTGGCCGGGTCTTGAATTTTGTTCTGTGCTTTGGTGAAAATCTGCCCAAGCATGCCCGGTTGTTTTCCCAGTTCTCTGAGCAGCTCAACATAGTGGGCTTCCAGTTTTCCACCACTTTTGGAAGCAATGCTGTCCCAATTGTATTGTTCAGGAATGCCGGAAGGTCTTTTCTGTGGTCCCTTTTCGTATTCGTCTGCCATTTTCAGGAAGAGCAAAAAGGTTAGCTGCTCCAAGTAATCGGAGTAACTTACGCCATCATCCCTCAGGGTATCACAAAAAGACCAGATTTTCGCTATTAAGTTATTGGTTGTCATCGTCTAATATTTTTTTGAGTTCGTTACTGTTGGGCAGGATACCTTTATAGTCGGCTGGCAGCTCTCTTGAAGTTTTGAAGGTAGCTACACCCATGGCTTTATTCATATCGCGGAAAGCAAACTCAACCACTTTGCTGTTTTTGGATTTGCAGAGGATAATTCCGATGGAGGGATTTTCATGGGCTTGCTTGACATATTCATCCAGGGCTGAAAGGTACAGGTTCATTTTGCCTGCATATTCTGCCTTAAACTTCCCCTGCTTGAGTTCAATAGCAACCAAACTCTGCAACTTTCTGTGAAAAAAGAGTAGGTCAATAAAGAACTCCTCGTCTTCTACTTTCAGTCTGTATTGATTGCCCATAAAGGCAAAATCGTGCCCTATGGAAAGAATGAATTTTTTGATGTTCTGAACAATTCTGCTCTCCAATATCCGCTCATCGTCTTCCTCCTCCAGGCGAATGAAATCCAGCAGATATTCTCCCTTAAAAGCATCTACTGCATTTTTGTGAAGAGCAGGAGGCAGGGCTTGTTTAAAATTACTTTGCATGGCGCCTTGCTGTCCATACAGGCCACTGTCTATTTGGTGCTCCAAAACCGAAACCGTCCATTGATGGCTCACCGTTTTCTGCATGTAAAACAAGCGCTCCTCCACTGCTTTGCACTTATTGAGCAGCAGTAGATGTTGGGTGAAACTGATATTGAAAAAGACATTTGAAAGAAAATAACCTATGCCTTCAAATCCTGCAGTTGCTGACTGCAAAAATTCATCCTTGCTATGAGTTGGTATTCGGTCAGTTGCTGACTGGCCAATTGCGTCATTTTTAATTTCTGCAGTTGCTGACTGCAGAAATGGATACGCTTCTGCAAAAGCTCTCATATTCATCAGGTTTCGATACGAGAACCCACGCAATCCGTTAATCTCCTTTTGCAGGTCTTGGGCCAATTGCTGTACCACCTTGCTGCCCCATTTGGCTTGCTGTATTTTTTGAGAAAGCTGGGTGCCAATTTGAAAGTACAGCAGTATCAGCTCGCGATTGACCGCAGCAGCAGCCTTGTACCGGCTTTGCAGAATGTGCGATTTGATTTCGCTCAGAAAAATGCTGTAGTCTTTCTCCATCAGGCTTTGGCAAGTTTTTTAGTAGCCTTCTTTTTCTTCTCTTGCTTCTGCTCTTCGAGATACTTTTTCTTTTCTGCCTGTATGCGTTTGAGCAGTTCCGAAGCAGGTTCATCATTGGGGTCTTGGGGTACCAGTTTCCCTTCAAAGGCTTTCTTTAAAATAGATTGGCGAAGGGCTTCTGATTTTTGAAGGCCGGATTCGATGGTTTTTTCAAGATTCTGAATAACAGAAAATTGTGCTTCCAATTCATCTATTATAAAATCTATTTCATTCTCAGGAGGTATTGGTACAATGGTATTTTCAATAATTCCAAGATTTAAATTAGGTTGTGCTCCACCGACCGCTAGTTCTCGAATTTCTGTGTAGTTTTTTAAAAAATAATACTTCAAATATTTTCTCAGAGTTTCTTCTAAGCCAACTTGAACAATCGCAGCGATAGCCTGATTTGTAGTAGAATCAAATGAAAGCTCTGAACATTTTCCTCTAGTTTTCCCTTCTCCGTAAAGAGCAACAAGCAAAGTGCCTTTGGGATAAATTCTCAAATTTGTCTCATTAAGTGCTTTTTTAGTTACATAATCTGATGGTTCATTTACAATCCAATCATTCAATGCACCACTTGTTACCCATGGAATATCCCCATTTTCGTAAAATTCTAGTTTGCTTTTCAAAGGTGTGACGCCAGTACCAACAAATGAAATATTCACAATCTTTGAATACTGCCAAACATCCGGTAAGGATTTTAAGCTATCTATTTCGTCCTTGCGAATTTCAATATGCTTTTGCGCTCTAGGCTTCCCCGGCTTCCTCCCAATCTTCCCATCCTTCTCCCAAGCCTTTACCGCTGCTTTCCATTCTTTGAGTTCCTGTTCGTAGCGGTTTTGGCGTTCTTCTTTGATGCGCTCCAGCAGCTTTTCTGCAGGTTCGGGATTGTTTTCCTTGCGCCATTGCTCGGTGAGTTTGCCTTCAAAGGCATGTTTCAACAAAGCCTGCCGATAGACCTTCAATTGGTTTTGTGCCCGTTTGAGATTGGCCACCCCATTGTCCAGCTCGCTGAAGAGTTCTTCGATTTTGGAAACGATGCGGTGTTGTTCGTTGAGGGGGGGAAGGGGAACTTGTAAAGAATTTAATGTTTTTAAATAAACACCTTTTTGAGCTGTCCCTTTTGCATTATCCAATAATTGTTTTTGAAAATGACCATTTTGAAAACAATACATTAAAAACTTGGAGGAAACCTCAATCGGCTTTAACAATGCAACACTCCTCTGCAATGTGAATTTTTGTAGCCCTTTAGGAACAACCATAACTCGTCCAATAGAGCCCACAATTGTCAGTAGAATATCATTTTCTTCTACATTCGCTCGTTCACATTCTTTTATAAAATCAGATTCACTGATCAATCTATAATCATCAAATAAAATTTTTCCATTTAATATATTACGAGCACTCAGCATCGGTAAACCCACAGTAGCTTTCTTTGGAGGATTATGTGAGCCATCAGTTATTTTATAATGGAGATTCTCGACTTTTGTTTGTAACCAGTTATTTGGAAATTCTCTCATCTACGCTACCAATTCTTTATTCAGTTCATCAATAATTTCTTCCATGCCATCTCCAAAGAGCTTCCACATTTTCATCATACCACCTTTGGCATCAAAGGGGCTGTAATCCAAATCGTCTTTTTCGATATGGAAGGAAGTGGCAATGTGCTCTTTCATCATGCGTAACCAGTTCATTTGTTCTTCGGTATATTTCAGGGTTCCGGCTTGCTTGCGGAATACCCAATCCTGAAAGCGTTTGTCCACTACTTTGTTGTAGGGGGTTAATTGTTCGTCCAGTCCCATCACCCTGCGAATCAAACTTACCAGGGCAATCAATTCATTAAGCGGTTGGCTCCTTTCCAAACCATCTATATGCTCATAAGCCTGCCATAAGCGTAGGGGTGCTAGAGTGGGTTTGTCAGCTTTGAGTTTTTCGAGTAACTCCTTCACCATTTTATAGGTAAGCTCTTTTCGCTGATAGGGTTGGGAATAAAACCAACTCAAGGCCATAATCTCGTCTTTGTGGGTTTCAATATAGGTTTTGAAATCTGTCACCAGTTCAGCGGCTTTCTCTTGTGCCTGTGTGTCCCATCCGGCAAACTCCAGTTCATCAATATTGACCAC
>JBHYFA010000003.1:45567-74586 GCA_051859825.1 Schleiferiaceae bacterium
TAATCTGTTCCAGCGACTTGTGGACATTGTCCACATATTCAATCAGCTCGCCCGTAATCGGCAAAGTAGCTTGTTTGGCCAGTTCTTCCCGAGCTTCCTCTACCTGAGCAGGGGTTGGATGTCCAAATTTGGCATTGGCAAAATCCTGCACTTTGTCAGGGTCAAATACCCCCAATAAATCCTTGGTCATTTGATTGATGGACTTGCCTTTGGCCAATTCCTGAAATTTAGCTTTTTCATCAGGGGTAATTTGCTTTTCAATACGACCTAATCTTCCTGCCAGGGAAGTAAATAAGTCCTCATCCACATTGCCCATCATGGCGGCATACATCAGGTCTTTGAGTGCTACACCCCGTTTACGTTCCAGTGGTCGGCTGTCGGTCTTGGTGGTTTTCATCACGCCCACGGCATCCACAATCACAAAATGGTCTTTGGTGGCAATAGCCGAAGGCGTTACTTTCTTCAAATCTTCCAGCTTGATGGTACGCGTACCCCGTCCTTTCATCTGCTCAAAGTAGCCCTTGGACTTTACATTCCGCATAAAAATTAGGCATTCCAAAGGCTTTACGTCTGTCCCCGTAGCAATCATGTCCACCGTAACCGCAATGCGGGGATAGTAGTCATTTCTAAAAGAAGACAATACCGTTTTGGGATTGTCATCCGTCTGATAGGTGATTTTCTTGCAAAAGCTATTGCCTTCGCCAAATTCCTCTCGTACAATGTTGATGATGTCATCCGCATGGCTATCGGTTTTGGCGAAAATCAACGTTTTGGGCACTTCCTTCCTGCCGGGAAAAATTTCAGGCAGTTTGTTTTTAAACGCCTTGATCACATTTCTGATTTGACTGGGATTCACAATGTCTTTATCCAATTGATTGGATGTGTAGGCTACTTCCTCATCCAACTGTTCCCAGCGTTTGCGTCTGCTCAGCTTTTCCCGTTTATCGACAAACTCCTTGGCTTCAATTTTTGCGCCTTCCTTGGTGATTTTAGTCTCAATCAGATAGGTATCGTAAGTAACATTTACACCATCTGCCACAGCATCTTCGTGGGTGTATTCACTCACCACATTTTCATTAAAGAAACCAAAAGTGCGTTTGTCAGGGGTAGCCGTTAATCCGATCAGGAAGGAATCAAAGTACTCCAACACCTGTCGCCATAAATTGTAGATGGAGCGGTGGCATTCGTCTATCACGATAAAATCAAAGAACTCCACAGGAATTTTTTCATTGTACACCACAGGTAGTGGTTCTTTGGGCAGCCAACCTTTTTCGTTCGGGTTTTCCTCTTCTGCTTTTTCATCCAATTCCTCACCCTTCAGAATCGAGTACAAGCGCTGAATGGTACTGATACACACATGGGCATCGGGATTTACAAATGATGAAGTCAATCGCTGAACAGTATATAGTTCTGTAAAAGTTCTGTTTTCGCCTGGAGGAATAAAAGCCATAAATTCCTGCTCTGCTTGTTCGCCCAGGTTTTTGGTATCCACTAAGAACAGGATGCGTTTGGCATTTCCGTATTCCAACAAGCGGTAAATGGATGAAATGGCCGTAAAGGTTTTGCCTGCGCCAGTTGCCATTTGAATCAAAGCTCTCGGACGATTTTCCTCAAAAGAAACCTCGAGATTTTTAATAGCTGAGAATTGACAGTCTCTGAGTGTTCCTTTGTCTAGTTCAGGGAAATTAAACAACCTTCCTCTAAGCGTTTTATCATCCTTTAATTGTTGCTTTATCGTTTCCGGTCGATGAAATGAGAAGATGTTTTTCGCTCTTGGTTTTGGATCTCGTGTATTGGTGAATCTTGTGATTATACCAGTTGATTCATAAATAAAAGGGAGTGGTTCATTGTTGAAGTACTTCAATTTACTAGCCGCATAAGTCCCGGACTGTTCTTCTACAACAGAAAGGTTTTGACCTTCTTCCTCTTTCTTTGCTTCAATTACGCCAACAGGTTTTCTGTCTACGAACAGAACATAATCAGCAGGTCCAACTTCGGTTTGATATTCTTTTACTGCAATCCCTAAAGCAGCACTAAAATCAAGCTTTTTCTTATCCTGAATAACCCACCCAGCAAGACGCAACTTCTGGTCAATGCGGTCTCTCGCTATTTGTTCTGGGTTTTGGTTATTCTTTTGATTCATTCGTTAATTTTATTTTTTTCTAAAAATACTTTTAATATTCTCTTTTCTTCTTGAGCGTTGGCAAAATTCAAGCTCTTTTGGTTTTTTGTTTGGGCTTTGCGTGTCGACAAAAACCAAATGTGCTTGAATGTGCATTGGCTCTTTTAGCATGTTGCCTAAATCCCAAATAAACAAAACTTTGAAGCCTTTTTTCAACATTTCGTTCATTCTCCAAACATACAACAAAAAACCATTTTCCCAACGAGCTAATAAATTTTTGTAGTCATTGAGGTGTTACTTTTTGTGAAATGCCTTGGTACTTCGATTTAGGAAATGCTCAACTTCAAAAAGGAAGTTTATGTTCCGAGTTGTCCCGAGGGGTAAGGTCTCGGAAGGGCGCTGTGCTATGCAACTATGGGTGGAATTTCACGGCTACTTTCGCCGGCCACTATAAGCGTAGAGCCTGGTGACGGCTCGCAAAGAAACCGTTCTAAAGGAAAATAGCATCGCCTTTAAGTACAACGAAATGAACGCCACATGCGATGGAGCGAGCCGGCAGGCGCCATAAAACTGAGTATTGTCCTCAAATCTGAGCTTTTTCATTCAGTCCAAGTGGCTAGCCAGAAAGTTTGAGTATAACGCCGTCATCAGACTTTCTAGACAGCCACTAATTCGCTCGAATAGCATCAACCGGCCGCAACCTACTCGCCGTCAAAGCCGGAACGAAACCGGAAATCACCCCAATGCCGGCGCTGATGTAAAGCCCTAAAAGGATGTTTTGGGCGGAGAGGAATATGGGAAAGTCGATGTTCATGGAGACGATGGTGATGATGCCGTACACTGCGGCTAAACCGAAGAGTCCGCCGATGGAGCAAAGAAGGACGGATTCGGTGAGGAATTGGGCGAGGATGAAGAAGTTGGGGGCGCCGAGGGATTTCTGAATGCCGATTTGACCGGTGCGCTCGCGGACGCTGACAAACATGATGTTGGCAATGCCAAAGCCGCCTACTAAAATGGAAAATCCACCGATGAACAAGCCGGCGATGGTGAGTACGGAAAAGATGCTCTGCACGCTGTCTTGCAGGAGGGTAACTTCATTTAAGGAAAAATTGTCTTCCATGTTGGGCGGCAATCTCCGGTGGGTGCGCAAACGCATCTGAATCTCCTGCTTGAGCTCGCCCGCACTGATGCCGGGAAGCGGACGAACGGTGATGTTGCCGCCGGAAAGCTGACTGAAATTGATGAAACTTCGTCCGAAATTCAGGGGAACGAAAATGCTGTTGTCGTAGTCGGAGCCGAGCATGTTGTTGCCGGCTTTTTCCAATACGCCAATCACCTTCACTCTTTTACCCATGAAAATCACTTGGTTGCCAATGGCGTTGCCATAGGGAAAAAGGGCTTCGGCAATTTCGGCGCCTAATACCGTAACCGCCGTGCCTCCAATGCTTTCGAATGAACTGAAAACGCGGCCGTCGGCTATGTCGATACTCGAAAGCTGGAAATACTGATCGGATACAAAATTCACGCTGGTGTTCTCGGCTTCGGTACTTCCGTGCTGCACGGTGCGCCGAAAGCCTACTTCAAATACCACAAATTCCGCCGATTGCAGATTTCGCTCTAGGAAAAGATAGTCGTTTACGGAAACTTCCGGACGGTTGACGTATTTCCACCACGGATAGTCGCCGCCCGTGCCCCACGGCCAGCGCTGCACATACACTACGTCGCTGCCCAGTGATTCCAAACTATTGCGGATGTTTTGCTTGAGCGAATCGACCAAAGCGAAAACGGTGATGATGGCGAAAATGCCTATCGTGATGCCCAGAAGCGATAACAAAGCACGCAGTTTGTTGGTGCGCAAAGCCTGCGCACCGGAAAGCAGCGCGTTGAACGACAAGAAGAGATTTTTCGACAGTTTTGACTCTGATTTAGACATACTTTTCCGCTCGCAGAGGAGATTTTTTTCTGGATTACAAAGGAAGGGAAAAAAAATTGGAAAATAAGCAGTTTTCTATTGAATCGCCCCTTTAGATTGCGTATTTTCGCAGCCTGAAAATAATTAACAATGAATGAGCTACTTAAGCCAAAGCGCGCCTTGGTATCTGTCTATCACAAAGATGGTTTAGACGAATTAATACATACCTTGGATTACTTTGGCGTTGAATTTTTATCTACCGGAGGAACAGAATCGCACTTAAAAAGTTTAGGGAAAAGCGTGGATGCTGTGGAAAACAGCACCGGCTATCCCAGTATTTTGGGTGGAAGAGTGAAAACTTTACATCCGGCCGTATTTGGAGGTATCCTCGCGCGTCGAGCCAATACTTCCGACCAGCAAGAAATGCAAGCGCACAATTTGCGCAATATCGATATTGTGATTGTTGATCTTTATCCTTTCGAGGAAACCGTGGCTTCGGGGGGCACACCCGAGGAAATCATCGAGAAGATCGACATCGGAGGAATTTCGCTCATTCGTGCAGCGGCGAAAAATTTTCAGGATGTTTGGATTATTTCTAATCGCAGTCAATACGCCCGCGCGGTAGAAATTTTGCGTAAGGGTAAGGGTGAAATCAGTTTGGATATTCGTCGGCAGTTTGCCATGGAAGCCTTCGCGGTGAGTTCGGGTTACGACACGGCCATTCACGCTTGGTTTGCCGGTACAACTACCCAAACGCCTTTGCGCTACGGAGAAAATCCGCATCAGAAGGGATATTTTCGCGGCGATTTGGCCTCCATGCTCGATCAGCATCACGGAAAAGAACTCTCGTACAATAACCTGCTCGACGTGGATGCCACGCTTCAGTTGTTGCAGGAATTTAGCGAGCCTACCTTCGTGATTGTGAAGCACAACAACGCTTGTGGTTTGGCCAGCAGAAATACCTTGCTCGAAGCCTGGACCGACGCCTTAGCCGGCGATCCCGTTTCGGCATTCGGAGGGGTCATTGCTTGTAATCGTCCTATGGACATGGCTACGGCTCAGGAAGTCGATAAATTATTCGTGGAGGTGGTGATGGCTCCCGCGTATGAGGATGGTGTGTTGGAGGTTTTACAGTCAAAAAAGAATCGCATCATTTTGACGATTAAGAATTTCAACTTTGCGCCGGTTATCGAGCGTACGGTGTTGAACGGAATTTTGGTGCAAGACCGCAATACCAAGACCGATACGCGTGAAGACCTAAAATTGGCAACCAAGCGTGCCGCTACGGAGCAGGAGATTGAAGATTTGTTGTTTGCCTCACGTATATGCAAGCATACCAAGTCGAACACCATTGTTTTGGCGAAGAACAAGCAGCTAATAGGCAGTGGTACGGGCCAAACTTCCAGGGTGGATGCTTTGCGTCAGGCTTTGGATAAGGCCAAGAATTTTTCTTTTGATACAAAAGGCGCCGTGATGGCATCGGACGCATTTTTCCCCTTCCCCGATTGTGTGGAAATAGCGCATCATGACGGTATTTCGGCGGTGATTCAGCCCGGTGGATCCATCAAAGATCAGTTGAGTATTGACTATTGCGATGCGCACGATATGGCGATGGTTTTTACCGGAACACGCCATTTTAAACATTGATATTTAGAACCTATGGGACTTTTTGATTTTTTCACGCAAGACATAGCTATTGACCTGGGCACGGCCAATACTTTGATTATTCATAACGACAAAGTTGTGGTAGATGCGCCGAGTATTGTGGCCATTGATCGCAATACAAACAAGGTTATTGCCGTGGGGCAGGAGGCCAGGCAGATGCATGGTAAAACCCACGAAAACATAAAAACCATTAGGCCGCTGAAGGACGGGGTTATTGCCGACTTCAACGCTTCTGAGTACATGATGCGGGAATTGATCAAGTCTATTCCGGGATTTCAGAAGAAGCTTTTTGCTCCAACCTTACGCATGGTTATTTGTATTCCATCGGGTATTACCGAGGTGGAGAAGCGTGCGGTTCGTGACTCTGCGGAGCATGCTGGCGCTAAGGAGGTTTACCTTATTCAAGAACCAATGGCGGCGGCTATTGGTATTGGGGTAGATGTACAGGAGCCTAAGGGAAACATGATTATCGATATTGGAGGAGGAACCACCGAGATTGCGGTTGTGGCTCTGGGAGGAATTGTTTCCGACAAGAGTATCAAGATTGCGGGTGACGTATTTACCAACGATATCGCTTCGTACATGCGTAATCATCACAACCTCTACATTGGTGAGCGTACTGCGGAGGAGATTAAAATCAACGTTGGAGCTGCCCTCGATGAGTTGGAATCGCCTCCGCCTGACTATCCTGTTCAAGGTCGTGACTTGCTCAGTGGAAAGCCCAAGCAGGTGATTGTTACGTATAAGGAAATTGCCAAAGCATTGGAGAAATCCATTATTTGTGTGGAAGAGGCCATTATGGAGGCGCTTTCGATGACGCCGCCGGAATTGGCCGCCGATATTTACAACAGCGGTATTTTCATGGCCGGAGGTGGAAGTATGTTGCGTGGGCTGGATAAGCGTATTTCTCAGCGTACAGATTTACCGGTATTCGTTGCCGAAGATCCTCTTAGAGCGGTTGTTCGTGGAACGGGTATCGCATTAAAGAATATCGATAAATTCAACTTTTTGCTTCGTTGATACTCAAGAGTAGATGTTTAAAATATTTGCATTTTTTCGCCGAAATAGCGTAGAGCTACTTTTTGTTTTTCTGCAAATATTGGCATTTACCATACTGGTTCAAAGCAAGAGCTTTCACCAGGCTAGGTGGTCCACCGTTACGGCGAAGTGGATGTACGGCATCAATCAAAAGCGGGCTACGTTAAACAGCTATTTCACTTTAGCAAAGCAAAATGAGCAACTCCAACGCGAGAATGCCCAGCTTCGTAGTTTGCTGTCTTCGGGCATTTCTTCTTCCGCCACAGATTCTGTTCGGAATGATGATGTATATCGCGTGCAATATCGGATGTTTCCGACTGTTGCGGTGCAGCGTTCTTACCGTAAAGCCAATAATTATTTGGTGATTGATAAGGGTTCAAAGCACGGGGTGTATTCCGGAATGGGCGTGGTAAGTCCGCAGGGTGTGGTAGGTGTAGTGAAAGATGTGGGTAAGAATTACGCAACGGTAATCACCGTACTTCACAGTAAGTTCCGCCTGAGCACCCGAATGTTGAGCAATACCTTTTTTGGTACTATGATGTGGGATGGACGTAATTTTCGTTACACGCGTATTACGGATTTGCCATCTCATGCAGCCATAGAAATAGGTGATTCCGTAGTAACCGATACTCGTTCGGCTATTTTTCCACCGGGCATACCCGTAGGGAAGATTTCCTCTTTTGAGCTGAATGCGGCCTCGGATAATATTGAGGCGCAGATTGAATTGCATACCGATTTTTCCGCTCTCTACCTCGTGTACTTGGTGGAAGAAGTTGAGTACGAGGATAGAAGGCAAATAGAAGAACTTTTGGAAGATGAATAGGAATGTAATAAGCTTAGTTTTGAAGTTTTTACTGGTGCTAGCGCTCCAGTTTTTCCTATTTTCCAATGTACAGTTTTTTGGTTATCTCACTCCGTACTACTACCCAATTTTATTGCTTTTGATGCCTGTGAGGTTTAATCAGCATTACCTGTTGATTTTGGGTTTTGTGGTGGGGCTTCTTGTGGATGCTTTTGAGCAAACGGGCGCTATTCACGCCTCAGCAACGGTGATGATGGTTTATTTGCGTCCGGTATTATTGCGTTTGGTTTCTACCCGTGGTGGGGAGGATTTGCCCCGATTGGATGCGGAGAGTTTGGGTTATAGGAATTTCGCTCTTTTTTTATCGATGGCGTTATTCTTTCATCATTTCACTTTGTTTTTCTTAGACGCTTTGAGATTTAGTAATTTAGACTTGGTGCTTTGGCGGGCATTGCAAACTACCGTTCTTAGTTTTGTTGTTGTTTTCGTAATTCATGGGCTAACTTTTAGCAAGAAAGTTAATCGTTAATCATTTTGTATTCTTTCGTAAAAGATGGAGAGAAGAGCATTTTTGCTGATCAGTTTTATCCTGGTAGTCTTTATGATTTTTACCGGGAGGTTGGTCTATCTACAAATTTTTGACGATAGTTTGAAGCTTTCGGCGGAGAATAACGTCATTCGACGAATTAAGGAATACGCACCCCGGGGGCATATTTATGACAGAAATGATCGCTTGATTGTTGGTAACCAGTCGGCCTACGATTTAATGGTTATTCCTTCTCGGGTAAGTGGTTTAGACACAGCTTCATTTTGCAGGGATTTCCAAATTGAGCCAGAAGATTTGCGTAAGGCGTTGAAAAAAGCAACGGCTTATTCGCGCTTGAAACCCTCGGTGGTGGTAAAGCAAATGATGCACGCCGAATATGCCAGCGTGCAGGAAAAGATTGTTTTTTACCCGGGTTTTTTCTTCCAAAAGCGACTTTTACGTTCGTATCAATATGACGGAGCGGCTAATCTAGCGGGATTTATTGGTGAAGTTTCCGAGGCTTTCGTGCGTAATAATCCCGATTATTCTCGTGGGGATTTTTACGGAGTGGCAGGAATTGAGAAGTCGTACGAGTCTATTTTGCGAGGAAAAGATGGTGTGCGAAGAATTGTGGTTGACGTACACAATAGGGAGAAGGGGCGTTTTGAAGATGGGCTGTACGATACGCTTCCCGTGCCGGGTTCGAATTTACACGCAACCATCGATATAGAACTACAGCGATATGCCGAGCAGTTGATGGCGAATAAACGCGGTGGAGTAGTAGCCATTGACCCTAATACAGGGGAATTATTGGTAGTAGCAAGTAGCCCAACCTTTGATCCTAACCTTCTGGTGGGCCGCGACCGCAACCGAAATTATTACGAACTCTTTCGTGATTCTATTGACAAGCCTTTGTTTGACCGAGCATTGTTGGCAGAGTATCCTCCTGGTTCGCCATTTAAGATTGTCAACGCCTTGATTGGGTTGCAAGTTGGGGCAATTCATCCAAATACTCGATATTCATGTGGTGGAGGTTTTCGCTATGGAAGTTTATTTGTTCGTTGCAAATGCGGAACCTCGCATCCACTACCATTAAAAGCCGGGATTTATAAGAGTTGTAACAATTATTTCTGTACCACCTACAAAGGAATTGTGGAGTCTTATTCTACCGCGCCAAAGGGTGTTCAAGCATGGAATCAGTATGTAAGGAGTTTTGGTTTGGGTGATTTTTTCAATAATGATTTACCGACGGGGCGTAGAGGTTTGGTTCCAGATTCTACCTACTACAACAATGTATATCGCACTAATAGATGGAAGGCAGTATCCACGATTTCTAATGGTATCGGGCAGGGGGAATTATTGGTAACGCCGCTTCAACTGGCAAATATTGCCGCCACCATTGCTAATAGAGGTTATTATTACACGCCTCATATTGTGTCTAAAATTGATGGCAAACCCATTACAGATCCGCATTTTACCGAGCCGAAGTATTCCTTAGTGGATAGTATTCATTTTGAAACAGTCATTGAAGGGATGTTTGAAGTTTTTGAACAGGGAACCGCTCGTATGTCACGAATTGAGGGCATTGAGATGTGTGGTAAAACGGGCACTGCGGAGAATCCGCATGGGCAAGATCATTCGATTTTTATGGCTTTTGCCCCCAAAGACAATCCCAAAATTGCCATAGCGGTATTCATTGAAAATGGGTATTGGGGTTCGCGATGGGCGGCGCCAATTGCCAGTTTGATTATGGAGAAATACCTCACGGGCGAGGTGTTGCGTGAAGCAATTGAAAAACGTATGCTGGAAGGTTCCTTGCGTGAGGAGTACGATAATCAGGCAAGACGATTAGAAGAGCAGAGGCGAGCAAGAGAAAAACGTCAAGCACAAAACTAAGCTAAGTAGCAAAAAATGAATCAGCGCGGAGGCATTCAGATAGATTGGATAACCATTTTTATGTACTTCCTTTTGGTAGGCATTGGATGGTTGAATATCTATGCCGCCACCTATTCTGAAGATTACTCTGGTTTTTTTGATTTGAACCAAAATCACGGAAGGCAGTTGATATTTTTATCTGGAGCTATTGTGATCATTTTGGTTATTTTATTTTTGGATATCAGGCTGTTACATATTTTTCCATGGCCCATATTTATTGCTTCTATGCTTTCGCTGGTTGCGGTATTGCTTTTTGGTCAAAAAATTTCTGGTGCGCGTTCGTGGTTTGTTGTTGGACCTATTGGTATTCAGCCCGGGGAGTTTGCAAAGGTGGCAGCGGCCTTGGTATTGGCCGATTACATGGGTAAACTGGAGTTTAATTGGTCGAAACTGAAACATCGAGCAACGGCCATTCTTTTGGTCGCACTACCAGCGCTCTTGATATTGCCTCAGCCGGATTTGGGCTCGGCCATCGTATTTACTTCGTTTATTTTCGTCTTTCATAGGGAAGGCTTGTCGGCGGGATGGATTTTTTTAGGGCTAGCGATAGGAATTATTTTTACCCTTACTCTCATCGTAAACCCTGTTTATCTGAGCTTAACTTTTGTGGGGGTGGCGGCTATCATTTTGTTTTTTCAGCGTAAGGTTAAAAATAGATGGATTAGTATAGTGGGGGTTTTGGTGGTGGTTTTAGGGGTGATTCAAAGTGTTGATTATACGTTTAATAATCTATTGGAAGATCGGCATCGAAACCGCATCAACATTCTTCTTGGCATAGAACAGGATTATCAAGGTGTGGGCTACAATACGCATCAGGCGCAAATTGCGATTGGCTCCGGAGGACTTACAGGAAAAGGGTTTCTTCAGGGTACGCAGACCAAGTATAATTTCGTTCCTGAGCAGCACACCGATTTCATTTTTTGTACGATAGGTGAGGAGTGGGGCTTGTTGGGAAGTGTATTTGTGATTCTTTTATTTTCCGTTTTTTTGGTGCGATTGATTTTTTTGGCGGAGCGACAAAAAGTGGCTATGTATCGTATTTACGGCTATGCTTTAGTGTCTGTTTTATTCTTTCATTACGTCATAAATATTGCCATGGCGATTGGCTTATTTCCGGTGGTGGGGATACCCCTGCCATTTGTTAGTTATGGAGGTTCATCTTTGTGGGCGTTTAGCTTAATGTTGTTTATATTTGTCAAGATGGACGCACACCGAAGGGATGTGTGGTGATTTATTAAATTATCATGAACAAATATTTTTTTTCATTTATTCTTCTGAGCTTCATTATTGGGCAAAGTGTTAATGCTCAATATGTAACGAAGATATATAATGATGAAAATGGCCTTCCGCAAAATAGTGTGAAGTCTATAGTTCAGAGTTCGTCAGGTTTTATTTGGTTAGCTACGGAGAATGGTTTAGCACGTTATGATGGTAGAAATTTCGTGACATTTTATGCTGGTGATTATGGTTATAGCTCAAATAGGTTTTTTTATTTATCTTCTGAAGATGGTGGAGAGAGTATTTATGGGTTAACGAATCAACGAGAATTTATTAGAATAAAGGACAATTTTCCAAGCTTAGACTCCTCTCCGCCTAAATGGTTTGTTTATGAAATAAGTGGCGATAGTAGAAATATTTTGGGAATTCCGTCGAGGATATATCCTAATTCCGTTAGTGATAGAACTGAAATAATTTTAAATGATGACCAAGAGTTTTACCATCAAGAAAATGTTTTTGGAGTCATAGTAGAAGGTAACGATATTCAGTATTCATCTCAATTGAGATTTCAGAAGCTAGGTATGGTTATGTTTGATGAAACTGCTTATGTTATAGATGCTAAAGGTGGATATTACAGATGGTCTAAAGATGATTATTTAATTAAGGACTCCATTAATCAGTTTTCATCATTAAGCAATCCACGGTTGATATGGAATCGAGCGGCAAGGCAGGCTTTTATTGTTGATGCAAATAATGTTTGGCTTTTACGACCTGAATCTAGTGGAAAACTGCGAAAGGTTATTCTGGTAGAAAATTACGCGTTTAACGGTTTTGTTACTCATACATGTTTTTGGGAGGAAGAAAGTCAGACTTTGTTTTTAGGTAGCTTAAGCAAAGGAATGATGTCCATAAAGAGAAGCCCTTTTGAGCTTATTTTGAGTAACGTAGAAATGCACGATGAGACTTATTATGAACTTGTAAGCCTTGATAATCGAAACTTCTATTCATCCAATGGCTTTTATTTTAATATAGACAAAGGGACAGTTAAATTTGGAAGAAACAATAGAAATTTTCGACCTATTGTAGCAAATAAGGACTCAACTTTTATTGTGCGCTCTTTCTTGAAGGATGTTATTGTAACCAGTTGTGAAAGTGGTGACTGTGTTGATAATCGTAAGTTTAGTTTTGATTACACTATTTCGGCTTATTTCATTGAGGGCGACACTTTGTTTGTTTCCACTTTTAATGATAGTGTTAAGTCGCAATTGTACAAAGGTAGTGTAGTTGATTTTCAGTTTGAACTCATAGGAGAACATCATCAAAAAGCACTTAGTTTTTTTCGAAAGCGAGATGGGCAATTGCTATTAGGCACATCCTCAGGATTGCTTTTATTTGATGAAGAGAATAATACGTTTTCCAAGTTTTCAGACCTTGTTTCAGGAGAGGTAAGAAGTATTCAAGAATTGGATTCGGGTTACTTGTGGGTAGCCACGTATGGTAAAGGTGTTTTTGTTATTGATAGAAATGATATAGTTAAAAGGTTACCATTAGACAGAAAAAAATATCTGAATTTTTCGCATTATTTTATTCAGGATAATAATGGCTTTGTGTGGATACCAACCAACCGAGGATTATTTCAGTACAATAAAGATGATGTTTACAGATATCTAAGACGAAACACGGAGCCTCTATTTGCAAATTACTACGATGTAAATTCGGGTTTGTTTACCAATGAGTTTAATGGTGGCTGTCAAGTTTGCGGACTCCGGCTTTCTAATGGGAAAGTTTATCTTCCTTCTATGTCGGGCATAACCTCCTTTGTTCCAGAAGAGATTCATTTTGCCCTACCTTCAAAGAATCTCCAGATATCAGATATTAGGATTGATGATCAGGAGGTGTTTTTTGAAAATGAGCTACGTGTACCAAGAGGGTTTAGAAGTTTGAGTTTTCAGGTGCTTTCCCCAGACTTCGGAAATCCATATAATATTAAAATTGAGAGCAGGATTACTGATAGAGAAGATCGAGAATGGACACCCGTTCCTGATAATGGAAAGATTGTTATGTACTCTCTTCCTCCAGGAAAATATGACTTTGTAGTGCGGAAGCAGGTAGGTTTTGGTAGAGAAATCATATATCAAAGCTTTACAATAAATGTTCCTGAGTCCTTAACAGCTACTTGGTGGTTTTTTGTTATTATTTTGGGAGTGTTGTTGATTTTAGCGTTGGTATTTATTCGTGCTCGGACTGTTTGGTTTAATAATTACCGAAGGGCAGTTGATAAAGGTGTTCAAGAACGCACCAAGCAAATTCACAACCTTACGGCTGATTTTAAATCGGTAATCTCACAACAGAAAAGGGTTAATACAAATAAGAATAGAGTAATTGCTGTTTTGGCACACGATATTCGATCTCCATTAAGGTATTTGGGCTTTATGATTAGAGAACTTAGTGAAAAACTGCCGGCAGCGAGTAAATCAGATAAGGAAGATTTTAAGGCGGCACAAGAGACATGTGAAAAGCTTTATGATTATGTAACGGAAATATTGAAGGATCAAAAATTAGAGTCAGAAACGGGAGGTGTACCTATTGATGAGTTGGATATTCGTGAACTCATTGAACAGAAAATTGCTATTTTTAAAAGCGTTGCTCGCTTGAAAAACATAAACCTTGTATATGAAATTGATGCGAATACCCAACTTTATGGCAATAGCAACTTGCTCTCAATCATCATCCATAACTTAATTGATAACGCATTGAAATATTCTAATAAGGGCACGGTAAGAGTCACCTTTGAAGAAAAAGACGGATACAATGTTTTGAAAGTATCGGATGAAGGCAAAGGTTTTGATGTAGAAAAAGCCCAAAACCAAAAAGGTGGTCTTGGGCTTGAAATGGTACGAGAACTCGCCACACTTTTAGGTGGTAATCTCAAAATAGAGAGTTCAACAAGAGGAACAACCGTTTCGCTATCTTTTCGTTAGCGAACGTCAAACTTTTGGAATACTTCAAACATCTCAGCGATATTATCAACAGAGAGCTTTCTGAAAATTCGCTTTTTGTAAGTAGAAATGGTTGAAGGTTGTAAACCCGTCTCATTTTTGATTTCTAAATTTCCTTTTCCCGAAGCTAAGAGACGTCCAACTTCAAGCTCTCTACGAGACAACATCCCCAAAGGGTTGATGGTCTTTTTTCTCCCCTTCTCCTTAATTCTCCTTTGCATATCATCACTTATAAAAAGCTTTCCACGTATGGTAGTCTCGATTGCATGAAGGATTTCATCTTCAGAACTGAGCTTGTTAATATACCCTAAAGCCCCGGCTCGTAAAAATGGCTCAGCATACACTTCCTCATCATAACTGGTGAAAACTAAAACTCTAACTTTTGGCAGTATTTGAACAATTTCTCGTACCATGTCACTTCTATTGCCGCCGGGAAGATTAATATCCAGTACAATGAAATCAATCGGGGTATTCCTGCATACCTCAAGTGCGGCATCAAATGTTTCTGCTTCGAAAATTTCCAGAGGCATCTCCAAACGCTGTAATAATAATCTAGCTCCTCTTCTTACTACACTGTGATCATCAGTAATTAGAACTTTGATAGCTTTTTCCATAATAATAGTGCAATTGATATAGTTAATTTGTGCAAAATGAATTTTGAACGTTGCAAATATATGTAACTTGAGGTCAAATAATTTGCATATTCATACAATAAAAATTGTTTTACGAAAATCAAAATCTATTGAATGGGTCTTATTTTTCATTTTTCGTGCCATTAATTTGATCTCGTCTATAAAGTCAATGTCGCTAGGAAAGAAAGTTCGAGAGCATAACGCCGTCATCGGACTTTATAGACAGACATTTATTAAAACCAAAAACCGAGTGTGAGATAAGTAAATACCCTGCTGTGATTGCTTGAACCCATTACCGTAAACTCAATGGGGCCTAGAGGACTAGACACTCCATAAGAAAGGCCATAGCCATCCAACCATGTTCCGTCGTCAAACAAATTTCCAAAACTAGCCTCCATGCGCCCCCAATTTCCCCGTGCCGAAATAAATTGGTTTTTCCCAATTTCGTAGTACAGGTTAACTCCAACGGTAGCTGCATTTCGCCCAACTAGTTCCATAAATCGATACCCAAGGAAGGAATAGGTGTAGTTGATGTAATTCTCTCCCACACCTCCTAAAAATATGTTGTAAGGAAAGGCCGCGTCAGGGCCAATGGTAAATGCTCCCTGCGACCAATACTCCAAGCCCCATTTTGAATTAAAACTCATTGCCTGGGAAAATCGAGTGGATAGGATAGAGGTGGGTATGTAGAATTCATCGAAGTTGTCTCTTTCGGCAATGATGCGGTACATCCCGTTTATTCGAATCCCCTTTTTGGGTTTGAACTCCCTATCGTAGGTGTCTAAATCAATGTAGCCATAGTAGTTGATAAAGGAGTTTCTTTGCCCCTCCACCGGCAATACGTTGATGGATTCGCTTAAGAAAAAACGCTCCAATTGAATCCCTCCGCCTATCGCAAAAACCTCTTTTAAGGTGCTTTGAACAAAAAAGTCAAACGATTCATCACGGAAACGAAACTGTTCTAGTGCTCGCCCGGTTTCATAAATCATCGGCCTAAAACGGTGGGAACGAAAACGAACTCCAACGCTAGGTATGGCTCCTAAGTGCGTGCTATACTCAATCCAGGTTCGAGGATTTTCACTCACAACTAAATCAATATTGAAATGGGCATTGGAAAAGAACAAATCCCGACGTTCGTAATTCAACAAAACCCCCGCGCCAAAATCATCATCATACCGAATGGATGCACCAATGCGATTGAGTATGGTGTCGCTATCGGCTTGTAAATAAAGCTTGTACGTGTTAGCGGTGTCCGGAACAATGTTATAACGAATCTGGCTATAGCGCAATGAACCCATCCATTCATCTATTTTTCGATTGAGCTTTTGGGTGTTTAAAGTCTCATTTTTTTGCAAGCCTAATTCCCTAAAATAGAATTTGTAACTCTTGGCTAAATTGCCCTTTATTTGAAAATCAGAAACTCGAAAGTCCTTTACCGGTAATGGAAGTGCCACGATACTGTCACGAACTTTTTGGCGCTGGGCAATTTCGCGAAAAACCTTGCGGTGCATCTCCCCATATTGATAACCAATACTCAGTAATTCTTGGAATTTTTGAAAGTCAAACAATCCTACCTTCTCTAAATCCAAACGAATGAGGATATCCACTAAGCTATCACTCGTTAAGTTGCTGAAATAGTTATTGAGCGTAGAAATCTGCTCTAAAATGCGGAAGGCATTGGTGAGTTCATCCTTGGTGTAAGATGGGTTTTGCACATCTACACCAATGAGGATGTCCACATCTTTCTTCCGCATATAGTCAACAGGGAAATTATCCATCACCCCGCCATCAACGTACAAGTTGCCATCGATTTCAATGGGAAAAAATATGGAAGGAAAAGCCGAACTGGCGCGTAAGGCCAAACTTAAATCGCCACTTTCAAACACCTTGGGTTTGCCATTCTCTAAATTGGTAGCTACACAATAAAAAGGAATGGGTAAGGCTGTGAAGTCGGAGATGTTTCCCGCCTGCTGAAAGAGAAAATTGAGGTTTTTTAATACGTAATGCCCGGAGTTTAACCCCTGAGGCAACTGAACACGCCAATTGCGAATGTCCAACTTTGTAACGTAACGCTCGCGGCGCTTCTTATCCGCATACGACAGTCGTTCACGCGGAATTTGGTCGTTTTGTAATCTGTCCCAATCCACCTCGCTGAGCAGCTTGAGAACTTCATCGGAATTATACCCCATGGAAAGTAAGCCCCCAATGATGGCGCCCATACTCGTGCCGCCAATGTGGTCAATCTTTACACCCTCTTCTTCCATTACTTTATACACGCCCAACTGAGCAATGCATCGAGCACCACCACCACTAAACACCAACCCTACCCGCGGATTTTCCTGAGCAGTGCTCTGGAGAAAAAAAAGAAGTCCTAGACTGAGTAGAAGTTGTCGCATGTTCGAGAACGTTTCAATTGGGGTTTTCTTGTAAGAAATCAATAATTTTTTTGGCTTTCGACGGCCCCATCAATTGTGTGATTTCATCATTGCTCGCACTGCGAACAGCTTTTACAGATCCAAACTTCCGAAGGAGCATTTTCACGCTCTCCGGCCCAATGCCGGGAATGCCTTCCAACGTGCTCTTAAAGGTGTTTTTGCTTCGCTTATTGCGATGATGGGTTATGCTAAATCGGTGCGCCTCATCCCGCATGTGCTGAATCACTTTTAAGGTTTCCGACTTTTTATCCAAATACATGGGAATGGAATCACCGGGATAATAAATTTCTTCTAAGCGCTTGGCAATACCAATGATGGTGATTTTTCCTCGCAAATCTAATTTTTCTAAAGCCCCCAAAGCGGCATTGAGCTGACCTTTTCCTCCGTCAATCACGATGAGTTGCGGCAAACTCTGCTTTTCCTCTATTAAACGCTTGTACCTGCGGTAAACAACCTCGGCCATACTGGCAAAATCGTCGGGCCCGGTGACGGTTTTTATGGTGAAATGCCTGTAATCTTTTTTGGATGGCTTGGCGTTCTTGAATACCACGCAGGCCGAAACAGCATTGGTTCCGTGGAAGTTTGAATTATCAAAACACTCCGCGTGTACCGGCTCTTCCGGCAAACGCAAGTCTTCCTTCATCTGATGCAAAAGTCGCTTGGTGTGCCTTTCGGGGTCAATGGTTTGCATGCTCTTGAGTCGTTCCAAACGGTGGTACTTGGCGTTTTTCAAACTCAACTCTACCAAGGCTCGCTTATCTCCGCGCTGGGGTACATGAAAACGTACATCGGGTATTTCCATTTCCACCTCATGGGAAAGATATACCTCCGAAATATCCGAATCATATAAGCGGCGGATTTCGGGAATGGCCAACTCCAAAAGTTGATGCTCTGTTTCGTCGAGCTTGCGCTTGAATTCCATGCTGTGACTCTGAATTACGAGTCCGTCCACAATTTTCAGATAATTGACATAGCCGTGCGTGGCATCAATAAGTGCGCTATACACTTCAGCATCGCGCAAGTTGGGAATGCTCACGGAAGATTTCGCCTGATACTTCTCAATCATTTCGAGCTTTTCCTTGGTCTTTTGGGCTTGCTCAAATTCTAAGTTTGCTGCTTGCTCCATCATGATAGACTGCAACTTGCGCTTAACGGCATTGAGTTGACCGCGAATGAGTTGGCGCGCTTCCTCGATGCTGTGATTGTATTCTTCCTCCGTTTGATGACCCTCACAAGGCCCTAAGCAATTTCCAATGTGGTATTCCAGGCAAACTTTAAACTTTCCCTCTTCAATGCTCTTTTCCTGCAAGTTGAGTTTGCACGTGCGGATGGGGTAGAGCTGCTTGATTAAGTCGAGCACCGTACGCATAACCTTTACAGATGCGTAAGGACCAAAATACTCCGATCCGTCTTTTATTTTTTTTCTGGTGGGAAAAATACGGGGAAAACGCTCGTTTTTTATGCAAATCCAAGGATAGGTCTTATCGTCTTTGAGATTGATGTTGTACCTCGGTTGATGCGTTTTTATGAGGTTGTTTTCCAAAAGTAAAGCGTCAAACTCGGTTTCGGTAACGATGGTTTCGATGCGTTTTATTTTACGTACCATCACCCCAATACGATGAGAATCATGGGTTTTGTTGAAGTAAGAGCTCACTCTTTTCTTCAAATTCTTCGCTTTTCCTACGTACAGTAATTTTTCCTGCCCATCGTAATACTGATATATTCCGGGGCTTTCGGGAATGATTTTTAAGCTAAGTGCGATGTCTTGAGGACTTTCCATTTTTTGCTTAGAATGCCACAAAGTAACGATACAGACGATAATGTTTGGGGTAAAATTGCTATGAGTTTACCAGCTAATAAATTGTTTTTTGCTCGGTTCTAATGAAGTTATCGGACTTTGTTGATAGCCTCAATTTAAGTATTGCTGAATCGACTCATAAATATGTACTTTTGAAAACTTAAAATGCACGGCATGCAAAGATTTTTTACCTATTGGTATTTGTTTCTTGGAGGTTTTTTCTGTTTCAGCGTAAATGCCCAGTCTTCAAAGATTTGGACGCTTCAAGAGTGTATTGATTACGCGCTGGAAAACAATATAGATATTCGCCAAAACGACCTTTTTATTGAGCGGGCGCGCTTGGATGTGCAGTCGGCTTGGGCTGAATTGTTTCCCAATCTCAACGCAAATTTTGGCTATAACTTCAATTTTGGTCTCAACATCGACCCGGTTACCAACTTAATCAGTAGAGATAATCGTCAGACATCAAACCTCGGACTCAATTCTCAGTGGGTACTTTTCGATGGTTTTCGCAATAAGAATAATGTTGATCGGGCTCGACTAGAAAGAGATGTGCAGATTGCTACTTTTGAGCAACGAAAGGTTGATTTGATTCTTAACCTCACGGGTGCGTATTTGCAAGTTCTTCTCAGTAAAGAGGTGCTGAAAATATCGCAAGAGCAGGTGAAAATCTCTGAATTACAAGTCCGCCGTATGTCTGACTTAGTGAAAGCCGGTGCTGAACCTCGAGGGAGTTTGTACGAATTGGAAGCGCAATTGGCTCGGGATGAGCAGAATCTAGTCCGCAATGAAAATGACCTTGCGATTAGCATGCTCAATCTGATACAGATTCTTCAATTGCCCGACGCTGCCGGATTTGATGTGAGTAATCCGGTGGGAAGTTTACCAAGTGGCGACATTTTTCAGTTTTCGGAAGATTACATTTTTCAGCAAGCTATGGATATCCAGCCAGCCGTGAAGGCAGCTTTGTTGAGTATGGTTCGTGCGGATAAAGATGTGCAGATAGCCAAAGGACAGCGTTTGCCAACGCTCTCGGTTGTAGGAGCTATTTCTACCAATTACTCCAACCAAATTCCGGTTTTTGAGCGTATTGAAACAGTGCAAGTTCCTATTGGTGTCACGGAAGATGGAGCAACTGTTTTTGGTGCGCAGCAGGTTCCTATAGGAATGTCGAATAAACCTTTTAACGATCAAGTGACAGATAACATCAACGAGTTTGTAGGTATCAGTTTGAACATCCCCATTTACAGTAGATTGCAAATTAGAAATTCCATTCGCAATGCGGAATTACAACGACAAATTGCTGATCTTGACTACGAACGGGAAACCAACCGTATTCGCCAGGATGTGCAACGCGCCTATGCCGATGCTCAGGCCAGTTTGAAAGCCTATCGCGCTGCCGAGAAAACGGTGAAGTCGAGCCAAGAGGCTTTTGATTATGCCCAAGAACGCTTTCGTGTAGGAGCCATTCAGCAGTACGATTTCGAGAATGCTAAAAATGCCTTAGCTCAGGCTCAAGCAGAAATGGCGAGCTCACTCTACGATTATGTTTTTAAGATAAATGTGTTGCATTTTTACGTAAACAACGAATTCAAATTTTGACATGAGTAAAACCTTGAAAATATTTCTGGCTATTCTCGCTGTGTTTGTGGTTTTGGCCGCCGCTCGTGCTTACGGGCTTTTTGGAAGTGGCGATAAAGCCGTAAGTGTGCAGGTGGTGGAAGTGAAAAAACGCGACTTGGTAGAGGTGGTTACTACCTCCGGAAAAATCCGCCCTGCTCAAGAAGTAAAAATTGCCCCGGAAGTGTCGGGGGAGATTTTTGAGTTGTATTTCCGTGAGGGTGAAACGGTAAAGCAAGGTGATTTACTCGTGCGTATCAACCCCGATTTGTACCAATCTGCCGAACTCCGCGCTAAGGCCGCAACCAATAATGCTCGTGCTTCATTGAGTCAAGCCCGCGCACAATTCGTTGAAGCTGAAAGAAACTATAATCGCAATAAAGCTCTTTTTGATAAGGGGGTAATTAGTGAGCTGGAGTTCGACGGAATTCAGCGGGCCTACGATGTAGCGCGTTTGGCTGTTGAGGCGGCCGAATTTCAGGTGCAGAGTGCGCGAGCCACCGAAGTAGAAGCACAAGACAATCTCAAGCGTACTAAAATTTTCGCCCCGGCTTCGGGAACCATTAGTATGCTTAATGTGGAAGTGGGCGAACGGGTAGTGGGTACTGCGCAGATGGCGGGTACCGAGCTTTTGCGTATTGCTAATCTCGACCAAATGCAGGTGAAAGTGGAGGTCAACGAAAACGAGGTGATAAAAGTGCAGGTGGGCGACTCCGCCAGTGTAAAGGTGGAGGCTTATCCCAACGAAACCTTCTACGGACGAGTGGCGCACGTGGCCATTGCGAGTAGGGAGAATCAAGCGGCTGCCGACCAAATTACGGTTTTTGAAGTTCTCGTGGATATCAGCCCTGAATCTTACGCACACATGGAGCGCAAGCACCCACTTCGTCACGGTATGACCGCCACTGTCGATATCATCACTCGTCGTGTATTCGACGTAGTGGCCGTGCCCGTGCAGGCGGTAACTACCCGCAGCGATTCTACTGGCGATAACAGTCAGCTCGCTCGCCTTCGACGTTCATCCACCGATGAGGCTTTTCCTTGTGTGTTCGTTATTCAGGGTGAAACGGCCGAAATGCGCAAAGTGTCTATTGGTATTCAGGATGATGCGTATTTGGAAATTACCTCTGGATTGAATGAGGGAGAGGAAATCGTCAGCGGACCCTTTTCGGCTATCACGCAAGATTTAAAGCACCAGTCTGCCGTGCAACCCCAACGGAAGTAATCCTCAAAATCATTTGCATGTATTGGCTTGCCATCGAAACCTCCACCCGCAATTGTTCGGTTGCGGTGTTTTTTGAAGAAAAATGTTTGGCACTTCGTGAAGAAGCCGACCCGCAAAGCTATACCCACGCGGAGGTTTTGCATCGGTTCATCAAAGAGGCGATAGTGGCTGCTAAACTCGATTTCTCGGATATTCAGTGCGTGGCGGTAGGAGATGGCCCCGGTTCATACACCGGTTTGCGTATAGGCGTTTCTGCGGCTAAGGGTTTGGCTTATGCTTTAGGCATTCCCCTACTGAGCGTTTCAGGTATGCTGAGCCTTCGAACCTTTTGGGAGAAAAATGGCGCCCAAGAAGATGTGTGCCTCTGCGCCATCGATGCCCGCAGAATGGAGGCTTACGTGGAAATTTTCGGAACGTCTACGCGAGAACGCGCACCTCTGATTATTGAAAGCGATATTTTTCTCGATATTCCCGGTCGCATTGCTGTTGTGGGCGATGCTGCCGGTAAGTACCAATCGGTATTGACCAACGAGCGTTACTCATTTTACCCTATTTATCCTTCGGCTAAAGACATGGATGTGGAAGGGTGGCGGAAAATCCAGGCGCAAGAATGGGTGGATTTGGCGTATTATGAGCCGGGGTATGGGAAGGAGTTTGTTCCCGGAATAAGATAGAGTCTGTCCACAAAGTCCATTAGCGGCGTTGCACTTGGATTGAAAACAGTCATTGACTTTATTCAACTCCTTGTTTTTCAACCTTTACATGCCTTGCTATCGAGCTTTATAAAGCAGTCACTTGGAGTTTATAGACAAGCTCTACGGGGGATATTTCTATGAAATTTTCCGTTGTACTGGAAAAATTAATGGAAATTTTTCCGATATACTGGAAAATTTCGTACTTCCTTACCCTTTGTTGGTAAACAAAATGAGTTGAAACATAATCAAAAAAACTAAAGTAATGTTTTTACTTCAACCAATTTCTCAATCCGTAAAAAACTCTACTTTCTGCATATTTCCCGCTTCATCGGTAATGGTGAGTAGATGCTTACCCGGTTTTAGTACTACTCCCAAATTATGCTCAATGCGCGTGTTGCCAATGTGAAGACCATTGATGTCCCAGAAAACCTGACTGCCGCTCTGACTCGAAGCTGCTTGCAACACTAGTTCCCTGATTCTTCCGTCTCGATCGCGCGGCAATACTATTTTACTGTGATGCTCAGGGTAAATGATAGATAGTCCCCGTTCTTCTCTTTCGCAGCCGGGATGCCAGGGTGGTAAGGTTTCGTAGTTGGCATTTCTCTGCTGATAAAATCGGGCCCAACTCGGCGGGAGTACAAAGTAGTTTTTGCTCAGACTTTGACCTTGGTAGCAAACCGGATCCACTCGATGCGTGGCTTCTGCGTTGAGCAACACGGGTTGGTGATACGGACAAGGCTCTCTATTGGCATGGAGCGGCCAGTACTGAACTTCTTTTCGATCGCAGTATTGACCCGCAAGGTACCCGCTTTTGTTACAAACTTCCACTTTATCGGTTTGCGAATAACTATTGGTAATGCTATGATTTCCAGTGAGATTTCTAAACACCTGAAACATCACCGGCGCGGCAATCTGGCCACCTATCAATCCCGGACGGCCTTCGCCGGAGGCATTGCCTACCCAAACGCCCACCACGTATCTTCCGGATATTCCGATTGACCACGCATCGCGGAAGCCAAAGCTTGTGCCCGTTTTCCAAGCAATATCCGGCAAGGCGAAATTCTCCCATCCGGCTTCTTCTTCAGGACGAACGGCGTGCTGCAAGGCATCTATAGTTTGCCAAGCCGCAGCTCTATCGATGCGCATGTTGGCACTCGTTTTTGGTTCGCGCCAATGCACCTCCACCAAGGGTTCATCGTATTCCATTGCTCGACGGGCTAAGGAGGTGTAGGCGTTGACCAGCTCCAGCAAGCGAACTTCCCCGCCGCCTAAAATCAAACTCAATCCGTAATGTTCGGCGGGTTTATTTAAGCTTTTTAAGCCGAGTTCCCTACAGGTTTTTAAAAACACTTCCGGTTTGTAATTTTTCAGCAAGTGCACCATGGGAATATTGAGCGATCGACTGAGTGCTTCGGAAGCGGGAACGGCACCATCGTAGAGCTTGCTGTAGTTTTGCGGCCGAAAGCCTCCGAGATAGGTAGGCACGTCGGGTAATAGTTGATGAGGGGCAATTTGTCCCTCTTGGAGAGCCGCAGCGTACAAAAGGGGTTTGAGGGTACTTGCACTGCTGCGTTGCGCCTGAATCATGTCCACGTACGGACTGCGGGTGTTGGCATTAAGTGGAAGGTTTGCATTATAGCTGAGGATATTACCGGAATGAACATCGACTATGAGAACGGCAGCGTTGTAGATGTGATTGGCTTTCCAGCGTTGGGCAAATTGTTCTAAAATTCGATTGGTGGCCAGATGCAGATGCATATCTATGCTTGTGTACTGTGCCTCGCCCGGATGGCTTTGCTTTACGTGTTCCACAAAATGGTAGCTGTGTTGGGGTAAAGTTAGTGGTGCGGTTGGAACGGGTTCTGCTTTGGCCAAGTCGTAGGTCATTTCGTCGATGATTCCCTTATCGCGCATTTTTAGCAGAAGAGCATCGCGCTTTCGTTGGAGTTCGAGGGCGTTTTTTCCCGGACGAATGAGTCCCGGAGCGTTGGGCAATACTGCCAAAGTTGCGTATTCTCCCGCAGAGAGATAGTTAGAGCTTCTGCCAAAATACCGCCAAGAGGCTGCCTCTAAGCCCACTACATTTCCACCAAAGGGAGCATTGGCAGCGTAAAAGCTCAGTATAGATTTTTTGGAATAGCCAATTTCTAGACGCACTGCGCGCAATACTTCCGTGGCTTTTTCCCATATACTCCGCTTGGGATTATTGCGCGATAGTCGCACCACCTGCATGCTGAGTGTAGAGCCGCCCCGTACAATTTTCTTCTGCTTGAAGTTTGCCCAAGCCGCCTTGAACATGGAAACCGGATTGAAGCCCGGATGATAGTAAAACCATTCGTCTTCGTACAACAAAACGGCCTTTGCGTACATTTCGGGTATTTCGCCTGAAGGTGGAAAACGCCATTGTTCATCATGGGCCGTACGTCCGCCCAAAAACTCCCCGTTTTTATCGAACACCACCGTCGAATAATCAGCAGGAAATAGCGGCCGCGGAATGCTGAAGGTGAACCAGATAACTAGGCCAACAGAAAGAATGTACATACCCGTTTTGTATCCCTTTTGCTTCAATTGATTATTTTTGAAGATTGATTTGCCAATGGCTTTTGGGTACAAAAGTAAAATGCTCTAACGTATCAACGTAACATTCCTCAAAATCTGTTTAGGTGGGACAATTTCGCTTTCGGAATAGGATATTTTGAGGGTATAGACTCCTTGGGGAAGCGGACTGCCGTTTAGGGTTCCGTCCCAGCAGAAGTTGGGGTCGGAGGAGGTGAAAATTTCTTGTCCCCAGCGGTTGAATATGCGAATATGAAAATGATAGACGTTTGTGGCGGCGATGTGAAAGCAGTCGTTTCTACCGTCATCGTTGGGGGTGAAAGCGTTGGGTATGTAGAGCGTTAAGTCGCAGGGGATAACGCCTACGTGGAAAAACAAGTCTTTTTCCTCACATTCGTTTCGGGCAATGAGGTGGTAGTTTCCTTCGGCGGTAATGTTGATGCTGTTAGGCTGAGGAATGCCGTTGAGGAAGTACTCTACAGCCGGGGGTAAATGGATTAGGATATGCCCAATATTTTCGCAGATGTTGGTGTCGTTGACTTCGATGTGGGGAAGAGGCTGTAGTTCCTCTACCACTATTTCTGCGGAGTATTCCATTCCGCACGGACAAGATGCGGTAACGGAATACACACCTGCTTGGGATACGTTAATGGTAGGTGTGGTGTCTCCCGTACTCCAAAGGTAACTTCCCGGCACTTCCAGCCGCGCAAAGAGTTCGATGCTTTCACCGGGACAAATGTTGGTATCGCTGCTGTGGGTAAAAGCTTGGTTGGGTTGTGGGATAAGTTGTAAGTTGAGGTCGTCTATGTGCCAATAACTAACTTGATATATGGTTGTGTCTTCTAAGTATGTTGAAAATACCTCGTGTGTATAGAGATTTTTGTAAAGGGTTTGTTCAATGGGGTAAAAGTTACCCATGGTGATGTATTGTTCCCCGCCTTGGGCTACAAAGGTTTGTTCGTAGTAAGTGTAATTGCTGGTATCGGTATAAAAGGTGTCCGTAGGAATGGCAACTTGTGGAGTAATTTGTAAGCTATCGAAGTGGCGAATCATTTGAACACTACGTTCAGCAGAATTGGTTAAAGAAATTCCAGAAGTATCTGACACAGGATTTTTAGAAAAATAAAAACCCAAGCGGTTATTCGTACAGTGCAATGAATCAGCATCTGGCAATGGATTTAAACGTGCTCTTGGCTGAAAGTAGAACGAAAATAAATACATACAGTTTTTTTTCAGAGAGTCATTAAGTTCACTTTGAGCAAAAAATTTTGACCTTCCAGCTGAATTGTAATTGAGCCCCGAGCTTAAAATAAAATGATAATTACCTGAGTTAGGATTAACTGTAGTAGTAGAGGATCTAAATGGCCCAACCACCATAGGCATTTTATCAAATGTAGGTGAACGCCAATATAAAATATTGTCAAAAGTAGTTGTAGAAGTATCTAAGAACCTTGTTGGTTGATTGGTTGCAAAATCCTCAAATCCCGGATTTCTAATTAGATTTTGAGCAGAGATATTTCCACATAACAAAAAACCTACTCCACAGCAATAGATGCTGCGGAGCAGGTAATTTAGTTTGTTGCAAAACGACCACATTTAAAATTAATGAGTGTACTAAATTACAACTATATCTTTTTAGTTGATGAAAAAACTTTCAATTTTTTTTAGAGCCTCATAAATTGTGTTTATCTAATAATAGCGGGAGTTTTGCGACTGTTTTTCTTTGTAAACCAATGTTGCTAAATCATTATCATACAGCTTGAGTGGTTTTATTAACACTTGTAGAATTCGTTATCACTGTTCAAAAGTTCTTGTAGCTTTTGGAATTCCTACTCCACCTTCACCAATTTCCCCTTTTTCAAAGCTCCCACTTCATTGCTGTACATGCCTTCAACTTGCACAGGTGGTAGGTAGAAGCTGCCTTTGTAGGTAGCAGACAGTCGTACTTCGAAGGTGACGGAAGCGTTTTGGTTGAGGTCGAAATAGGTGTAAACGCGGTCATCACGGAAATCGCGGTGGTCGCTTTCATCATCGCCGGTCATTATTCTGCTGCTGATGATTTCCCAGCCGGAAGGGAATATTTGCGTCAGCGCCAAGTCACTCATATCCATGATGGAGGAGGTGCGCTGTACGGTTACTCTCGCGATGAAATCCGTGCCTTGCTGTAGGTTGCTAACATCGATGGTCTGCCGGTTGTTGTTGAGATAGGTGACCGAGAGATTGAGGTTGTTCGCATACTCTATTTCATTGCCAATGGCCGGAATGCCGGTGGTGGTGAGGCGCACGTAGAGCGGACTCTTTCCGGTATTGCTAATTTCCGCAGAATATCCACTGGCCTCGTCAAACTCCCTACGGATGGTTTGTCCTTTGCCACTGATGGATTCTTTCCTCCCTCCATTCATGCTAAACTGAGCTTCGTATGCTTTTCCGGGGTCATGTTTGGCGAAATAACGGCCTAAGGCGCAAAGCGACCAAGCTATTTCTTGGGTGCTCATCCACGAGTCGGAGCTCAATGCCTTGATAAGGTTTTCGGCCAGCATGGCGGCATCGCGGTCTTTTTTTACCAATACGGCACTTTCCAACATCATCGCCTGATCGCGGATGTTGGAGCCCATGGTGAAGGCATTGCGGTAGTTGCGTGAACCAACGGGGTTGTTGTTGTACAACTCTTCGGCGGCTTTGGTCTGACCGCTCAGCATGTAGGCCGCAGCCAGCAAGTTTGCGGTAGTATTGGAATTACCGATTTTTGCCTTCAAACGGTTCATGGCTCCAATTTCCGGCTTACCCGCCAACGCCAAGGTGTAAAGTCGATAGGCTTGATTGAAAAAGCGGAAATCGGAATCGTAACGGTTGTCTTCGTTGAGTTTGTTGTTGCGGGCTTCATTGGCCTGATAACGCATCAAATTGGAAAAGAGAGCCTCGGGAATATTGAATCCTTGATTTCGGGCTTCAATGAGAAAATGCAAGGTATAAGAGCTTCCCCAATTGTGGGTTGACCTGCTGCCGGGCCAGAAGTTCATTCCGCCATTGGCATTTTGTAATTGTACGACCTTTAGTAGCATTGCAGAAACCTGATGCGCCACTTTTTCTTTGTCCTCTTGCGAAAGCTCGGTGAATCTTTGCAAATAGATCTGCGGAAACACCCGGGAAATGCTTTGCTCCAAGCAGCCGTGCGGATAGGTAATCAAACTTTGCAATCGCTTGTTGAGATTGATGTCGGGCATGCCGGAAAATTCCAGTACTGCGTTATTACTGTTGGTGATGCCCAAGGCTTCCAAGTCTATGGTGGCGTTGCTACCCGGGTCAACTTTTTTCCATTTGGAAAGACTCTGTCTGCCTACCGGATAGCGTACCCCGATATTGGTTTTGTCATTGGCAACATTTGCCCCGGAAGTGGCTTGAATATCAATGATAATATTCCCTGTACGATCACCTACTTCCAGTTCCAGCATGACCATCTGCTCACCGGGTTCGGTGAATTTTGCTTGGGCTTCACTCAATATGAGTCGGGCATCGCCGGTGACTTTCGCCTTTACTTTCACGTCTTTCACCGATTTGTCCATGGCAAAGAGTTGCACGGGAATTTGTATGCGCTCTCCGGGGCCAAGAACGCGAGGCAGTGTGGTTTGCACCATAAGCGGGAGTTTTACCGCTGCGGTGGTTTCCGCGCTTCCGTAGGCCGGTCCCTCAGCGGCAATAACCATAGCGCGTACCGAACCCACGTAATTGGGCATGGTAAATTCGTGGGTAATGCTTTTGCCTTTTTGCAGGCTAAATGGCCCGGCGTGCAGCACCACCGGACGAAAACGCAGATTGGTTTTGGGCTTCGCGCCGGTTAATT
>JBHYFA010000004.1:0-63829 GCA_051859825.1 Schleiferiaceae bacterium
ATCAAGACAAGGAATAGCCCCATACCTCCCTAAAATATAACATTTTTCCCGATCCAATTCGCCATTGTTTAGGCTATTTTGAAAATCAGACAGAGCATAAATGCGTCCTTCGCCTTTGCGGTTTTTCTCGGCAAACCAAATCTGGTCACGGCGAAAGGCGTCCGTTTGCAATAAATTGGTATTGTGTGTATTGAAAATCAACTGTGCATTGGAACTGTTCTTCTTCGAAGAATGAAAAATACCGATGAGTCTGTGTACCAAATTGGGATGAAGCTTAGCATCTAACTCATCTACCAGAAGAATTCCACCGGAATGTAAAACGTCGATAACCGGTCCCAACAGAAAAAAGTACTTCTTCGTTCCTTCTGATTCATCATCTTGCAATGAAAAGAGCTTTGAAATAACGTGGCCATCATGGTCAAACACCTGGCGACGTGTGAGGATACTGCTGAAGCGTGGTGTTTTTTCCGCGCTTTTCTCCAACACTTCAACATCGCGAATTCCAAAATCAGCCTTTTTTAAGAAATAGACGAGGCGTTGTTTGGACTCCGCATTTTTCATCTTACGAAGCGCATTTGACCTAAACTCTGCATCCGTAATATCGGTGATGGCAACAATGCTCTGAAACCAATCAAGCACATTTCGACAAATAGAATCATTGAATTGCGCCGCCACCGATAGCATTAAAGCGTTGTCGCGTAACATATCCTCCTTCATAATCATGGCTCCACGCGAAAACTTCGTGCGGTGGGTAGCACACTCCTGTTTTTCCCGGAAAAATATTTCCACTTCTTTTTTCCCCTCGCGCTGATACAACCATTCCGAATGCACCTGCTTCTGATCTACCTCAAAACCATATCGGTAGAGAACATCTTGGTAAATAAAAACAACCTCAAACTCGGTGGGATTGGAACTCTCATCCGTACTAAGCAAAAACGGCTCAACGGGAATTTTGTCGCCTTTTTGTCCATCTTTTGAAGAGGAAATGGCGTACTTCCTCATCGTAATCAATGCTTCAAGAAACTTCGTCTTTCCACTAGCATTGGCACCATAAATCACCGCACTTCGAAGCAGCCGAAGTCCAAAGACATTGGAAGAAATAAGATTCTCCTCCGAATTTTCATCGTCCAAATGATCTGCCGCCATCATGCTTAAAGTAGCCTGATTTTTAAATATCTTGTAATTCTTAAGAGTAAATTGAACCAGCATGAAGATAGTTTTCCACAAAAATAAGCATAAATGCCGCGTAACAATAGAAAAAATAACCCTAAATGATTATGAATTACTTGACGTATTTTCCAATGCTTTCATTATGATGCAAAGGGTATTTCACATTACCTTTGGCCTCTTAAAAAATCACCCATGGAACTATATCTCGACAGTGCGGATATTAAAGAAATTGAAGCAGCCTTTAAACTAGGATTTTTAACCGGATTGACCACCACTCCTACCTTCATGCACCGCGAAGGCATCACCGATGTTGACGCCACCATTTTGAAATTAGCGGAAATTGTACCTATTTTACAAATCGAAGCTCTTGGTAAAACGGCAGAAGAAATCGTTGCCGAAGCTAAGCGTCAAGATGCAATGGGCCTCGATCGCTCAAAAACGGTATATAAAATTCCCATCAGTCTTGAAGGTGTTAAAGCATGTAAGCAACTGGTTGACGAGGGTTTCATGGTAAACATTCACTTGGTTTACACCCTTCAGCAAGCATACATGGCCATGGCCGCCGGTGCTACTTACGTTTGTCCGCTTGTTGGGCGTCTTCAAGATCAGGGCCACGACGCTTTGGCACTCGTTGAACAATGTGTTGATGCGGTAAATTACTACGGCTACAACACCAAGATTATGTTTTCCAGTGTACGCAATGTGGAGCACGTTCGCAACGCCATCAACGTAGGTGTACACACCGTTACCGTGCCGTGGAAGCTCATGCAACAACTCACCGAGAACAACTTTACCACTTTAGGAACCAATCAGTTCTTTGAGCACACTGCCTTAATGACCAAAACTGTGGCTGAAGTTATGCGAGCCAACAACCCCACCATTTCCGCTAACGCAACCGTGGTTGAAGGTTTAGTAAAAATGACTTCTGGTGGCTTTGGTGCCGTTACCATCGTTAATGATAATAACGAGCCTATTGGTATTTTCACGGACGGTGATTTGCGCAGAAAACTCTCCGAAGAAGGCGAGGCTTTCCTGCAAAAACAGCTCGCATCGCTGGCGCAAAAAACTCCACTTCACGTAGAAGCCTCCGATTTATTGGTTGAAGCATCGAATGCATTTAAGAAACATCAAGTAGATCAATTGGTCGTAACCAACAACGGAAAGGCTGTAGGTATGATCGACGTACAGGATTTGGTTAACATTTAAAAAATGTGGCATATCTCCCAAGTTGAAGCTGCGCATCGCTGGTCAAATATCCGAGCTTTGGTGTTTGACTGGGACGGAGTGTTCAACAGTGGCGAAAAATCTTTGCACTCCCCCAGCGGTTTTTTTGAAGCCGATAGTATGGGGGTCAACATGCTCCGTTTTTCCCTTTGGCTACGCGATGGCAAGATGCCTCCGGTAGCCATTATTACCGGTGCCAATAATCCGGGAGCACAGCAATGGGCCGAGCGCGAACACCCCGACGCCCTCTATTCCAAAGTGTTGAACAAAGAGGAAAAGCTTCGGGATTTTTGTAATGCTTCGGGAATTAAACCCCACGAAGTAGCCTTTTTCTTCGACGATATCCTCGACCTCAACGCCGCAAAAATTGCCGGTCTCCGCATGCTCATTGATCGTCCGGGTGCCCCACACTTTAGGGATTACTGCTCGCACAACGAACTCATTGACTTTAGCAGCACCCAGCCAGGTGGAAAATATGGACTTCGCGAAGCCTGCGATGAACTACTGGTCTTAGGTAACGCTATGGAAAATGTGATTCAATTACGCATGAAAACCCTCGGAGAATACACGGATTATTTACAAGAAAGAAACGCAATAATCACCCAAGAATAATAATTAATCAACGAATATGAAGAAACTGTTTATCACTTTTTCAGCTGCACTACTTCTGGTAGGCAATGTTCAGGCTCAAGATGATTTGGTGGCTAAAGTCCGCTCGCAGAGTCAAGACACCGACAAGAAAGGATATGAATTTACTACCCAGGTTGACCTTTCGGTACTTCCGGTAAAAAATCAAGCTAGTAGCGGTACATGCTGGAGTTACGCTACCACTTCGTTTATTGAAAGTGAAATGGCGCGAATTGGCAAAAATCCGGTGGACCTTTCTGAGATGTTTACCGCGAGAATGGTTTACCACGACAAAGCCATTCGTTACGTACGCTTGGAGGGTAATCTCAATTTCGCCCAAGGTGGTGCCCTTCCCGATGTGCTCTACGTTTTGAAAAAATACGGAGCTATGCCCTACACGGAATACCGCGGTTTGGAATACGGTGAAGACGTGAACCGCCATAGCGAATTAGAAAACGTACTGAAAGGCATGCTCGATGCAATTATTAAGAACCCCAACGGACGCCTGAGTACAGCATGGCTTCCTGCTTTCAACTCCGTACTAGATGCGTATTTCGGTGCTATTCCTGAAGAGTTTGAATTTGAAGGAAAAAAATACACTCCTCGTAGCTTTACGGAGAAAGTGGTTGGAATAAACCCCGACGATTACGTACAAATCACCTCTTTTCTTCATGCGCCTTTTTACGAAGAAATGTTTATCGAAGTACCCGACAACTGGAGCTGGGGAACCTCGTACAACATGCCATTAGATGAGTTGATGGAAAATGTGGACAATGCGCTCGACAATGGTTTTACCCTAAGCTGGGCCACCGACGTGAGTGAGAAAGGTTTCTCAGCAAGAAACGGATTGGCTATCGTACCGGCTATTCCTTATGCTAAAATGACTCCAGATCAACGTCGTGAAATGTTTGAGCATCCGGTAGAAGAACTCCAAATCACCCCCGAAATGCGTCAGGCGGCTTTTGATAATTTTGAAACCACCGACGACCACGGTATGCACATCGTAGGAAGAGTGGTTGACCAAAACGGCACCAGCTACTACGTGGTAAAGAACTCATGGGGAGAAATCCCCAATCCTTACAAAGACGGATATATTTTCTGCTCAGAAACTTTTCTGCGTTACAAAACCATCAGCTTTGTGGTACACAAAGACGCTTTGACCAAAAAGACCCGTAAGCGTTTAGGTCTTTAACATTTAACTTCATTAAAATCAACCCAACATGAAATTTTTCATTGATACAGCAAATCTCGACCAAATCAAAGAAGCTCAAGCCTTAGGCGTGCTCGATGGTGTAACCACAAATCCTACTTTAATGGCTAAAGAAGGAATCACTGGTGCCGAGAACATCAAAAACCACTACCTAGCAATTTGCGAAGCAGTGGACGGCGACGTTTCTGCCGAAGTTATTTCTACTACCTTCGACGAAATGGTGAAAGAAGGTGAAGAGCTGGCCAAACTTCATCCGCAAATTGTGGTTAAAGTTCCCATGATCGAAGATGGAGTAAAAGCTTTGCGCTACTTTACCAATAAGGGAATACGCACCAATTGCACTCTTGTGTTCAGTGCTGGACAAGCCTTATTGGCTGCAAAAGCTGGAGCTACCTACGTTTCGCCCTTTATCGGTCGTCTCGACGATATTTCCACCAACGGATTAGAGCTCATTGCCCAGATTCGTCAGATTTATGATAACTACGGATACGAAACGCAAATCCTCGCTGCCTCCGTACGTCATACCATGCACGTGATTCAGTGCGCGGAAATTGGTGCTGATGTTATGACCGGACCTCTTTCTTCCATTAAAGGACTCCTCAATCACCCATTAACCGACATCGGCTTAGAAAAATTCTTGGCCGATTACAACAAAGGAAATCAATAAAATTTGAACAAATGAAGAACATCGTAGTCATTGGAGCGGGTACCATGGGAAATGGAATTGCTCATGTTTTTGCCCAAACAGGTTATTCAGTAAGCTTAGTTGATATCAGTGCCGATAGTTTGCAAAGAGCCTTAGCCACCATCGGAAAAAATCTCGATCGTATGGTAGCGAAGGGCAGCATCGACGAAGCGGCTAAATCTGCAACCTTAGGGAATATCACTACCCAAACCGATTTAAAAGCCGCAGTACAGAGCGCCGACTTAGTTGTTGAAGCTGCTACAGAAAACGTTGATATCAAGCTTCAACTTTTCCGCGACCTTGACCAAATGGCGCCTGCTCATTGCGTTTTGGCAACCAATACTTCATCTATCAGTATAACCAAAATTGCGGCCGTTACTGGCAGACCCGACAAAGTAATTGGCATGCACTTTATGAATCCTGTGCCCATTATGAAGTTGGTGGAAATCATCCGTGGTTATTCTACTTCTGATGAAGTAAGCACCGCAATTACTGAGTTGTCTGAAAAATTGGGTAAGGTTCCCGTAACCTGCAACGACTACCCTGGTTTCGTAGCCAATCGCATCCTCATGCCGATGATCAACGAAGCCATTATTTCATTGCACGAAGGTGTAGCCGGCGTTCAAGAAATCGACACCATTATGAAACTCGGTATGGCGCACCCCATGGGACCATTGCAGTTGGCTGATTTCATTGGCTTAGATGTTTGTCTTGCCATTCTCCGTGTATTGTACGATGGCTTAGGAAACGACAAGTACGCCCCCTGCCCTCTTTTAGTTAACATGGTAACGGCGGGTAAGTTAGGTGTGAAATCTGGTGAAGGATTCTACGATTACAGCGAAGGTCCTAAAGCCGCAAAGGTTTCCAAGACTTTTGCGTAATTTTCTCAAATAGCATAAAAAACACGGCTGATCGGCCGTGTTTTTTTTGTTACATAGTGACAGCAATCTGAATTGCGTTTGGCGTTCGCTGCTCCATTTTAATATCGCCACTGAGATTGAGATATGCCCGCGCCTCATCACCGTTATCATGTCGAATGGTGAAAAGTGTAACGCCCGGTGTAAAATCCACATCAAACTGACGCTTTAATTCATCAAGCACTTTTTCCGTGGAAATAGGATCGTTATTAATGCAAAAGCTTGACGATACGGCGGAGTTTTGCATCAAATTTACGCGTACACCAAACCGATGGAAGATGTTATAAATCGTACTCAGGTTTTCTTCAACAATAAAAGCCAAGTCACGCGTGCTAAGTTTGATAATCGCTTGATCGGTTTTTCGAATAAATATTGGCAATTGAGGTTCTAAATCCGCACCTTCGCTAATTCTGGTTCCGGATTGGGTGGGGTTCAGAAAAGATTTAACGTAGAGCGGAATGTTTTTACGCTGTAGAGGCTGGATGGTTTTAGGGTGAATTACCGACGCTCCAAAATACGCCAATTCGATAGCTTCCCTGTAGGAGATATGATTGATAAGCTGCACATTTGGGAACACTTTCGGATCACCATTCAACACTCCGGGTACGTCCTTCCAAATACAAACTTCCTGAGCATTTAGTGCGTAGGCAAGAATAGAAGCGGTGTAATCAGACCCCTCTCTTCCCAAGGTAGTTGCGTGAAGATTATCGTCGGAACCAATAAAACCTTGAATGACGTAGGAGTATCCTGCACGGATACTCTGCTGTACCAAAATTTCGGTAAACGACCAATTTACTCTGGCAAAACGATGATTGGAATCTGTTTTAATAATCTTTCTCGCATCGAGCCAAGTATTGGTCATTCCGCTATCGTTCAAAAAAGCAGAAACGATTCGCGTTGCCATGATTTCGCCGTAGCTCACGATGCGATCGTAATGCATGTTATATTCCGATGTTGGAGGTGTTTGGCAGATAAGACGAATTTGGGTAAGTACATGCTCAATCTCTTGATATACGGCATGTTCCTTTTGAAGAAAAAGCTCTTCCATTATACCGTAGTGGTGAAGGCGAATTTCTTCCAAAACATCCTTCCATTCCAGGCTCCCTTCGAGGTGAAATTGTACAATGCGCTCCAAGGCATTAGTGGTTTTCCCCATCGCCGAGACCACCACTACCGTATCCGATTCGCCGCACTGGCGCATAACTTCATAAACATTCCGAACGCCTTCCGCATCCTTTACTGAGGCGCCACCAAACTTGAAAATTCGCATGAGGGAGTTTTTTAAGAGGGCGCAAAGATAATACTGTAAACAACCTAGGAGAATTTCAGTTATGTAAATATCACTTTTAAAACTACACCTATGTTCGGGCTATTCAAAAAAAAATCTCCCAAAGAAAAACTTCAGGCAGAATACCGTAAGCTTCTAGAAGAATCGCATCGTTTAAGCACCATTAACCGCGCTGAAAGTGATAAGATGGCGGCTAAGGCTGATGAGGTGTTAAAAAAAATAGAAGCCTTAGACGAATAGTGGCTGTCTATAAAGTCCTTTAGCGGCGTTGCTCGCAGGATTGAAAACAGTCATTGACTTTAGTCAACTCATTGTTTTTCAATCCTTCTCGCGCCTTGCTACTAAACTTTCTAGATCGGTCTCTTTGGCTAAATGGACAGTCTCTAAAAAATTAATAAGGCTTAGAGGGGAGGTTAAATCGCACTATCTTTGCAAACCTAACCTCCCATCCTAATTCTATATGAATCTCCTTTCCCTCGAGAATCTTTCCAAAGGCTTTGCCGACAAAATGCTGTTTACCGGGCTTCATCTTGGCCTTCAAGCCGGTGAAAAAGTTGCGCTTGTTGGAGCGAATGGCGCCGGTAAATCGACCTTAATGAAGGTGTTGATGCGCGAGATTCTTCCCGACGAAGGCAGAGTGGCGGTTAGAAAAGGTATTCGTATTGAATATCTTAGACAACATCCTCAATGGGATCAAAGTCTAGACGTGAGAGGTGTGATGATGGCCGTAAATCACCCGGCGGTAGAACTTTGGCATAAATACCAAGAAGCAGTTGCCAAAGAAGATGTAGAAGCGATGTCTTCCCTAGGTGATCAAATGGAAAAAATAGGAGGCTGGCAGTTAGAAGAGCGAATGATTGAATTAATTCGCCGATTTGAACTGGAAAATGCCTTGTATAAAAAGTGGACAGAACTTTCTGGTGGACAGCAAAGAAGGTTGGGGTTAGCGCGGCTTTTATTTGCCGAACCCGACGTGATGCTACTCGATGAGCCAACCAACCACCTTGATCTTGATATGGTAGAATGGCTGGAGAAATTTTTAGCTAGTCCTAACCACAGTCTCTTGATGATTACGCACGACAGGTATTTCCTTGACAACGTAGCTGATACCATTTGGGAGCTCAATGATAAACAGATTTACAGACACCAAGGCAATTACGCATCCTACCTTGAAAATGCCGTAACCAGGGAAGAAATTGCCAAATCTACCCGTGTAAAAAATCAAAATCTTTATCGTCGTGAGTTAGAATGGATGCGCCGTCAGCCCAAAGCCCGAACGACGAAGAGCAGAGCCAGACAGGATGCTTTCGGTAATTTGGAGGATAAGCTGAGTCAGCATTCTCACAAAAAAACCATGCAACTGAGAACGGAGAAACTGAAAGAAGGCGGTAAAATTCTCGAATTGGTAAACCTAAGCATACAAAGAGGCGAAAAAAGATTGCTAGCCGATATCAATTACGTATTCAAAAAAGGCGACCGCATTGGTTTGGTTGGGAAAAACGGGATGGGAAAAACCAGTTTGCTGGAAACCATTACCGGAAGTCTTGAGCCCGGTAGTGGAAAAGTAATCCACGGCTTGAACACCAAGATTGGTTATTTTAGGCAAGATGACCTCGTGCTCAATCCCGATCTAAAAGTAATTGATCAGGTAAAAACCATAGCGGAATATGTCACGCTTTCCGATGGTAGTGAGCTTTCCGTTAGTTCATTCTTAGAAGAATTCCTCTTCGATTACCATAAGCAGAATGACTATGTTGAAAAACTTTCTGGCGGAGAAAAGAAACGCTTGCAATTGCTCATGGTTCTTCTTCAGCACCCCAACTTCCTCATTCTGGATGAGCCAACAAATGACTTAGATCGAGATACCCTCTTGGTATTAGAAGATTATCTCATGCGCTTTGAAGGAAGTATGATTTTGGTATCGCACGACCGTTTTTTCCTCGATCAGCTAGTTGACCAACTATGGATTCTCGAGGGTCAGGGTAATATCAAAGTTTTTCTGGGTAATTACACCGAATATAGAGAGCAGCAAAAAACCCTTAAAGAGACTACCCCTTCCTCTACTCCAACTTCAGCTCCCAAGCCAAAACCAAATTCCGGTTCAAAACTGACCTACGGTGAGCGTTTGGAATATGAAAAACTCAGTGAGGATTTAGACAAGAAAGAGGCCGAAGTCAATCGACTTCAGAGTGAGGTAGAGAAATACTCCGATGATTTTGAAAAACTTCAACCCATTTTAGAGAACTATCAACAAGCACAAAGCGACCTTGACCAAATGATGGAACGCTTTTTTGAATTAGAAGAAAAGTCAACGAAATAATTACAAGTACCGAACTTGCTACTCCGATATAAACCGAGCATAACGAAGCTCTCGGACTTTATAGACAGCCACTACTTAGGTTTTTGCCAAATAGGAACACCATACCTCATCCACTTCGGCATCTCCCCTCCCATCAAATAATAATCATAAAACTCCGCCACGCGTTGGGAAAGATCCATACGATTGGGCCATTTTGTTAAGTTGTGCTCTTCATTATTGTACACCAGCATCCATACGGGTTTTTGTTGACGTATTAGACTCATATACAACTCTATTCCTTGATACCAAGGCACTGCTCCATCGTTATCATTATGCATTATTAATAGTGGTGTATTAACTCGGGAGGTATAAAACACCGGACTATTTTGCAGGTAAGCATCGAGATTATCGTGCATAGGATCACCAAGTCGCGATTGTCCGGCCTCATACTGCATAATTCTGCTAAAGCCACCATTCCATCGAATGCCTCCGTATGCGCTTGTCATGTTGCTAACGGGTGCGCCTGAGAAGGCTGCTTTAAATCGATCGGTTTGCGTAACCAGCCATGCCGTTTGATATCCGCCCCAACTCTGACCGTTAAGTGCCATGCGATTGCTATCTATCCACGAGTGATTTTCTGCCAATACCTTATCCACACCCGACATGATGCAGTCGTAGGCACTACTCCCTGGTTTTCCTTCATCATAAACAATATCGGGTACAAAAACTGCGTAGCCATTGCTTAGATAGTAAGGAAAATTAATGATACTTCTGCTGGGAGTTGGAATTATATGGCGATGCATGGTTTCAACATTTCGCTCATAGAAATAAACAATGAGTGGCGCCTTATCTCCCTTTATGCGTTCCGGACGATACAGTAAGCCTTTGAGGGTATCATTATTCCCAATAACGTAATGAATTTGCTCCACTTGTCCCCAGAAATACTCTTCCTTTTGTGGATTTACGTCTTGATTCAAACGTAAATCTGTATCGCTGTTAGCGTTAAAACTATATAGATCGGGGAAATCATTGAATGTTCCGGTGCGATAGAGAAGACGGTTTAAGTTGAGATCGCTTTGTAGTCCGAATAAATTACCATTAAACTGCCGACGCATGTAGAGACTATCATTTACGAATTCCCACAAAGAATGATTGAGTGAATCGAGACAGAAAGCCGTTAGAAACACCGATTGATCCTGCTGAATACCAATTATTTTAAAGTTTGGATGCGTATATCGAAATCGTTTGTTTTGCTCTTTCCCTCGGGTTATTTTTTTACTCGGGGCTCGTCCGTTAGGATCAACAATCCAGATATCAAATTCATCATAGAGCCAAATGTGCTTTTCATCTTCGGTAAAACCAGCAGCCCCGTAAGCAGGTGTGGTATTGGGTATATCTGACTGTAGATTGTGCCAATGCGTTTTCACGTCTCGACCTAAAACCACAGAAGCAGAATTAGATTTTAGCGACTTAGCACGCCAAGCTTTTATATCTTCGTCATACCAAAAGGCATAATTTCCTTGAGGTGAAATCTGTGGCCGTGAAGTTGAACGCTCTGTGATTACTACTTTTTCACCAGTAGCGAGGTTTAATGCCTCATAACTACTTTCACGTCCGAAGGTATAAATTCTGCCCTCAGCATAATCGAGGTTTCTAGAAATAAGCAACCAGTTATGTCGATTTCGCGTTGAGAAAGCGTGGCTCGTGAACAAATCTGTCTCTGGAATAAGAAAGCCATCCGTGCGCACTTGGTAAATAACTGGTTCAGAATGCTTTTTCCATGACGAGGCTTTGTTTTTTTGTCTTGTCTGCAATTCATGGTCGTACGGAGTCCAAACATCTAGAGAAGCAATGTCCTCATCGAGTAGCGAGGTATCACGTTTATACACCTCCCAGTCCTTCGGTCGTAAGCCAAAATACAAAAAGGTAGCATCAAAATTAAAATCCATGGAAGCATGAGGGCTAACCTGTCTTTGCTGGATTTCACTTTGGAAAGAAATACTCTTAAAACCACTCTTCGAATTAGGTGTAACTTGCCAAAATTCAAAGTGGAAGGAGGCATCGTCTATCTCAAGGGTATCGCGGGTGAAAATTGCCGATGCTTTGGTTCCGTGCGGAGATATTGCGAGTTGGGCGATGTTATGAAAATCACTTAACAGAACTATTTCACGTTTGGTAGCGACGTCAAAATATACGAGTTCGTACTTTTTTGAATCGCGCAAATACCTAGCAAACAAAACTGCATCACCGTGTTTCGACACCTTGTAAGCACCAGCGGGACCAAGCTCGATGATACTATCAAAAGTTAGGGGATTGTGTACATACAAAGTTGCAACCTCTTTGGGAAGTTTCTTTGGTTTAGTGTTTTCATCTTTATCTCTATCCGAATCCTCAATTTCAGAATCCTCATTGAGACTCATACCTTCTCCATGCAAGCGAAAGGCAAAAGTGGGAAGGGAGTACTCAGCAACTTTTAAATCGGTATAATCTGGATAGACTGTTTGATTCAAGTCGTTATTTAGTTCCAGCAGAACGAGCGATGGCCGGGGTTTATCATCAGGTTTTAGTTTGCGTCTAATGGCATCGCGACGATGAGATTCAGCCACTTTTTGTACACATAGAGAATGCTTCTCTCCAGGTAGAAAGTGAACATTTGATCCGCGCATAATAGCAATTTGATCGAACGAATGAATATTGCGTATGTAGCATATTCCGTCACCTTGCTGGGGATTAACCTGCCAACTAACCCAGTTTCCGGAATCAGAAAGAGTTGTATTACTTAGTGAGTTCCATGATGCGTAATCGCTATGGTCTAATGCCTTTTTTTCTTGTGCAAAACTGATGAGGTAAAAACAAAAAATCAGTAGCGCTGAATAAATATTCTTCATGAAGTAAAAATTTTTCACGAAAGTAAGGTGCAAAAAAAAAAGCGCCGAAATTTCGACGCTTTTTTTTGTTATGAAGTGCAAGATTTATAAAACCAGTGAGTCTTATTTGATAATAAACTCAACTCTACGGTTAATACTATTCAAACCACTCATTGGCTTGCCTTTTCCTCTAGACTCAACAGTTAAGCGAGAAGCATCAATGTTAAAGTGTTTTACCAAGTAGTCTTTAACCGCTTGAGCACGACGCTCACCTAATTTTTTGTTGTATTCTTCAGAACCTACATTATCTGTATGACCGATAATGCTGAAGGAGATTTTCTCGTCGTTCTGCATTACACGAGCGATGGTTGCTAAACGCTCACGGTTTGCGTCGGTAACAGTAGCACTGTTAAATCCAAAGTAAACCTGAGGAAGGAAGGCATCAGAAAGGTTTCCACCCCCGGTAGGAATTGCACGACCGCGTACATCAACTAAAGAACCTGGAGGCGTGTTAGGCTCAAGGTCACGACTGTCTGGCACACCATCACCGTCTGAGTCAAGCTCACGACCATCAGCATCAACCTTAACACCACGGGCAGTAAAAGGATCCGCATCCATGTAATCAGGAATTCCGTCCATATCTACATCCAAAGGACGACCAGCACCATCAACAGCTACACCTTCTGGAGTGTTAGGGTCTTGGTCGAAGATATCAGGTACACCGTCGCCATCGCTATCGGTGGTTAAACCATCCATTTTTTCTTTAACTTCTTGGAGAGTTGTCCACATATCACCAAGCGGGGTTGAAAATACGATAGACTCCCTTTTGCCTTTTGTCCCAAAATTATAGGTAGCACCAATATAAGTGTATAATCCCATGTCGCGACCCTCTCCAGACATTTTAGCATCTACTCTATCAGTGAAAAAGGCACGAACTTGTGCGCCTGCGTCAAGTGATAGATAATTGAATAATCTATATTTAAATTCTCCGCCTAATGCAAGAAAGGGAGTGAAGAAGTCGCCTGGATTATTCAAGCTAGGGGTACCTTGTCTGTCTGCGATTGCGTAATCACCTAAATAAGCTCCACCTAATTCGACCGATACTAAACCAGCAATCCTTTTAATTCTTGGTTCAGAAGTCATACTAAATGCATGAAATGGATTTAGTACAACACCGAATTGACCAGAGTACATACGGGCTCTAAAAGCTTGTTCAGTAGAGGCGTTTACATTTAAACCTGATAAACGTCCATAGAACAGTTGACCTCTAAAACCCCACCAGCTATTTGTCATTCTGGTTAACGATCCACTTAGAGCTTGTTCCATGCCACCATTAATTGGCAGATTAGCATTATTCTCGGCAAAAGAATTATAGGATGACAAATCACCTATAATAAATTGCGATCCAAAATGGAAACCAATAGACCATTTTGAATAATCGTCATAAAAGCTTTTAGAACCATTAGACTGGGCAACAGCAACAGATGAAGTCACTATTGCTATTGCGGTAAAAATTTTTGCAACTTTTTGCATAAGTAAAAGTTTGAAGCAGGATTAAATATTATTTTGAATTCAAAATTCGGGGCAAAAGTATAATAAATATTCTTACCAAAAAAAAATAACTTGTAAAATTTATGTATCAGTTTCTTTACTTGTGAATTTGGTTTCCTGAATGTGATTAAAATTTTTAACCTATTGCTGTTCAATAATTTTAAAGTAGATCATCCCAAAAAAAAACCTAGCTTGCATTACGGAATTATTAATAATTTCACACTTGATTTGTAGTAATAATTATTTAATATCTACTTTAGCAATTCAAAGCATAATTTTGAAAGATGACGGCTCTTTATTAATTTCGGGGGAGACTATCAATCTTCTACACAAACAACCTTAACAACATCAATTGCATTTCTAAAATAAAGTGGCCAACATTTGAAACAACAATCGAGCTCCCACATTCGCATCCCACTCATTTTCAGATACTCCCACCTCATTGATGTCAAAGCCAATAATCTCAATGTTATTTTCTTGAATCATCTGAAAAAGAAAAATCATTTGCTCGGGCGTATAACCTCCTGCTACAGGCGTGCCCGTACTCGGACAAAAACGAGGATCTAAACCATCAATATCAAAAGTTATATATAACTTTTTGGGTAATGTCTGCACCACTCTCTTACATACACTCTCCCAAGTTTCTCCTCTAAATTCACTAAACTTTACATCGCGGTCATAGAACACCTGTACTCTATTATCGTCTTTTGCTCGTCTGTACTCTTCCTCGCAAAAATCACGAATACCAAGTAGCGTCCACGAATCCGCCAGTCCCTCATTCAATGCATTATAGGTAATAGAAGCATGGGAAAATTTAAAGCCTTCATAAGCCTCCCTTAAATCAGCATGAGCGTCAATCTGTAAAACGCCAAAGCTTTCATTTCGCTCCTTCAGCGCCCGTAACATTCCTAATGGTGTGCTATGATCACCTCCCAGTAAAACCACTTTTTTTCCCTGGTCGAGATACTTACCTGCGGTTTCCTGCACCCAGTTATTCATTTGCTCACAAGCAGCATCAACTTCGGCAATCCATGCTTGATTAGGGGCCTTGCCTTCTTCCAAGGCATTAATGATTTTCTCAGCAATAACTCGTGTTTGCTCAGAAAGCGCCCGAATATCTGCTGGTTCATCAATCATATAGACGCCTTTTTTCCAAAAATCGGGTTGAATGCGATCAAAAATATCCACCTGTGCCGATGCCTCAAGAATTGCCGCCGGACCATCCATGGTTCCAACACCATAAGAAACCGTTACCTGCCAAGGAACAGGAATCACAATGATTTCACTTTCGTCTTCATTGAATGGTAAACCAAAAAGATTAGAATTGGTAGCGAGTGCGTTTACATCAAACTGGGCGATTTTCTGTTCTTTTGTCATCGTATGCATTTTATGTCGGCAAAATTACGTGCTAATGAACTACCGCGAATGCATCCTTATAAACCTTTCTACTACCATCCGCAAAAATGACTTCCAAAGTGGCTACATATAATCCGGCTGTGGCATAACCGCCCCTAGCATTTCTTCCGTCCCAGGTAAAAAACCCCGATTGCGCCAAAACCTGGGTTTCACTGTACAACTCCACCCCCGAAACATCACTTATTCGAAACACCCCTCTTGCCCCGGAACTGCTTAATTGAAAATGCGCCTCCAATAGTTGGAAACGATTTGGGTTGACAACCTCAGGACTAAGCCTAAAAGAATGCTCTGTTTCACTTAATATACTCGCATGACTGTTTGGCAATCCCGGAGTCCCCCAACCCACATCCGAGGAAGCCGAGCTCCAATTGCTACTTAAAAGTGAAGGCGCCTGAGCAGATACACGCTCCAAAGCAACTCCCCGAGTATTTTGAATAAACGGACTATGAAAGCTCGATGAATATATCATGGAATCTAGCAATACCCCCTGAGCATTCAAAAGTGCTATGCCGCCAGACTCATTAGGTAGAGACGGCAATGTTCGAGCTTGTAACCGATGATTATTACACATTGGATAATCACGTATTATCCTTTCAGGTTGTGGAGTGAAAACCAAATATGCATAAGGTTCTAGTAAGAATGATGAATCGATTACTCGTCGTGCGTCGAAACTCTGTCCATCGTACCTTGCTAATTGCACAGCATTAACATCAAGCCACTTAGCACTTTTATTAAAAATTTCCACGTAAGAAGCTCCTCCTTCAAAAGGTGCCGGAACAATTTCGTTGATTACTAAATCTCCCGGAATTAATTCTGCCGGAATAGCAAAATGAATAAGGGTATCTCCCCATTTGCCTCCCATACAATCATGCAAACTACCCAATACACGAAGTTCAAGATTTTGCCCTTCAACAAGCCATTTATCGAAATCTAAACGCAAAACATTTGGCGCAAAATGAGTAAACTCCACTTTTTCATCAGCTACATAAAACGATATAGTATCCAAGCTGCTGATAGCTAAATTAAATTCCAACTCACCAAAACGCTTAGCGACTAAACCTTTACGAACCAACATGAGTTGCTTGGAATTCGCGTCCAAGGTATTTTCCCTCCCCGGAGTGCCACCATATGATGAATTGGACGCCGACCAATTGACCGGATCATTACACAAAATATCTGACCCTCTACGCTCCAACGACCACCCACCAGATGATTTGGTGTTGTCATTGTACCAACTTGACGAATACGCAACTTGATCTATAAGCCTTCCTTGAGTTGAAAATAAAACCACGTTGCCAGCTGAATTGGGTAAGGCATTTACCCCCCCACTCCATTGGCACCACTTGTAACGAATCAGAATACACCCAAGCGTCGTCCGAACGCACCAAAAGGATATACTCATTAGGACGAAGTACACCGTATGGTATAACACGAACTGTTGTACCTGTTTGAATTTGCCATGAACTCAAGTCAACCGACCACTGCGTATTATTGAGCAACTCTACATATTCAACCTCTGGCAAAGACGCCACAGAGGGCGACGGATCAACCATCAGTTCATTAATAACTATATCGCCCACAGAAGGTGAATAATTGAAGAAAACCAGTGAGCTATCAATTCTTTGAAGAGTATCAAAGCTCATAAGACCCACGACGTTCCGAATTACAGGCGCATTTTCAAGAAAAACACCCGGTTCAACTTGCAGTACAATCTCAAAAGGATGTTCTCGTGAATAATACACGCTTGCATTGTTAAATCCAGGTTGAAATTGAAGATCGTCAAAAATTGAACTAAATCTCGGAGGCACATTAATATGTAGTATTGCCAAATCGTCTTGAGGAACTTCTACACGGGTTACCGCAAAATTGACATTGGAAAATCGACATTCACCAGAAAACGCAACTTCGGAAAGAGAAATTTTATCGGCACGAGTGGTCGTGTATCTGCACACCCATCCAATGTAAAGACCTGGTTCCAAACTATTCTCTATGATACTTCCCAAATGAATCCAACCACTCCCCGTGTCAACACGCAAGGTCCATAAGCCGGCATCACTACGCTCGAGTTCAACCAAAACATCCACTGAACTCATTTGCAAAAACTGCTGTGGGCTCTCCAAAAGAGTGGAATTTGACATTCCATTTCGCCGCATCAAGCTAATTCGGCGCTGCGTTCCTCCCCCTATTCTTATAAAATACCCCCGATTATCGCCAAAAAGATCTGTTTGATCCATGCCAACAGCAAAGGCCGCATAATTTGATGATGAAGGCATAAAATCCATATTCACCCGAAAGCGCCAAACCGCATTATCCCAGTTCGAATGAATTTTAAAGATTTGTGCATCATTAGAAATAGTGTCCGAAAGTTGTAAAATTCCCGGTGAAGGATTACTGAATAAATCTACATTTCCAAACCAATTATTCGGATGAGAAAAATCAATAAAATCTTCCTGGACGAAGGATTGACAGAACCCAATATTAAAATGAAATATTCCAAACAATAAACAGACAGTAAATACTCTTGTTTTCATAAAACATGAATTTTCGCACAAAATTAGAGAAAACCCACCTATTCATCCAAATTTTCTTACAAAAATATTTATCCACACATCAAAAGTTAATTTCCAGAATTGCCTTGGCATGCTTATTTTTGTGGATTGTTTGACCCAAAAAAACAGGCAAAAATTGGAACACATTTTAGGAAAACTCAATCCTGCTCAACGTGAGGCAGTTATTAATACTGAGGGACCATGCATGGTGATTGCTGGTGCAGGCTCGGGAAAAACCCGGGTACTCACCTACCGAATTGCGTATCTCATTGAGAAAATGGGAGTTGACCCGTTTAATATCTTAGCCTTGACTTTTACCAACAAAGCTGCCCGCGAGATGAAGCACCGGATTGGTGTGGTTATTGGCAACGCGGAGAGTCAAAACATTTGGATGGGAACCTTCCACTCAGTGTTTTCGCGTATCTTGCGAAGTGAAGCCGGTAAAATTGGTTATCCTTCTAATTTTACGATTTACGATACCGAGGACGCTAAAAAGCTTATCACCAATATAGTAAAAGAAAAAAATCTCGATAAAGACGTCTATAAAGCCAAGAATCTACAGGGCAGAATTTCGAGTCTGAAAAACAACCTCATAACCCCTAAGATGTATGATCGTTTTCCCGAGCTAAAGGAGCAAGACGATGCATCAAAAACTCCGTTGTTCAAAGAGATTTACGAAACCTATTGCGAACGCTGTTTTCGTGCTGGCGCCATGGACTTCGATGATTTACTGCTGAAAACCAACGAACTTTTGGCTACCTACCCCGAGGTCCTAGCGAAATACCAAGATCGTTTTCGCTACATCATGGTGGATGAGTATCAGGATACCAATCACTCACAATACATCATCGTTAAAGCACTTGCTTCGAGATTTGAGAACCTTTGTGTGGTAGGCGACGATGCCCAGAGTATTTACGCCTTTAGAGGAGCAAATATCCGTAACATTCTTAATTTCCAAAAGGATTATCCAGACGCGAAAGCCTTCAAATTGGAGCAAAATTATCGCAGTACAAAAAATATTGTATTAGCAGCCAACAGCTTAATTTCCAAAAACAAACATCAGCTTGAAAAAGATGTTTGGACAGAAAATGCGCCCGGAGAAAGAATCTTGGTTCATAAATCCATCAACGAAAGTGAAGAAGCAAAATACATTGCTGACCGGATTTTGGATCACAGCAGAAATGAAAACCTCGATTATGCTTCGTTTGCCATATTATATCGCACAAATGCGCAGACGCGTGCACTCGAAGAAGCCTTACGTAAAAGAGGTATGCCCTACCGCATATATGGAGGTTTGAGCTTCTTTCAACGCAAGGAAGTAAAAGACCTATTGGCCTACCTTCGCCTAACAATCAATCCAAAAGATGAAGAGGCGCTTCGAAGAACCATTAATTATCCCGCAAGAGGCATTGGTGGAACTACGCAAGATAAATTGGTCTTCCTAGCTAACGAGAAAAATATTAGTATATGAGAAGTATTGGAGGGTATTGACAGGTATAGCAACACATTCAATAGTGGTACACGAACCAAACTTTCCAATTATGTCTTGAAGTTGAAAAACTACGCAAATATGGTCGCAAATGGAGAGTCTGCCGACCAAATTGCCGAAGAAGTTGCTAAGAATAGCGGCCTACTTCCCGAGCTTGCTAAAGACAAAACTCCCGAAGGAATATCACGTTACGACAACGTTCAAGAACTCCTAGCCTCCATAAAAGATTTTGTGGAAAATGAAAACGCCAAGGAAGAAGGTGGAAATCCGAGTTTAGAAAACTTTCTCTCCGAAATTGCCCTGATCACGGATGCTGATACGCAAGCGAATGAAGGAGAAGCAGCGGTTTCGCTCATGACCATACACCAGGCTAAGGGCCTTGAATTTCCGTACGTATTTATTGCCGGAATGGAAGAAAACCTCTTTCCAAATATTATGACTTTAACTTCACGGGCTGACTTAGAGGAGGAAAGACGCCTTTTCTATGTGGCCGTTACCCGTGCGGAAAAAAAGCTTTACTTAACCTACTGTCACACCCGTTATCGATGGGGGAAACTCCTAGACAATGAACCCAGTAGATTTATTGACGAAATAGATGACCGATATCTGGATTTTGAAGTGCCCGAGTTTTCTCCCATGACATCCCCCAGACTTTTCACATCAGCCAACACGAATTTTAACAACAGAAAACCCGCAGAATCCAAGAATATGTCTTACGCAAATCAAACCCAAGAAAAACAAGCAACTGGTGGAGCTTATGCTCCCAATCGTAAAAACTTGAGACCCCTAACAAGCAGTGAACCTAATGGAACGCAGCAAGTTATTTCCCTCGAAGTTGACGACCGAATCATTCATGATAAATTTGGTAGAGGAGTAGTTGTCAAGAAAGAAGGCGTTGGAAACAATGCTAAAGTTACCATTCGCTTTGAAAAAGCAGGAGAAAAAACCCTATTAATGAAGTTTGCTAAACTTCGAAAATTAGGATAACAATACAGGTATGGAATACAATTCAACCCGAACAGCACTCAGATTACCAGAGTACGGGAGAAATATCCAAAACATGGTGTATCACGCTATGAATTTGGAAGATCGTGACGAAAGGAATGCCGCTGCAAAAGCCATCATTGAAGTGATTGGCAACCTCAACCCACAGCTAAGGGATAATCCCGATTATCACCATAAGCTATGGGATCACCTCTTCATCATGTCTGATTTTAAACTTGATGTGGACAGTCCTTATGAAAAGCCCGCACCAGAAACCTTCAGTGCTCCTCCAGAAATGATGCAGTACCCCGTAAAAAGTTCTGTATTCCGTCATTACGGTCAATTGGTATTAAAAATGATTGATAATGCCTGCGCAATTTCGGATCCTGAAGAGCGTGCAAAGGCTGAGCTTGCCGTAGCCAATCACATGAAAAAGACCTACCTCATTTGGAACAAAGATCAGGTAGAAGATGATGTGATTCGCCGAGATTTAAGAAAATTGAGTGATGGAAGAATTAACTTAGAAGATTCCAACCTTATCAGCGCTAATTTTGTTAATCAAAATCTTCAATCTGGCAGCAGCAGCAACCAAAAAAGAACCAACAAAAAATACAGCAAAAACTTCCGCAAAAAACGTTACGGAAAAAATAATCGCTAAACACCTATGGGAACATTCAAAATAGAAGGCGGTCAACAACTTTCAGGAAGCATAACACCGCAAGGAGCGAAAAACGAAGCCTTGCAAATAATTTGCGCCGTATTACTTACCAGCGAGGAAGTTGTTATTGAAAACGTCCCGGACATTATTGATGTAAACAAGCTCATTGACTTACTCAGTTCCATGGGAGTAAAAGTGGAAAAACGCGCTCCAAACACATTTTCCTTCCGTGCAGACGAAATCAACCTTTCCTATTTAGAGTCAGATGAATTTAGAAAAAAGGGTTCTGCTCTTCGAGGTTCAGTAATGATTGTGGGGCCACTTTTAGCACGCTTTGGAAAAGGTTACATACCTAAACCTGGTGGTGATAAAATTGGCCGCCGAAGATTAGACACCCACTTTGAAGGTTTTCAAAAACTCGGTGCTAAATTGCGTATTCGTACTGATGAAGCTTTCTACGGTGTTGAAGCGTCAAAACTTCAAGGAACGTATATATTATTAGATGAGGCGTCGGTAACCGGTACTGCGAATATCGTAATGGCCGCAGTATTAGCCGAAGGCACGACCACCATTTACAATGCAGCCTGCGAACCCTATTTACAGCAACTCTGTAAAATGCTCAACCGAATGGGAGCCAATATCGAAGGGGTAGGCTCAAATATGCTGCACATTCACGGAGTGAAAGAACTTAAAGGCACCTCGCACCGCATGCTGCCCGATATGATTGAGATTGGTAGTTGGATCGGTTTGGCCGCCATGACCGGTTCCGAAATCACAATCAAAGACGTTAACTACGAAGCATTGGGGATAATTCCCGATACCTTCCGTAAATTGGGAATTCAAATCAAGAAAAAGGGCGATGATATTTATGTTCCTGTCCATGATGGCTACGAGGTTCAAAGCTTTATGGATGGATCGATCATGACCATTGCTGATGCCCCATGGCCGGGCTTTACCCCAGATTTGTTGAGTATAATTCTGGTTGTGGCTACCCAAGCTCGTGGTAGCGTTTTGGTACACCAAAAAATGTTTGAAAGCAGATTGTTCTTTGTGGATAAACTCATTGACATGGGAGCGCAAATCATCCTTTGTGATCCGCATCGTGCAACTGTGATAGGACTAGATAAAAAAGTTCCTCTGCGGGCAACGACGATGACGAGCCCTGACATCAGAGCTGGAATCTCATTACTCATTGCCGCTCTAAGTGCAGAGGGAACAAGCGTTATTCACAATATCGACCAAATTGATCGTGGTTATGAGAGAATTGACGAAAGATTAATTGCTTTAGGAGCAAAAATTGAAAGATTGTAATTGTCTAAATATATTGTAAAACACCAAAGTAAATCAGTTTTAAAATCGTATGGCAAAGTCGAAAAATAAACCCTTAGTTTTCATAGTGTTTGCTGCTATAGCATTAATTGGCTTGGCGTTCATTGCCTCAGAGTTTCAGAGTCAACCAAATATTGGCACTTCATTAGGTAATGTAGCTCCCGAGCTCGATTTTCCTAACCCACAAGGAAAAAACATCAAACTCTCTTCTCTGCGAGGTAAAATCGTATTGATAGAGTTCTGGGCTTCATGGTGCAGTCCGTGTCGCCGCGAAAACCCGAAGCTCGTTCAACTCTACAAAACGTTCAAGGATACAAAATTCAAAAATGCGAATGGCTTCGAGATATACAGCTTATCGCTCGATCAGAGTCGGGAAAAGTGGATGGGCGCCATTGAAGAAGATGGGTTGATTTGGCCATCACACGTTAGCGACTTAAAATTTTGGAAATCAGAAGGAGTAAGAATTTTTCGGGTAAACTCCATACCTCATAATGTACTTCTAGATGAAAATGGGGTAATCCTCGACAAAAATCTTTCTATTGAAGCACTTGAGGCTAAACTGCGCTTATTAACGCGATAAAAGGTTTACCACTCGTAACTAAACAAATAGAATCAGTAAACGTATTATATCTGAACGCTTCATTTTTGACAGCCTCCACAATGAATCTTAACCTCAAAGAAATCCGCAAACCCGTAGAGGCACAAATGCGTCATTTTGAATCTACATTCAAAGATTCACTGAAAAGTAGCGTTCCTCTTTTAGATAGAATCACCCATTACATTGTTAAAAGAAAGGGCAAGCAAATGCGCCCTTTGCTAGTGTTTTTATCAGCAAATTTATTCGGTGATATTTCCGAAAGAACCTACCGAGGAGCCAGCTTAATAGAACTTATGCATACCGCCTCCCTTGTTCACGACGATGTGGTTGACGATGCAAATTTGCGCCGCGGATTCTTCTCTATAAACGCCCTATGGAAGAACAAAATCGCCGTACTAGTTGGTGACTTCATGCTATCGCGGGTTCTGCTATTAGCTGTGCAACACAAAGATTACGACTTACTAGAGAAAGTTTCCGAAGCGGTAAAAGAAATGAGCGAGGGTGAATTATTACAGATTGAAAAAGCCCGACGCCTCGATATTAAGGAAGACATTTATTTCGATATAATCCGACAAAAAACCGCCTCCTTACTCAAAGCATGCTGCGCAGTTGGAGCAATTAGTGCCGGAGCTAGTGAAGATGAAGTTGAACGACTTGCAGCTTTTGGCGAAAAAATGGGAATCGCGTTTCAAATAAAAGATGACTTATTCGATTATCAAACAAATAATAAGACCGGAAAACCCGCGCTCATCGACATCAAGGAGCGTAAAATGACTTTACCCATTATTTACACACTGCAAAATTGCGAAAAAAGTGAAAAAAGTTTTATAATAAACACCATAAAAAATCATAATCAAGACAACGAGCGAGTTGAAAAGGTGCTTAATTTTGTCGCCCGTTATAAGGGAATAGAATACACCGAAAAAAGCCTCGAAAGAATAAAAGAAGAAGCTTTGGAAATACTAAAAACCTTCCCTGAAACGGAGAAAAGGAATAGTTTAGAACAACTTCTAAACTTCGTATTAATCAGAAAATCATAAAATCAAAACCAAATGGAAATCCCAACCAACATAGAAGACCTAACCAATAACGCCGGCTTCTACATTGAGAAACTATTTGAATCAGGATTAAGTCTGTTATCTGCTGGTATTACTTTATTTATCGGTCTTTACATCATCAACAGACTGGTAAGGTCTACTTATTCTTACATGCAGAAAAAGGAAATCGACCCAACGCTGCGTCCGTTTCTGAGAGACCTGCTAAATTTTGGTCTTAAAGGAATGCTCTTTATTGCCGTTATTGGAATGATTGGTGTTCAAATGAGCAGTTTCATCGCTGTACTGGGGGGTGCTGCATTGGCAGTTGGTCTTGCGCTTCAAGGAAGTCTGTCAAATTTTGCCGGAGGAATGATTATTCTCATCTTAAAACCTTATAAAGTTGGTGAATATATTGAAACAAGTAGCGTAATGGGTACTGTAAAAGAAATTCAAATCTTTTATACCGTGCTCTTAACACCTGATAATAAAACAATAACACTTCCTAATGGCTCAATGGCAAATACGAATGTAATAAATTATAGCCGACAAGGAACCAGACGTTTAGATATGAAATTTGGTGTTTCATACGGTACTGATGCTGAGAAGGTAAAAAGCATCCTAAAAGAAATTGCTGAATCAGACGACCGTGTTCTTAAAGACAAAGATATACTAATTCGCATGGTAGAGATGGCAGATAGTTCGGTAAACTTTAACTTTAGAGTATGGGTTAATATTGGTGATTATTGGCCTCTTTATTACGATTTTAATGAAAGAGTATATGCTGCTTTCAACGAAAAAGGAATCGGCATTCCATTCCCACAAATGGATGTTCACTTGTTCAAGAAAAACTAAACATGGCAGAAAAATCATTAAATGCTATAAGAGAGAGGCAGAGAAAGCACTTCGATTCGGGGGCTACTCTGCCTCTTTCTTTTAGGAAAAATGCACTAAAGAAATTACTAGCAGCAATTGAAGCAAACCAAGATGCTATTGAAGAAGCACTCTTCCTTGATCTTGGTAAATCTTCCTTCGAAGCCCTTGCTACTGAAATTGGATATGTGCGTAAAGAAATAAAATCCTTTATTTCAAACCTAAACAGTTGGACCGCGGCACAGAAAGTAAACTCCCCAATACTCATAACCGGTCCCGCATCAGCAAAAGTCATTTACCAACCCAAAGGCTGCATTCTTATTATCAGTCCTTGGAATTACCCCTTTCAATTAGTAATGGCTCCCCTAGCCGGTGCAATAGCCGCTGGAAATACGGTGGTGGTAAAACCTTCTGAATTTTCCAGTAATACCGAAAAAATCATCAAAAAGGTAATTGCCGAAAGCTTTGATGAGGCGCTGGTGTCTGTTGTAACCGGAGGTGTAAAAGAAACCCAAGAACTCCTCTCCCACCAATGGGATCATATTTTCTTTACCGGCAGCACTAAAGTAGGGAAAATTGTGATGAAAGCCGCCGCTGAGCATCTAAGTCCTGTGACACTCGAACTCGGTGGAAAAAGCCCCACGGTAATTGCGCACGATGCCAACATCAAGCTGGCTGCCAAACGCATAGCCTGGGGAAAATTCATCAATGCAGGGCAAACGTGTATTGCTCCAGACTATATTCTCATTCCGGAAACATTACTCAGCACGTTCAGGGATGAACTCAATAAAAATATCCTCCATTTTTTCGGAAGTGACCCCTCCAAAAGCGAATTTTACGGACAAATCATTTCCCAGTCCCACTTTGATCGTTTAGCAGAAATGCTCCCGAAAAAAGATGATGCTATTCGAGAAAAGCGCTTTATACCTCCAAGCTTTATCGAATTGAAAATGGATGAAAAACACCCTTCGATGGAGCAGGAAATCTTTGGCCCCATCCTTCCAATAATTACGTATTCCCGAGATGATGAGGCCATCAACTTCATTCGAAATCGTCCTCGACCATTAGCACTGTACGTCTTCACCAAAAGTGCATCTCGAAAAAAACGCTACGAAAGAGAAACCCATAGTGGCGGTTTAGTATTCAACGATGTTATCATGCATATTGCCAACGCAAATTTACCCTTTGGCGGAATTGGGGAAAGTGGTATGGGTAGCTATCACGGAAAATACAGCATTGAATGCTTTAGTCATAAAAAACCGGTGCACCGAGCTTCAACACTGATTGATATTCCACTACGGTATCCTCCATATCCAGCTTGGGCCAAGAAGTTACTTGATTGGCTGTTTTAATTTCCCAATGAAACCCCAACACCTCCAGGTATAGCGTACATTCTTGGAGATAAAAGTCCAATCAGTAAACCGGCTGTTGCGCCAAATAACACATCGGAAGTGAAATGCTGACCAGCCTCTACCCTGCTCCACATTACACCTGCTGTGGCTAAGGCACCGACCGTACGAAAGAGTATGGATTTCGTGGACTTAGGTTCGTCAGCAGTTAAGAGCCAAATCATTCCTAATGCTGTACCGGAAATTGCGCTAGTTGAACTCCAGAATGAACGATTGGAATCGTAGGTATCAATATTTATTTGATTAACTGCGTAGGGGCGGGTTCGACCAATTGTGGATTTTACCAATTGGGTAAGCAAATATGTACCAGAAAAAGATTTCACACCTATCCAAACGAGCGGTTCTTTTTCTATTCGTGGACTGTAGTACCACAATCCAGAAATCACAATTCCCTGCAAAGCTAGTGCTCCCAGCCCCCATTGAGCTGCAACGGGATTCTCGGGTCTATAGTCACTTCCTACCCAAGTACCTTGAATACCGGTAAGTGAATGCATATTGGGGAGACCTCCCGAAGCATACACGGATATTGCCGCTAATCCAAATCCACCAATAATTCGTTTATCCCTTTTAGTAATATCCCATTGACCAAATAAATTGGACGAAACCAACAGAAATATGAGGATAAAACGCATTATTGCAAAATAAGTTTCTTGGTTACCACGCCGTTATTCGTTTCAAATCGAAGCAAGTAAATACCTGATGGCAAATCACCTAAATCCCAATGAAAATCTGTATCAGCGTAAAGCTGCGTGCGCTTTAACTCTCTTCCATCCAAACTTTGTAAACGAACCTGAGCATCATCTGGGATTCGTAAATTTACGCGTCCATCTGCTGGGTTGGGAAACACCTTGAAGTTTGCCTCACGGGAAAAGTTTTCTTGAGAGAGATTAACGTGGAAAAGCGGACTCTCCCACACACCTCTACCGTACGTACCCGCACGAATTCGTCCAATATTATACTGAATCTTCAAGTCGTTCACAATTACATTTGGCATACCATCGAAAAAAGGAATAAACTCATCCATACCTTCCTCAAAGTAATATACCCCTACATCCATACCTACATACAAACGGTCGTGCGTACCTTCCTGAATAGCGATAACATTGGCTGGTAAATTAGGTAAGCCATCGTGCAAGGAAACCCAGGTTTGACCTTTATCCTCACTTTTAAATACTTTGGATGTAGCGAAATATCCACCGTAGGTAACGTAAACCACATCCGAGTTATTCGGTGAAACCTTAATATCGGTAATGGGTAATGAACTTGGTAAAAATCCTGTGGTCATCTGCCAAGTTGCCCCACCGTCTTCGGAAATAAATGGACGACTAAGACCATTCACATAGTACATGATGTTTGGATTAGTCTTACTCTGTGCAATATGTCGAATCTTCGTAGAGGATTGAGCTATCATACTCCAACTCATACCACCATTGGTCGAGCGCCAAAGATTATCTTTACCTACATAGAGAATATCCGGATTCGTGGGATGCATGATATAGGGTGTAACCCATAAGCCCGTTTCATCAATATTGCGCATCAAACGAATAAAGGTTGAACCTCCATCAGTGGATTTACGAAGATTGCCAAACTGCGTGGAAATGTAAACAATGTTTGGATCGGTCGGATGAATAATGGTATGCATACCATCTGCACCAAAAATATGCTTCCAAATACCGTTTTCTAAACGATTGGTACCGTTATCCTGACTACCAAATTGCATTATATTGTTAAAATTCGGGCTTAATCCCATGCCATAAATCTGGGTGATTTCGAGACCCTTGGAAATATCTTCCCAAGTTAAGCCCCCCGTATTCGTTCGAAAAATTCCACCATCACAACCAACATAAAGCATATTTCCATGATAACCCAAATAGTGAATATCGGCGTGGACATACGGACGATTTTGATTATCGTAACGCCAATGCGATTGAATATGAAAATCATCTCCACCATTAAAAGTTCTCCAAATATTTACTCCTCCTGTGAAAACATGATCGGCATTGGTAGGATGAACTGCTACACAGAGGTCGTACCATCCCTGGCCTCGCTCATTCTCCCCTAACTCGTCGCTAGCTAGAATATTAGGTGTATCTAACTTTAAAACAAATGACTCCGCCACATCATCAGAGCGGTAAAAACCTCGAAGACCTTGGGTAGCACTCGAAGCGAGTAAAGCATACACCCGATTAGAATCGGCGGGAGAAACACCAAGGGCTATTCTACTCGTACCGTTAGCATTTGGCAAACCATCAGAAATTTCCCTGAAGGTAGCGCCCCCGTCCTCCGATTTATACATGCGATTACTAGCGGCAAAAATTACCGAAGGATTGAGTGGATGATAGGCCATTGAACGGAAATTACCCGTTGGTGTAACCTGCGACCAAGTAGTTCCCGCATCGGTAGAGCGATATACTCCGTTCGAGGCAGCAACCATGATGATACTCGTATCGTTTGGTGCAAAATAAACATCCGAAATTCGTACAAATTGATTAACAGCAAATTGCAATCCTGTAGTATCCCAAGTTTGCCCTCCATCATAACTACGCAAAAGTCCAATACTATACGTACTTGCTCCGTAACCATCGCCTGTTCCCAGTAGCAAAGATTGATTATTAAGGTGATTAATGGCCATTCCCGTAGCTCCAATTACCGGAAGATGATCGGTGAGATTCGTCCATGTACCGCCATTGTTGGTTGACTTCCATACTCCGCCAGAGGGCGTTGCAAGGTAAATAATTTGCGGATTTACCGGATCAACCTCAATCCAATTTACCCTACCCAATCCAGGATTATATCCACTGGTATGATTAACCCAATCATTGGGACCTAAAGACTCCCAACTTCCCTGATACAGTCCAGATTTCCTCGTATTCTGCTGATATTCGGCCATTTCTTTCCAAAGAACATTACCTGCAGGACGCTGACCATCCTTTCCTACACGTCTTTCCATCCAATGCGCCCAACGTTCAAACTGCTTATGACCTTGTCCACGTGCGTAAGGCACTGAACCCCATTGCTCTTCGTAGGCTTTTCTAACCTCATTCACCGTGTACCGGGGATCTTCCATCATTTCCACCCAAGTCTGAGCCTGAATAAAACTTACCGAAATAAAAAACAGAAACAAACTGCAAAATCTCAACATCATCACAAATGAAAATTAATAAAGAATTTACCAAAAGTTTTAGTAATCCGATAACCCGGAAAAACCAAATCAAGCAGTAAAGCTTTGTAAAACAAATAAAGCCACGAATATACGAATATATCGTGTTGTAATGATTGTTAAAATGATATTTATTTCAACATGAACGGCAGTAAAGATTTACCCGTGCTGCCATTGGGCTGATGCATACGCAACATATTGGAGATGGTGGGCGCAATATCGATGATTTCAACTTGCTCAAAAGATTCACCCACCGGAACTCCCGTACCAAAGAAAAGCAATGGCACACGGGTGTCGTAGCTATACCCTGTGCCATGCGTAGTACCGGTTATCTGCCACGGACGCTCAAGATAAGACGGGTGCAAGGTAAGGATTACATCACCACTACGTCCATCCATTATCCCAAGTTGAACCATTCCGCGAATGCCCTTCGTGAACTCATTATTATGATAATCGTCGAGTGTATGGGCAAAAATCACTTCTGGGGTCTTACGGCTTTCATCTATGATAAACTGCTGGATGGCTTTGCGATCGAGAGCATGTTCTGAAATAATTTCGTCGTTCAAATAAAATTGAAGGTTCTTGTAAGCTTCAATCAAATTTGCATGTCCAAATTTTTCTTGCAACAAAGTATCGAGCCTTTCTTTTAAATCATTGGAAAAAATACCCGACGGAATTTTGGCATCCTCCATAAAAAGTGAATTATCAGCCGCACCGTGATCGGCGGTAAGGAAAACCAAGTACTTCCCCTTTCCCACTACATTATCGAGATAGCGAAAAAAGGCTGCTAGCTCCCGATCGAAGCGCACGTAAATATCGGCAATCTCCATGGCGCGCGGACCAAACTGGTGACCAACGTAATCGGGAGTAGAAAAACTCAAAGTCAAAATATCGGTTTCTCCTCGCTGCCCCAATTTTTCTGCCTCAATAGCCGCCATACCCATTTCAAAAGTAATGGTATTTCCTCCGGGAGTGTTTTTGATTAAATTGGTTCCCAAACGCTTAAAAATCACCGGCAGATTATGAGGGAAGGTGGGGCGCGATTGTCCCATAAATGGACCTTCGTAGCGATTGTCGTCTTCTGAGCTGAATTCACGGTAGCGCTCTAAAGGCAACATCGGCTCCCAGTTGTCCTGCACCAAAGCCACGGGTCGTTTGCGCTTGTTGTAGTCATTTACCCACTTGGGTAATTTGTCCAAATAAAAACTCGAGCTCACCCATTTTCCTGACCCCCCTTCATACCAATAAGCGGCGTTGGCGGTATGACCTGCGGGCAACACTGCTCCCCTGTCTTTCAAGGCAATACCGATGGTTTTACTGCGAAAATTGGAAAACAAGCGCCACTCATCCGTGAAAGTAGTAGTAAGCATGTTTCGCGGCGACATTTGCCCGTCCTTAGAATCTGTTCCTACGCCTTGCACGCTGTGATCTTGCACTACGTACATGTTGGATCTACTATTGCGGTCGTACCAATTATTGGCAATAATTCCGTGAACAGCCGGAGTAGTTCCAGAGTAAATACTTGCGTGTCCGGGACCTGTATAGGTAGGAATATATGGGTAATTGGTATTATGAAAATGAAAACCTTCACGCATCATACGTTTAAATCCGTCGTCGCTGTACAAATCGTAATAGCGGTATAGATAATCATAGCGCATTTGATCTACCACGATACCAACAATCAAGGCAGGACGCTCGGGGACTTCTTGCGCACGTAAACCGGAAAAGGTGAGTACAAAAGCAAGTATGCAAAAACGTTTCAGCATGATATTCATTTTAGAGGCCGCAAGTTAGAACTACCTATATTAAGCCAAAGTAAAGCTTACTTCAAGCCTATTTCTCGCAATCGTTCATCCAGATACTCACCGGCAGTAATATCGTCGTAGGCTCGGGGCGAAGCATCAGAAACGCATTCGGGCAAACAATTTAGTGGCATATCGCTGCGTGGATGCAAGAAAAAAGGAATGGAAAAGCGCGGTTTAGCCCACTCCGATTTAGGTGGATTGATAACGCGGTGCGTAGTCGAACGCAGTTTATTGTTGGTCAAGCGCTGAAGCATATCGCCCACATTCACCACAATCATATCGGGCAAAGCCGTTACCGAAACCCACTCCCCCGCTCTGCTCAATACTTGCAGTCCATCGGCGGAGGCTCCCATCAGTAAGGTAATAAGGTTGATATCCTCGTGCTCGGCGGCACGCACGGCATCACCGGGATCTTGGGTAATGGGTGGATAGTGAATGGCGCGAAGGATACTATTTCCCGCACGCACATGAGATTCAAAGTAATCTTCGTCTAGACCAATATAAATAGCCAAAGCGCGAAGCATCTGCAATCCGGTGCGTTCTAAGGTTTGATAAGCCTCTTTACCCCGACTGTTAAATTCGGGCAGCTCTTCTACCATGATATTGTCCGGATAATGGTCGGAAGCGCTGTCTTCTTCTTGCACTTCGTATTGACCAAATTGCCAAAATTCTTTCAAATCACCGGCATTGCGTCCTTTCGCGTGTTCTTTTCCAAAAGAAACAAATCCACGTTGTCCGGCCAATTCCGGACGCTCGTATTTTTTCTTCGTCTCTACGGGTAAGGCAAAAAAGTTTTGTACTTGCTGATATAAGCTTTCAACCAAATCATCGCTTAAGCCGTGGTTGCTGATGGCCACAAAGCCTATTTCTTCGTAGGCTTTACCCAAATTTTGCACAAAAGCTGAACGCTGTTCTGGTGTTCCATGAATAAAATGCGCCAAGTCGAGCGCGGGAATGCCAATGGTATTTTCCATAAGAGAATTATTGAGCCGACTGCTTAACCCTCAATCGGGCGGCAATCAAAGTATTTTTTAGAAGTGAAGCAATGGTCATGGGGCCTACACCACCCGGTACTGGGGTAATAAACGCTGCTTTGGGAGCAACGGTTTCAAACTCTACATCGCCAACCAATCGGTATCCGGATTTTTTTTCCTTATCGACAATTCGTGTGATACCCACGTCAACCACTACAACGCCATTTTTCACCATATCACCGGTAACAAAATTTGGTCTGCCAACCGCCGCAATGATGATATCTGCGGAGCGCAAAACACTTTCTAAATTTCGGGTATGACTGTGGCAAACCGTTACGGTGGCGTTTCCGGGATAGGCATTACGCGACATCAGTAGGCTCATTGGCATGCCCACAATATGACTTCTTCCGAGAACCACACAGTGCTTACCGCCGGTTTCAATATTGTAGCGATCCAGAAGTTCGATGATTCCACTGGGTGTTGCCGGAGAAAAAGCGGTCATTCCAAGTGCCATTCTACCGAGATTTTGCGGATGAAATCCGTCCACGTCTTTCTTGGGGTCGATGGCCATGATAACCTTTTGCTCACGAATATGCACGGGAAGAGGAAGTTGAACAATGAAGCCATCTATCTCCTCATCTTGATTGAGTTTTTCTACCTCTTCAAGCAGTTCAGCCTGGCTTATGGTATCCGACAAGCGAACGAGAGTAGAACGGAATCCTACCTCCTCACAAGCTTTGATTTTGGCATTAACGTAGGTAACACTTGCTCCGTTGTTTCCCACTAAAATGGCGGCCAAGTGCGGAGGACGAAAACCCTTAGCGGTAATTTTAGTTACCTCTTCGGCTATTTCGTTGCGAAGATCTTGTGAGGTTTTCTTTCCGTCTAAAATAATCATACAAAACGTTTTTATCTGCTAAAAGGCATTTTGGGCATTCCGCCTCCCATCATAGAAGCGAGGTTTTTCATTTTTCCACCCTGAAGTTTCTTCATCATCTTACTCATATCCTCAAACTGCTTTACCAGTTTATTTACTTCCGAAATGTCGCGACCGCAACCTCTGGCAATACGTGCTTTTCGGCTACCGTTCATCACTTTTGGATTGAGGCGCTCTTCAATGGTCATACTCTGAATGATGGACTCAATACCTTTAAAAGCATCGTCATCAATATCCACGTCCTTCATCATTTTACCCATACCCGGCATCATACCGAGAAGGTCTTTCATGCTACCCATTTTCTTGATTTGCTGAATTTGCCCGTAGAAGTCTTCGTAGTTGAAGGTATTGGTGGCAAATTTCTTAGAAAGCTTGCGGGCTTCCTTTTCATCGAATTGTTCTTGCGCTCGTTCTACCAACGAAACCACATCGCCCATGCCCAAAATACGGTCGGCCATACGGTCTGGATAGAACACGTCGAGTGCTTCCATTTTCTCGCCCGTACCCACAAATTTGATGGGCTTTTTCACGGTTGCGCGAATGGTCAAAGCCGCACCACCTCGGGTGTCTCCATCGAGTTTGGTGAGCACTACCCCATCGAAATTAAGTAAATCGTTGAAGGCTTTGGCCGTATTCACCGCATCCTGTCCGGTCATGGAGTCCACAACGAAAAGGGTTTCCGAAGGAGCGATGGACTTGTGAACCGCGGCTATTTCGTCCATCATTTGTTTGTCAACCGACAAGCGACCGGCGGTATCGACAATTACTGTATTAAAACCGTTGGCTTTGGCGTGCTTTACTGCTTTTTCGGCGATATCCACGGGATTCATATTTCCCTCATCGGTAAATACCTCAGCACCGATTTGTTCGCCCAAGACTTTCAACTGCTGAATCGCCGCAGGACGATACACGTCGCCGGCGGTAAGCAATACTTTGCGGTTTTTCTTTTTCTGTAAGTAATTGGCAAGTTTAGCCGTAAAGGTAGTTTTACCCGAACCTTGCAAACCCGCAATGAGAATAACTGCGGGTTTGCCGTCGAGATTAATGTCTTCAGCTGTTCCGCCCATGAGCTCGGCCATTTCGTCACGCATGACTTTTACGAGAACTTGGCCGGGTTTGAGGGCGGTAAGAACTTTTTGCCCGAGGGCTTTATCGCGAACGGTATTGGTAAAATCCTTAGCGATTTTGAAACTCACGTCGGCATCGAGCAGCGCGCGACGCACTTCCTTCATGGTTTCCGCAACGTTTACCTCCGTAATTTGTCCGTGCCCTTTAAGAACGTGCAGGGCATTTTCTAATTTTCCCGATAGATTATCAAACATAAAAACAGCTATTTTGGCCGCAAAGATAAGCGTTTTTACGGGGAAGGAAGCACTCTATCGTTATGAAATTTTCCCAAAAAACAGGGGGAATAACCAACAAACAAATCTAATTTTTCTGAAACTTACGACCTGATTGCGGATTTGGTTTTGCTCCACTTACTTTAGCGTTGATAGGCATATTGAAGCTCATGCGTACCGGTTCTCCGCGTTGCATAGCTGGTTCAAAATCTGAAAGCAGTGAAATAACTCGAATTGCCTCAGCATCTAAATCAGGATGAACAGAACGAAGAACGCGTACAGAGCTAACCGAGCCGTCTCTTTCAATAATAAAGTTGACAACGATTACACCTTGGGCTTCTTCCTTACTGGCAGATTCAGGAAATTTGAAATTAGCGCCTATATGCTGCGCCATTTTTGTTTGAAAACAAGTTGCACGCTCTTCTTCAGATTCAAAATCCTCACAACCTTTGAATACGGGTTTTTTCTCTACTGTAGCAAAATTTAAAGGCTGACCTTCACCATCCTTTGATGAATAAATGGGAATGAAAACATTCGCTTCAACAGGTTCACCATCTTTCAAGGCCGGCTGAACTTTTTCTAATAATGCAAAAACCCGACGCACTTCATCTTGAAGAGCTTCGGGAGTTTCATTCATGAATTTAATTTCACTAATGTCACCATTAACATTAAATGTCAAACGGGTGCTTACATAAACATCTACAAATTCTCCGTCTTCAGAATAACTAAACTCGGAATCAATCAAGTCATTAACTTTTTCCATGAAGCAATTCATAAGATTCTCTTCATCCTGACAGTTGGGATACACCAAAAAGGTATCATAAGGAGATTGAGCAAAAGTAGAAAACGAAAAAGCGGTGATCAGGGTGGTGATAATGTTTTTCATGGTTAAATATTTTTAGGGTTAAACAAAACATTAGTTTAAAAGACGAAAAATCTTTACAAATACTATTCCGAAAGCCAATGAACCAAATCTAAAAGATTACGATTGATATCACGGTGGTGTTTGACCGATTTTTCGAAGGGTACTTCCACAACTTTTCCGTGCATTCTACCAATCATAATGTTGGTTTTCCCTTCCATCAGGGCTTTTACTGCTCCCGCACCAAGCTCACTAGCCAGCACTCGATCGTAGGCGGTTGGGGATCCACCACGTTGCATGTGTCCTAGAATACTCACACGGGTATCGAAGTGCGGAAAGCGTTCTTTCACCAGTTTTGCTAGTGATTCAGCTCCTCCACTATCATCACCTTCGGCCACAATAATAATGGCGCTGGTTTTTTCTCTATCCCAACCTTTTTCCAGCTTTTGCATAAGAGCTTCGGTATAGGTTGCCGTTTCTGGAACGAGCACCTCCTCCGCCCCACAGGCAATTCCCGAACGCAAAGCAATAAATCCGGCATCGCGTCCCATTACTTCCACGAAGAACAGGCGATTATGCGAATTGGCAGTGTCTCTGATTTTATCAACAGCCTGCACAACGGTATTAATTGCGGTATCGTACCCAATGGTTGCCTCCGTGCCGTAGAGATCATTATCAATGGTTCCGGGCGTTCCTACTACGGGCAATCCAAACTCTTGATGCAGGGTCAACGCACCTTTAAAAGACCCATCGCCACCAATAACCACGAGACCTTCAACCCCGGCATTGCGTAAATTCGCCATAGCTTGCTTGCGACCCTCAGGCTGCATGAAATCTTTACTACGAGCCGTTTTCAAAATGGTACCTCCCCGTTGGATAATGTTGCTTACGTCATTCGGAGAAAGGGTGAAAATATCATTTTCAATCATTCCTTGATAGCCACGGCGCACTCCAGCTACTTCGATTTTAAAGTGATTGGCCGCTCGAACTACGGCTCGAACACAGGCATTCATTCCGGGAGAATCTCCTCCTGAAGTGAGAACAGCGATTTTTTTCATATGTACATAATTTTTTTTCAGTTGTCATCCCGACAAGTGTATCGGGACAAGTTATGGAATCGCATAAAGAAAATTATTTTCATTCGTGTTTGTATAGCAAATAATTTCCTTTATGCTTATTTCATATGTAAATAATTTGATTTTTAAAGGTCATCCCGACGTGTATGTCGGGACAAGTTATGGAATGTCCTTGTCAATTTTCATTGGAGCTTATGAAGGCTACTACATGGACATTTCATGTGTAAATGATTTGTTTATTATGGTGAAAAATAGTTAGGTTAGTTTATTGTCTAAATCCATTCTTTGATGCAATATTCTTATAATTTCAACTTTTTTAATTGCAGAATTGATTTTGCAAAAAATAAAGTGAGATTTTACACGCGATCGAAAATAGCCTTTTCGTAGGTGTTCATAATTGTCTCCGGCAGCTGGGTTACTAGCAATATATTCAATCGCATCTATGATCAAATTAATGTAATGGTCAGCCTGCTTTTTAGACCAATGTTTAAACGTATAAAGCCACATCTTCTCAAGATCAAGTTGAGCTTCTCGACTGATTCTGTACTTCATTATCTGGCAAATTCATTTGATGAAGACTATTTAAAAATTGTTCTCGGTCGAAGTTATCAATAAAGCCTGATATTTCACCTTTTGTCAAAGCTTCCACAAGTGCTCCCCTTTTAACTTGTTCTTCTTCAAACATTCGCAAGGCTGCTCGAACAACTTCACTTGCTGAGGCGTACTTACCAGACTCCACCAACTTGTTAATGAATTGATTAAAATAATCCCCTAATAAAATTGAGGTGTTTTTTGACATACCCATATAGTTTCTTGCAAATATACCAAATATTGGTATGCAATAAAATTATTTTCTTTAGCTTAACAAAGCTTTTAGACTTTGAATTCAGACACTAGTTTAGGTCTTCTCAAGATAATCAATTGGATTAAGATAAAACATTTTTTTCCACCCCTGTCTGTCCGAGTCTATTCGCCACAAATACGGAATTAGGGTAACAATCGAATAATGTAAATGTGGGGCTTTACCCGCTGCATTTCCCGATGAGCCAACTGTACCTATCATTTTACTGCTATCTACTTTAGAAAAATTTGAGGTGTTAATTTCTCTGAGGTGAGCGTAATAATGCAGTCGCAATTTAGGCCCGAGAACAATGACGATATTCCCGCCCATTTTAAAATTCCCACAAAACAAAACTATTCCGGAAGTAGAGGAGAAAACAGCTCTTCCTTCATTAGCAAAAATATCTACCCCTTTATGCGTCACAGATTTCCCCCAAGGGTAATACCAAAACGACTCTTTATTATAATCTGCATGCGTAGCACCTTCTACCGGCATGGAAAATTTTTGCGGGATAATCAATCCAACAATAATTATCGTTAGGCTAACGATCAATAATTTTCCTTTTCTAGACAAAGGAATAAACGCTTTTTACGTGCAACGCAAATTTACATACTAATGGGTTGTTTGGAGTTAGGGATATCAAATAATATTTGCTTATAAATCAAAAAATCCCCGACATATAGCCGGGGATTTTCTAAGATAACTAAACCAACACTAAAATGAAAACTTCACTATTTTGTTTTCTGTAGAAGAACTAACCCTTAATATATATACACCCTTACTTAATGTCGTAGGCAATCCAATTTGCATTTCACCTTTATTAATGAAAGTATTTGTTTGGTAAACCACCTTTCCGGTAAGGTCAACCACTTCAATATTAGCCGAACCTAGATCTTTAGAAGCATGCAAATACACTTCACTTTGATATACCCAAGCGCGTAGTGTTTGGATGTTGTTGAAATTCTGCACGCTTACCGCATTGTAATCGAAGTGCAGAATAAAGCGATCAGCAGCGTTATTCGGCAAGTGATTAAATGTATAATCCTCTATGCGTAAATCGGTGAAGGTATTCTCGCGCTTATCTTCCAAGGTAACTTGAATAAGCGGATTCATATCTTGCAAATTCGCTAAAGAAATGGTGTAGTTACCGGCAGTACTGGTTTTAAAGCCAGCAGGCAGACTGTAACTACCAGTCAACAACGGAAGTGAGTTGATAGCATAGGTATGTGTGCCAATTTCCGTGTAAAAGCTCGGGTAGTTATCTACATTCTCAAACTTGTGAGCATCGTACATACCATCAAAATTAGTGGTAGCACCATCGCGGAAGTTGATGATGGTAGCATCTGCAACAACAGAATCTCTGCGCGCTTCCACTAACACTCTATCGCGAATGGTGGTAGGGCGTAAAAGACCATCACCTCCACCAGTGGTTCTTCTTGAACGATCGAATGTAAAGTTTCTACCGGCTGCATCAGCACGAACAAAGAATCCTTCTCCAGGAGATAAGAATTGTGCTTCAACTGGATCGTTATCTGCAGGAATATAGGCTTGATAACCAGTTTCGGTACGTATATACAATGCCTTTTGGGTTGAGGTATTATCGGCAACCAAGTTATTCAAATCAAAATCTGCATGGTAAGGATTAGCCAATAAATTCCAACCTTGCTCTTCGCTGGTTGTAAATGTCACACCCGTAGGTGCTGCACCAAAATCCATGTTGGTAATAATCACATCGGAGGAATTATTAGGATTCACACCGGTAAAGGCTATGTTTTCATCGTTAGCTGTTACGGTGAAAAACCCATGAGGATTATTTTCACCGGCGGCAATCAACAAACCCTTACCGCGCTCAAATGTGGCAGTATGAGCTGCATCCCAGCCGTCAACTGCATGCCAAGAATACACAGAGGTATTCGTGAATAAACCACCGCCGATAGACTGAACCATTACTCCGGTAGTAGGCGCACCCATAGCGTACCATTTAAAGCTCGTTCCAGGAGTAAGACGCATTTGTTGAGAAATGGTTCCTGAGCCTGAAGACGCGTCACTAATTAAACGAGCGTAATCATCTTTGCCTTGAGCAATAAGCGTAATCGTTCCATTATTGATTAACGTACCCTCTACTACCAAAGATCCTCCACGATTTACCGGTAAGTCTTTACCGCTGTGAACATTTACATCTCCCTGAACAGTAATAATGTTATTTCTACCTAAATCAATAACACCGGCAGTGTTCTCAACTGTTAAAATACCTTTGATGGTGTAATTAGCAACATTAGAATTAGTAGGTCTGAAGTTAATGTCATTTGGTGAACGTAAAATCAAGTTATTGAATTCACAAACCGCAGGAGCTCCATTATTTCCTTCAATTTCACGGATATTGTGATTTCCTGCATCACCGTCTAAGCGACGCATTTCAATGGTTCCTGAGAGGTTATAACGAGCTGCATCACCGGCAACCTCGATATTTCCACCGTTAAGTATGTAATTTCCACCATCGGAAAAGTTTGCGGTACCGGTGTAATTAAGCATCAAGCGGTTGTAAAGTGAGACATTACCTTGTAACGTTAGGCTACCAGAAGACTTTTCAGATATCAATCGACCTATTCTTAGCGTATCAGTAGCATTTTGACAGTTAATAAACTGATTTGTGGTAGTATTAAAGGTAATATTGGTATTACGATGGGTTGTGTTATCAAAACCATTACCGGGCTGCATATTTGCACCAGCTAACAAGCGTAAAGTTTCGCCGTTAAAGGTAATAGTCCTAAAGAAATCCGCATTTGTATTGATATTACCGGCCATTTCAAAATCACCTTCAATGGTAAAATCCGCGTTGGGGAGATTTTTGGTGGCATCACCGTGAAGCTCTAAAGTTCCATAGGTAGCTGCCGGCACATTCAAAGTAAGACTCGATGATCCGGTAAAGCGAACCGTTGATCCGGTATTGATAATACCAAAATCAGGGAAAACTTCATTAGAGATAACATACGTAGCCTGATCTTCAACATCAACCAACGGTGCGGTGAAATCGGCACTGACTGTGAAAGTGATAGGGTCAGTGCCGTTGCCGAGGACTACTTTGGAGCCACCCCCGGTAATATTCCATGGAGCACTCAAAGTAACAGAACCAGTATTTCGTATTTCAAATGTTTGATTTACCGTTGAGAAATCAGTTGGCTCAGTTCCTCCGATTCCGCTGGGTTCGGTTGTCCAGTTTGAAGTGGAATTAATGGCTCCAGTACCTCGGTAATAGTAAGTTGTAGGTGCGACAAACGCATCACTTGTTATTGAAATATCGTCTAAACCTATTTCCGGTCTGTTACCTCCGCTGTTTTCTTCTTCTTGGAAATAAATCCATCTTACATAAACTTCAGGCTCATTTTCGCATACTGCCGGTAAAACTGTAGGGCCAAAGCTTTCAGATGAACTATTGGTTTTTCCATCGGAAGTGTATTCAACCGGGCCGGGAACATCCGTCCAAGGGCCCGAATCTCCAACACGATATTGCATTCTGAGTCGAAATTCACGTGGTGTCGGACTACCTGTAGCCTGAGAGATCATCCTGGCCAACCAGGAAACCTCTATGTTCACCCGGCCGGTTGTGTTTAATCCAACCACGGCTCCGAAGGGTATTCCCGCTCCGGTCGAACCGGTAGCAACAAAAGAGACCCCATTGGCATCTTGACCGGAAATTCTCGATGCAGAGGTTAGACTATAAGCACCTTCATAATTTCCATCAGGGTCGGAAGTTGTTGGGGTTTCCAAAATGCTATTGGTTCTCCAAAAGCGCATGTTGGCGGGATAGGTGAAGGCTGGATTAATTTCATCCCATTGATCAAAACTAAAATTCCCCGAAGACAAATCGAATACATCAGGTAATAATGTTGCACTCACAAAACCTTCAACGTTGATCTCTGGAGGATTTGTAATGCCTCCATCAGATGAAATTGTAATAACTTGATTATAAGTTCCATTAGGTAGGCCACTTTTTAGTCTAACAAAAATGGAAACGGGCTGTGAAGTTAAAACCCCTGATGCAAATGGAATAGATACTGAAGTTCCAAAACCACTTCCACTGGTTAAAGAAACCTCATAATCAGAAGGAGCTGTAAGGGTGAAATTACCTGAACCAACAAGGTCGCTTCCTGTAAGTTCAAAGGATTGCTCTGAAGAGGGGCCGTTATTTATGATATAATTAAAACCTGTAAGCAGTAAATTGCTAGCAATAAGTGCAGGAACTCCAGGGATTACCTCTCCTGAAAAAGTTACATTATCAAAACGCCACGTTCCGGAAACATTATCACTAGAAGCATCACTAGATTGTCTAAACTCTCCTGTTGTTTGATAGTGTGCCGCAACAATTCTAACACCAAAATTTGAATTGTCGTTTGCACCTGTTACCGATGAAAAATCAATGGTTCTTCTACTCCAAGAATTTCCTCCACCACCACCAATTGGGTCGGTAACATCAATTCGTCCTAAATCAATGGCTCCTCTATTATTACAACTATTTGAGTAGTTACTAGCAGTAACATCAAAATTAAGCCAATTTGAACCATCTAGGGTGTATTGAATTCTTGCAGTTCTTGTTGCAGCACCTGAGAATCTATGATCGTATTCAAAAATAATATTTTCAAATCCAACGGTAGAAACCATAAACTGAACACCACTCGATTCATTAACTGTTCCGGGATTTGCATCACCAATCTGCCATGCACCGGTACCAGACGCTTGAGAACAATCAGTATTTGAACCTGTGCCTCGTGCAGGGCTACCCATACTCCCCACTACTGAAGCTGAACCGGATCCCGTAGTTGGCCCAGGTGTAGCATCAGATATTAATAATGGTGATTCCTCAAATGTCCATTGAGTAATATCAACAATTTGTCCTTGTGTAAAAAATCCAATTGTTAAAAAGAACAGTGGTAATACAGTTTTATGAAACTGATTTTTAATATGTGTAAATTTTTTCATTTCAATCGTATTTAGATTCCTTATACTTCTTAACTCCGTATGCCGCTCCGGCAGCGAGTAGAATACCTATACCTCCATCTAAAGGCACGGGGCCTCCGGGAGGGGGAGAAGGTTGAGCGAAAAGTACCGCTGGTGCTATAAGCAAAATGGCGGTAGAAAAAAGAAAAATGGCTGTTTTCATTGCTGAAATTTTAAATTAATCTGAATGTTGTCAATGTTTCATAATTGTTAGAGAATAAAATTTCCCTATCAACGCCTCAAAACTATCCTGATAATTTCAGCAAATAGGTTACCTCATGATTAACTGAAAATGAATAAAAAAATACTAGATTTATTCGCTATATAATAATGCAAATCATAGAATATGAAATTAATAATAGGAAATTTTAAAAATCAAAGAGTATGTTTTTTGTAAGCAAAAACACAAAATAAGCGAATCAGAAGCATTGTGTTCATTTTGGGATAACACGAAATTAAACGAATATTTCATCGACAAGATAATAGTAGAAATATTTCAATTTTAATATGTTACCAAATAGTTATTGAGAAATTGGTATTTATTAATCAAAGGATAACACAATACTTCGAGTAATATTCTTCTGAAAAACTCCCCCCCGCTATTGCACAAAACAGGAAAAAGAAACTTTACTTCACGCAAAATACAAACTCAAGAAAAAAAGTGCATTTCAAGAGGAGAAATTAGGCTCTAACAAATTACTGAATCACCAATGTTTACGGGGAAAAGAACGGTATAACCCACTAAAAATCAACATAAATAAATTTCTATGAAAAAAAGTAAAAATCCTGTTGCGAAAAAATAAATTCACTGTATATTTGCACCCCGTTAGAGATAACGAATAAACGACTCGATAGCTCAGCTGGTAGAGCATAACACTTTTAATGTTAGGGTCCTGGGTTCGAGCCCCAGTCGAGTCACTAAAAGAGGGTTTTATCCCTCTTTTTTTTGCCCAGGTGGTGAAATTGGTAGACACGCCATCTTGAGGGGGTGGTGACCTACGGTCGTGCAGGTTCAAATCCTGTCCTGGGCACAAATAATATTGAAAGCCTTGTTAGTTAGTAACTAACAAGGCTTTGTTCTTTCTGATAAATGGCTTTGGAATGGATTGAAAATTAAGAGCATGTCACTTATTTCTCAAAAACAGAATTAACAACAAAAGGGTTACTGGATGCTAGTAAATCATATCTACTAAATATTTTTTGAGATAAGTTGACGAAAATTAGCTGGCCGACGGCGGCATCGTAGGTCTAATCTCAATCTTCGATGGAAGCGCCCTGGGGTGCAAATCCATTAAATTGAGAACCACTTGTCCGATATCTTCGGGTTGAATTTTCCAAGCATCCGCTTCGGCATCAGGTGTATGATTGTTGAAATGGGAAGTCACCGAGCCGGGCATAATGGTGGTAACGCGAATACCGTACTTGCGCAAGTCGAGCATGATGCTTTGGGTGAATCCCACCACGGCAAACTTGGAGGCATTGTAAGCCGAACCTTTGGCGAAGAAATTAGTACCCGCCAAACTGGCAATACTGATGAAATAGCCTTTGGTTTCCTGCAGAGCCTTCCAAGCGGCTTTGGCACTATAAAACACTCCGGTAACGTTGGTGTCAATCACCTCGTGCCATTTCTCCACCTCCATGTCTTCGATAGAAGCAAAATATCCCAATCCGGCATTGGCCACAAATAAGTCGAGCTTGCCAAATATCTGAATGCATTCTGCCACCGCACTTTCCTGCGAACTCAGTTTTCTCACATCAGCCTGTACACCAATGGCTGAATCGCTGGTTATCCCATTGAGCTTTCGTGCGGCAAGGTAAGCGGCCTCTAGCGATCTGCCGGTAACGCATACCTTATAATTATTTTCTACTAAATACTTGGCAATACCAAACCCAATACCTTTGGTACCGCCGGTGATGAGGGCTACTTTCTTTGTGTTCATGGTTTATTCTTTTACTGAATGACAGATTTTGTTCTTATTTGTTCGTTGGCACTCAAAAATCAAAGATACTTTTTTAAAGAACATTAAGGGTATGCTCCTTTGTTATTAAAGATATTTGCAATTCATTATTTACTAAAAATCAATCTTATGCGAAAACACTTATTTTTACCCCTAGCCTTATTTCTCGGTTTCGGAAGCCTCATGGCCCAAAGCTCCGTTACCTTGAATGTAAATCAGCCACCATTAGCCAGCGTTGATGCCGGTAACGACACAATGGTATTTGCAAGTTCACTCGTTGTATTGCAAGGTTCAGCAACCGGAGGTACTGCCCCACTTTCCTACCTCTGGAGTCCTGCGCTGAATATGCCCGACCCCACAGTGTTGAATCCGCCGGTAAACGTTACGCAACCCACCGTCTTCACACTCACCGTTACCGACGCGAATAATTGTGTTACTAAAGACAGTGTTTTTGTTGATGTAATGTTTAGCACGGAAAGTTTCACCCCCGCGATGTTCAAAATGTACCCTAATCCGGCTACCGACCAATTAACCATCGAGCATCCACTAAAGGGAAGCTTTCAGTTGACCTTGAGTAATGTTTTAGGACAAACGGTATTGACTAAAACCGACCCCGGCACCACAGACAGGTTAAGCCTAAATGTAGGAAACTTGCCTGCCGGTCCTTACATGTTGAAAATTCAACAAGGAAACCGTCAAGTTTCGCTTAAAGTCGTTATTCAATAAGTTTTGGTCACAAAAATAAAAAACTCACTTCCCATGCAACTTTCAAAAATATTTACCCTTAGCAGTCTTGGACTAATTGGCTCTCTTTCGGTTCAAGCGCAAATTGTTCAAGATGCCGTTTGCGAAAACGATTCCATCAATATTGATTTACCTGCATTCATTCAAAACGAAAGCGTTCAGTGGATGAGTTCGCCCGATAGCATCAATTTTACGGACAGAACCGGCGATACCCTCACAAGCTTGATGGTAAGCCCCACAAGTCCTACCTTTTTTGTAGCTCGAATTACTGGTGACAATTGCGATCCGTATTTTTCGGATACAATTTTTGTAGATGTTTCTCAAGCACCATCCATTGCTGACGCAGGCGCTGACATAACCGACACCTCGAACACCACAACCTTAGACGCAAATACCCCCACCGTGGGAACAGGTACATGGAGCATCCTTACTGGTAGTGGCTCAAATGGTGTGTTTAGCAATGTAAATGACCCTAATTCGGTATTCACTGGCGACCCTAATGAAACCTACATTCTTGCATGGACTATTTCCAATCCACCTTGTCCTCCAAGTGTTGATACGGTGATTGTGAATCTCGGTGTTGCCTCAGGGCCTCCTTTGCCATCTATTTCTTGTTTAAGCAACACACTGTTTGTACACCCTACCGATAATGCAGGCCCAACGGCATGGGGCTGCCCGGGCAATGGAACAGCTCAATCCACTTCTGATGTTGACGGACTACTGAACACCAATCTCATTATGACCAACTGCCCTAATCCGAATACCACTGCAGCGGCAATTTGTGCCAACCTCAATGCTTTTGGTTTTTCCGATTGGTATTTACCCGCCTTTGACGAACTACAATGCTTGCGAGATGAAGCTGCAACCATTGGAGGATTTGAGAATGGAGGCTATTGGTCTTCATCAGAGTTTGCTCCACCGTTAGGATCTAACGCTAAAATGCGAACCTTTCCTTCGGGCGTAAGTGGAGCAAGTTCAAAAAGCAACTCCAACCGCATCCGTTGCGTTCGTAGATTGTAATTTTGCCAAAAAAACCATGACCAGATATTTAATTCTTTCCCTGATAGCTGCATGTTGTCAAATACAAGCCACTGCTCAACAATCATTCATCAGCGGAAAAATTAAGGACTACCCAAATCAGGTCGTGTTATTAAAAAGCTATTACGGCTATCAGTCGCCTTTGGTTGACTCGGTGCGTACCGACAACCAAGGGCGATTTTCTTTGTTATACACCCCGGAATACCGAGAAGGTATGATGCGCATTGCTTGGGGAAACGCCGAAAGTGAGTTTTTTCTGGATATCGCCGTTGAAGACAGTGTCGCTTTTGATTGGACGGATGAACAATTGGTGCGTTTTAGTAAAGGCAAAAAGTCCCGTGCCTTTAACCAACTCATACGGGAAACCGAAAATCTTCGAAATAAATTAGCCACCCTTGACGAAGTATTGGATGTATTTTCTTCAGAGAAAAAATACCGTAAGCAAACGCTGAAAATGTGGCAAAACACGCGTGGAGAGTTGAGCGCTGCCTACGGTCGCTTTTTCCGCAGCGTAGGAAAAACAGATTTTGCCGAGTTTGCTAAAGCCCTGCAACGACTGGAACCTCCACATCCTCAGCATGAGCAAAACATCGAAAACTACTGGCAGGGAGCGGAGTTTGACCATCCCATTTTGCTACATTGGAATTTTATCCCGCAAAAAATTAGAGACTATTTCAACTTTTTTGTGGATATTCCCCAATCGCCGCAAGAAGCCGAAGAAGTTGCCAAACGCTTCACCGACTTATCTTTCCAGCCCATTATGAACAACCTACCCCTCCGGGAAAACATGGTAGCTTTTCTGGTAGAAGGCTTTGAAGGAATGGGATTGTCGAATCTCGTGCTTTACCTTGAGGAAAACTACCTTCCCGAAGAAGGTTGTACCGATGGCCGTGCCGACTTACAAGAGCGCCTCGATCGCATACGGCGTTTTCAGCCGGGCAAAAGCATTCCCGAATTCGATATGCGCTTTTTACCCGAGGGAAAACTTCCGGCAAAAACCAACATTTTCATCTTTTTCAGTCCGCATTGTCCACACTGTCGCGAGAGTTTACCCCAGTGGCTTCACCATACCCAAAGGATGAAAAACGCGCACGTAATTGCCGTTTCCACTGAAGACGAATCAGCAACCCGCCAACTGCTTCCCGAAATCCCCGAGAATTGGACTTTAGTTGTTGACAATGATTTAGCAAATACCTTTATGATTTACGCCACCCCGGATATCATTGTTGTTTCAGAAGATGGTATTATTTTACAGCGGCCTCAAAGTGTGGAGGAGATTGGTGAATATTAGGCATCATTTTTTGATTGCATAAATTCATCTTTCATGGACTTCCGACTGCGCTTTGGTGTAATGCCTTCCGAAGCTTCAGCCTTGAACCATCTACCTACTCTACTCACCTCACAATGGTAACAGTGCCAGATTTAAACACCGGATCGCGACCTTCATAATACGCAACTATCCTATACGAATAAACCCCAGAAGGCACTACGTTTCCATTGATTGTTCCGTCCCACCAGTTGTTGAAATAATCTTCACTGTGAAAAATACGCTGCCCCCAACGATTAAATACCTCTACACTTAGCTTTGTATTAGCTTCAATTCCACCAATAATCCAAAGGGGATTTTGACCAAATGGAGTAAATGCAGAGGGAATGTATGGCTCAATATCCAGACAGAATCGCTGCACAATTTCAAATTCTCTAGTTTGATCATAGCAAGGGGTAATGACGCGCAAATGTGCTTTACCCTCCTCATAAATGTATTCCGATTGACTTGTACTTCCGGTGCTCCATTGGTATGTTCCACCATGAGAAAGTTCAGGGCCAATAACTTCTATACTACTTTGGCTTTCTTCTTTACAAAAAACGAGTTCACTACCAAACGGTGCTTTCCATATTGGGAAAGGCTCAAAATCTACCACAATGGTGTCGTGAGCTTTATACGTTTGATTTATGGTAACTTCTACTGAGTAAATACCCGGTTGCGTTACGCGAATGCTCTCTGAAGTTTGCCCGGTGTTCCATTTCCACGTAGTAATGGTATCTTCCAGCTTAAAGCCCACAGGAGAAGCTGTTAAGATTAGTGTGTCCTCCATACACAAGATAGTATCCTTACCAATATCAACAGTAAAAAGGGTGTCAGAAGCTTTGTAAAGATGCATATCATCGATGAGCCAAACGGCTTTAGTTAATATATTAGCATGCGTTAAATGATAATTAGGCGGAAGAGAATTTACGTTCATGGGATTTTGAACAGGTGCAGTATAAGCAACATCTCCCTCGGAATTATTGATATGAATATAGTTTTCGTTTCCCTGCGCGGTAAAACTTACTTTCAGATGCGTCCATCGATCATTTGGCGGAAACGAATCCAAGAGTATGTCTAAATACTTGGTGCTATGAATCCTTGGAGCAGCGGAATCCTCCGAAAAAAAAACAGAAATATGACGGTTATGGAATCCCGCTACGGGATGATTTCGATAATAAAATTCAAGAATATACGTTTCGCCGGAATCTAACCCATTAAAAGATGGATGTTGTGATATTCTCCTTCCTGAAAAATTAGGAAATGCAGGATTGAAAGGATTTCTAAATAGAATAACACATGTGTAACCTTTTCCTCGTTTCGGCATGGGCATAACTCCATTTCCCGGAGCAAAAAAAGGATCGATGTTGGGATGATGTGTATTTGATACATTTTTATTGCATTCATGATAAAAACCTTGATTTCTACCCCACTTTTCCCATCCGTATCCTGCATATCCGTAGCAGTTTGCGGGAGGGCATGTACCCAATGGCCTAAAGCCCCCTGGGGAATATTGCACCGAATCAAATGTGGGGTCAAAAAACAAGTTCTGACCCCAAACATTTGATATGGTAAAAAGGCAAAATACTATGAGATGCCTAAAGTTCATGACTGGTTTAGAATTAGGATTTAGGTAGAAATATCTCAATCCATCAATCAGGTAAAATTAAAAAAAAATCTTGTAACAAGCAAAAAAAATGATAACCATATTCATTCCCAAAAACCCCTAAAGAAATTTAAGTTCTCAAAAGGTTGCATTTTAAAGAAGCCTATTAACACTTGCCAAAAACCCTCGACAATCCATCACATCAATACTTGCAAAGTAATAATCACCTACATCCTCAGTAACGATTAGGTTGCATTTTGCTTCTAAAGCTGAATAGTATTGAATACCATCCTCCAGATCGAGAACTTGCGGGTTTTGTACTGCTGAGCGAACCGTATTTTCGGTAACTATGGAAATATTGATATGCTCGATAAGGATTGATAATTTGGCTTTTGCCGTGGCTGAACCGTGTTTCTTTTCGGCAAAGTAAAATGCAATGGCAAGACAAACCGGCGAAGTATAGATGCGTATTCCCCGTTTATCTTGCATACTCAAAATAGGAGCCGCATACGTAAATAACGGCAGTTCTTTATTGATGACGGCAACCAACACATTGGCATCGATAAAGATATTCATTTTTTTGATCGCATAAATTCATCTTTCATGGACTTCCGACTGCGCGCTTTGGTGTGATACTCTGCGGGACCTTCCGCCAATTGATGCACCCAATCAGAAATGGGCAACTTCTCTAGCGATTGATCTTTCGATGCAATGGCCTTATCCAATAAATATTCAATCATCCGTGATAAACTGATGTTTTGCTCTTTAGCTAACTCCTTAGCCCTAGCAATAATATCCCGATTAAACGATAAAGTGATTTTCGCATCTTCCATGACTCTATAGATTTATACGGCAAAAATAAAACATTTATACGTATAATCAAACCCGACCTCCCACCATACAAACTTATATTGTAGATTTGCTCAAACAACTTTCGATGAGAACAAATCTATTTTTAAGTGCCTTAATCGCTTGGGCAACATGCAGTATTGCCCAAACATACCAAACGCCCCCCTCTCCCATTGCCGAACTGGCAGATGCCGAAATCCCTCCGGTTCTGAGTCTAAACGACGACGCTAAGGCGGGCATCCTACTCTATCGCAGCGGCTATAAGTCCATCGCGGAACTAAACGAAAAAGAAATGCGTCTGGGTGGACTGCGCATTAACCCCAAAACCAACATTTCGAGTAGAATAAGTTTCCAGAAAAATATCGCCATCTTTGAGCCGTCCTCTGGGAAAACCATCCCTGTGAACGGTCTGCCCGAAAACCCACGAATTGCACATATTCAATGGTCGCCCAATCAGGAGTTTGTGAGTTTTACCATCACTACGGATAAGGGCGTAGGACTGTGGCTACTGGATATTAAATCGGCCAAGGTTCGCCGTCTTACCCCCGACGACCTCAATGCCAATATGGGCAATCCGGCCACGTGGAAACGCAATAGCTCCGGACTATTAGTGACCCGATTACCCGCCAAACGTGGAACGCTCATTAACACCGAAGACCGCGTTCCTACCGGCCCCGTGATCTCCGAAAACACCGCCGGAAACGAAGCCCAAAATCGCACCTACCAAGATCTATTGAAAAATCCCGACGACGAACACAACTTTGAGGTCTTAGCCACTGCGGAAATTTGGGATGTTCCCCTCAAAGGCAAAATGAAACTCTGGCGCGAAGCCGATATGTATCGCTCGATTTCCTATTCACCCAATGGCGAATACGTTTTGATTTCGACCATACAACGGCCATTTTCCTACATCGTTCCCTTTTCCCGCTTCCCCACCAATCATATCGTTTATAACCAAAACGCCAAGGAGGTTTACGTAGCCCAGAAAGGCAGTCTGCAAGAAACCCTCCCCAAAGGATTTATGGCCACCACCACGGAAAAGCGTTCTTTCCAATGGCGAAACGATCAGCCTGCCACCTTGGTATGGGTTGAAGCTTTGGACGAAGGCGACCCAAAAAACGAAGTCGATTACCGCGACGCCATCATGCAGAGTCGGGCTCCTTTTGCCGACAAGCCCTTGGTACTCTTCCGCACCACTTTGCGCTACAGCAGCATCAGTTGGGGAAATGACACCCTTGCGATGGTCAACGAATACTGGTGGAACACCCGCACTACCCGCAGCTCATTTTTCAATCCGAAAGAGCTGAATAAAGAACCGCGTTTACACGTAGAACGCAATTATCAAGACCCCTACACCGATCCGGGGAATTTCGTTACTACGCGCAATGACTTCGGACTTTCCGTGATGAAAATCAATGCCGATACCCTTTATCTTATTGGGGAAGGATTATCGGAAGAAGGCAAAAGACCTTTCGTGGATCGCTACGTTTTTTCCCAAGGAAATACCGTTCGCTGGTTTCAAGTAAGCGATGATTCGATGTTGGAATCCCTTGTGCGCTTCACCAATCTCGAAGAAGGCGAAATCCTTGTGCGTCGCGAAAGCAGCAATATTTTCCCGAATTATTATCTACGGAATATAAAAACCAACGAGCTCAGTCAGCTCACCCAATTTGAAAATCCCTTTGAAGCTTTCAAAAATGTGGAAAAGCGCGTATTGAGTTATGAACGGGAAGATGGATTGCCGCTGACCACTACCTTGTATTTGCCCGCAGGCTACGACAGTCTGCGCGATGGAAAACTCCCCATGATTATGTGGGCTTATCCACGTGAGTATAAAGACCGCGCCAGTGCCTCGCGGAAAACCAGTCAGGACAACCAGTTTTCCTATCCATACTACGGCTCCCCCATTTACTGGGTAACGCGTGGATATGCCGTTTTAGACAATACCGCTTTCCCCATTATTGGTGAGGACGACGAAGAACCCAACGACAGTTTTGTGGAGCAATTGGTAGGAAATGCCAAGGCCGCCATCGACTATGTAGCGGCTATGGGGTGTATTGATCGCAAGCGCGTGGCGGTAGGCGGTCATTCCTACGGCGCCTTTATGACGGCCAACCTCCTCACCCACTCCGACTTATTTGCCGCCGGCATTGCCCGCAGTGGCGCGTATAATCGCACACTTACGCCATTTGGATTTCAATCGGAGCAGCGCAATTATTGGGAGGCCCCGGAGGTGTACCACACCATGTCGCCCTTTTCTACCGCGCATAAAATGAAAACCCCGTTACTGCTCATTCACGGCGAGGCCGATAATAATGCAGGTACGTATCCAATGCAAAGTGAACGCTATTTCAACGCCCTAAAAGGTTTGGGGGCACCGGTGCGTCTGGTGATGTTGCCTCTGGAAAGTCATGGCTACGCCGCGCGAGAAAGCATCATGCACATGCTTTGGGAGCAAGACCGTTGGCTGGAAATGCACCTAAAACCTTAAGTCCATGCGCAAACCGGTTGACGCACTCTTTTTGGTGTTTTTGGTATTGATATTCATCACCCTACTCACCTACATCATTCCGGCGGGTGAATACGAGCGGATTGAAATAGATGGCAAAAGCGTACTCAATCCCGAAGTTTTTCAAACGCTCGAGCAGCACGCAGTATCGCCTTTCCGTATGTTCAGCTCCTTGGTTGATGGCTTCGTGCAGGCGGGTAACGTAATCGCCTTCGTTTTTCTCATTGGCGGTGCTTTCGGGATTTTGCACCGCACGGGGGCATTGGAAAGCGGTCTTCACCAAGTGGTTCAACTGGCCTTTCGTCGTCCGCGCTTACGCTATCAGCTCATCGCCCTTTTGATGATATTTTTCTCTTTGGCGGGAAATACCTTTGGTATGGCTGAGGAAGTTTTGGTGTTCATCCTCATAACCATTCCCTTGGCTCGTCAGCTCAAACTCGACCCCATGGTTGCGGTGGCCATTCCCTTCATCGGGGCAGGAGCGGGCTTTGCGGGAGCGGCCTTCAATCCGTTTACCGTGGGGATAGCCCAAGGCATTGCCGAGGTAACGCCCTTTTCCGGGGCGGGTTACCGCATGATAATTTGGGTGGTGTTTACCGCCATAGCCGTTGCATTCACCCTGCTATACGTGCGCAAAATCGAACGCAATCCCAGTCTGGCCCTAGCTTTCCCCAAAGAATCAGGCGAGCAGGTTTCGAGTCCGGAGTTTTCCACTGCACGGAAATTGATTCTCGTATTGTTTGTTTTAAGCTTAGCAGTACTCATGTACGGCGTGGCCAAACTCGATTGGTATATTTCCGAAATTGCTGCCTTGTTTGTAATTTTTGGCTTACTTGCCGGACTCATAAAGCGACTCAGCATTTCCGATGTTACCGAGGGTTTTACCGAGGGGGCGAAAGACATGTTACACGCCGCGCTCATTATTGGATTGGCGCGGGCGGTGATGGTGGTAGCCGAAGAGGGGTATATCATCGACAGCATTTTGTACGCCTTGAGCGGGTTGACCGGGGATATGCCAAAATGGATGGCGGTACAGAGCATGTTTGTTTTACAGGGAGTAATCAACTTCTTTGTGCCATCCGGTTCGGGTCAGGCGGCGCTTACCATGCCGGTGATGGCGCCTTTGAGTGATTTATTGGGTATTTCCAGGCAAACAGCGGTTTTGGCTTACCAATTTGGCGACGGAATTTTCAACCTCATCATACCCACTTCGGGGGTTACCATGGGCGTGTTGAGTTTGGCCGGCATACCTTTCAAGTCATGGTTTCGCTGGGCGGGCAAATTGGTTTTGTGGCTGAGTTTGGCCGCAATGCTGTTTTTGGGCATAGCCGAATGGGGTTTTTCAATCTAACTTCAAATTTTAAAAAAATGGAAAAAGAAATCAAACTATCACGCAACGGATTTATTCACCTATTCATTGGAATACTCCTCTTGCTTTCGCCGTTTACGATGATTTTTGTATCGGAGTCCGTGCTTATTCCTGTTACCATTTTAGCCTCCATCACCGGACTAATATGGTTAATTGGCTTATTCGTAATCACCCCCAATCACACCAGAGTTTTGATATTCTTTGGAAAATATAAAGGTACGGTAAAGCAGGACGGCTTTTTCTGGCTCAATCCATTTTACGTAAAAAAGACCGTTTCCTTACGCGTGCGAAACTTAGAAACCGAAGTCATCAAAGTAAACGACGAGCAGGGCAATCCCATATTAATCAGTGCGGTTGTGGTATGGAAGGTCGTTGACACGTATAAGGCCACCTTCGATATTGAGGCCGCCAAGGAGTACGACGCCAAGTCGGGTTTGAAGAAAGAGAACCGAGAGGATTCGTACCGAAACTTTGTTAAGATTCAGGCCGAGGCTGCCTTGCGCGGAATTGCTCACACTTATCCGTACGACGATTTGAATGAAGAAGGAGGGCAATTGACGCTTCGTTCCGGCGTGGATGAGATCAATCAGCATTTAGAAAAAGAAATTCGCGAGCGCTTGGCGATGGTGGGGATTGAGGTTTTGGAGGCCCGCATTTCCAATTTGTCTTACGCCCCGGAAATTGCGGCTATTATGCTACAAAGACAACAGGCTCAAGCCATTATTGGCGCACGAAGAAAAATTGTGGAAGGATCGGTTGGCATTGTAGAAATGGCCATTAAGGAAATGGATGGAAAAATTGACCTCAATGGCGACCAAAAGGCATCGTTGATAAGTAATTTGCTGGTGGTATTGTGTTCTGAAAACGGACTTACTCCGGTGATAAAAGCTGATGGAGGGAAGTGATAATTCATATTGGAGTATGTCTGCACTAAAAAACACCATCAAGCACTTACGCTTTCCGTTTTCGTTCTTCCTGTTACCGGTGTTTTTATTTGCATTGGGATTTGTAGATACTCCAAAAATTGAAAACCTTGCGCTCTTATTCATCCTTCTGCATGTATTAATTTATCCCTCTAGCAATGGCTTTAATGGCTTGCAAGACCAAGATACCGAAAGCATTGGAGGACTCGAAAAGCCGCCTCCGCCTCCGGCACTACTTCGTCCGGTAACCATTATCATGGATGCACTCGGTCTTGGCATGGCTTGGTTGATTTCACCAAAGTTATTTGTCTTGATCTTATTATACATGCTGGCCTCACGCGCCTACAGTTATCGAAAAATCCGACTAAAGAAATACCCAATCATCGGATTTTTGATAGTGAGCATTTTTCAGGGAGGCGTGATTTTCATGGCAACCTTCATGGCTGCGGAAGGCATTGGTTTGCATGAATTTTTCACCCATGAAAAAATGCTTCTCGGCGCAATAACCGCTACCATTCTCATGGCTGCCGGTTATCCCATTACCCAAATTTACCAGCACAAGCAAGACCGAGAGGATGGTGTGCTTACCCTCAGTATGCTCCTCGGAATTCGGGGAACCATCATTTGGTCGATGATTGGTTTTGGCATTTTTTCAGGCTTACTGATGTGGTTATACTTCCCGAACTACATAATTATTGGGTTGTATCTGATTTCCGGTGGCCCCACCATTATTTACTTTTTAAAGTGGCAAAAACGCATTTGGAAGGATCCTAATGAGGCGGATTTTTCCTCAACCATGAAAATGAACCTCATTTCAACCTTATCCATGAACACCTTCTTTGCCTTGGTGTTGATTATAGCATACACCGCTATCGTATGACGTATATCACGGGCATTGAAACTGCCGTTCCTGCAAACTCTATTTCACCTGAATCCTTTGCTGATTGGGCAGCTCCTTTTTTCGGCAATGAAGAAACGCTAAGAAAACTGCGATTTTTGGCCAAAGCCTCAGGAATAGACAAAAAGTACTGCGCTATACCCGATTTTGGAAAGAGCATCAATGAGTCGGTTTTGTACAATCACCCCGATTATAGCATGCCTTCCACGGGGGAGCGAATGCAACACTTCCTACCCCTAGCGGCAGATTTGGCGCATCAAGCTGCGGAAAAAATCACGAACAAGGTTTCATCAAAGGAAATCACCCATATCATTGCGGTGAGCTGTACGGGACTTATTGCCCCGGGTTTAGAAATCAGTCTTTGCAAAAGTTTAGGTTTATCGCAAACTGTACAACGCAGCGCTGTAAACTTTATGGGGTGCTACGCCGCATTTCACGCTCTCAAACAGGCTCATTACATCTGTAAATCCTATCCGGAAAGTAAGGTATTAATTGTTGCTGTTGAGCTTTGCTCCTTGCATTTTAGAAATTGCAGCAGCAGCGATAATTTACTTTCCAGTATGCTTTTTGCTGATGGCGCTGCTGCCGTACTTATGGAAGGTTTGACATCTAACAAGTCGTATTTACAAACCGTAGATTTTCACTCTGCCTTAATCAGTGAAGGCGAAAAAGATATGGCGTGGGAAATTGGCGATACGGGATTTCAAATGCAGCTCAAAAACCAAATTCCCGAGCATATTAAAAACAATATTCGGGAGGTTTTTGAAAAATTACTGCAAAAAAACAAGATCACCGAAAAGAACGTAGAACACTTTGCCATTCATCCCGGCGGGAAAAACATTTTACAAGGATTTGCAGAGGCATTGCAATGTGAAACTGATGATTTATGCGAAAGTTTTCGGGTGCTAAAAGAATTTGGCAATATGTCTTCGGTATCCGTCCTTTTTGTCCTCAAAGCGCTTCTTGATAATCCCGATATTTCCGGCTACATTTACAGTGCTGCCTTTGGACCTGGTCTCACGGTAGAAAGCGGAATATTTCAAAAATCAGCATCATGAACTTTAAACAGCGTTCATTCGAAAAAGAGCTGATGGATCAACCGGGGTTATCACAGCAAGATTTCCACGATAATCTCCAAGAAATTGTAAGTATAAACCGTTATCTCGGTGGTGCCAATGTTACTTGGGAGGGCATAAAAAAGCTCGACGATGGTCAAGATTTGCAAATCACCGATATTGGAGCGGGGGCAGGTGATGTTTTCGACTACATCGACAAAAAATTGCCTAAAATTGATAAAAGTCGTTTCCGATTTGAGGCGCTCGACATTCAGCCTGAGGCACAATCCTTTTCCGAAAAAATATTTCCCCACCTAAGCGGAAGAATTCGGTGGACCATCGACGATTACCGCGTGCATTTACAGAAACCAAACGCCACCGATATCGTATTAGCCAGTTTGTTTTGCCACCACCTCAACGATGAAGAGCTGGTAGAGTTTTTACAACTTAGCATGCAACACGCACGCAAAGGTGTTGTAATCAACGACCTGCATAGACAGCCTTTTGCCTATCATAGCATAAGGTTACTCACGAAATACTTTTCCAATTCAGACTTCACCAAGCACGACGCTCCTCTCTCAGTATTGCGGGGATTTACCATGGATGAGTGGAAAATGCACTTGCAAAATGCCGGAATTACTCAATACAATATTTCGTGGAAATGGGCTTTTCGCCATCTCATCATCATAACAAAAACACCAAGTTAAAACACTGCCTATGAAACCAGTGGTGATTATTGGAGGTGGGTTAGCCGGACTCAGTGCAGCTATTTTGTTAGGTAGAGCAAATGTACCTACAATTTTAATAGAGAAAAACACCTATCCGCGTCAGAAGGTTTGCGGGGAGTACATCTCTGTCGAATCTGAAAAATTTGTCAATCTCTTAGGCGTTGATACGAGTCAGCTTCCCCACATCAATGAGCTTCACATAAGTTCACAAAGCGGAAGGATGGCCAAGCTTCCGCTTTCTCCCGGAGGTTTTGGCATTAGCAGATATAGTCTTGATTATCAACTCTACGAACGCGCGCTTAAGGCCGGTGTGGAAATAATTTGCGGCGATCGCGTAACGCATATTGAAGAAAATGAAGTCAAACTTCTATCAGGGAAAAGTGTAGAGGCCGAGCTCGTGGTGGGCGCCTACGGAAAAAGCAATCCACTCAGCGGCATGAAAACACCAAAAAGTCAGAAGCAGTATGTGGGTATTAAATACCACGTACGAAGCGAAGCGCATGCAAACACGATTGAAATGCACGTATTTAAAGGTGGGTATTGTGGTTTTTCAAAAGTAGAGAACGATTTATACTGCTTGTGTTATCTGGGTTCAGCGGAAGATTTCAAAAAATACAAGGGAAATGCCGAAGCCTATGAGCAGGCCGTATTGCATCAGAATCCTCACCTGCGCAACCGACTTCTGGAGGTTGAAAAAGTAACACCCCCCATCGCGACCTCACAGTTCAACTTTCGCGTGTATCGAGGGGCGCATGCCGGACAACTTTTACTGGGAGATGCTACGGGCTTCATCCCACCCATAACGGGTAACGGAATGAGTTTAGCCTTTCGTTCGGCAGCAGAAACAGCGCCGGAAATAATCAAGTGGTATCGAGGACAAAAGAGCAAATCGGAACTCTTTGCCCAGCAAAAAAAATACGTTGAGTTATACGCCAAAAAGCGCATACAATCCGGCGTGATGCTGCAAAATTTACTCTTAAAGCAAAATATCCTCAGCGACAACCTGCTCTTCTTTGGTCTAAACCACATACCACTGCTGGGAAAAAAACTTACAGAAAAAGCCGTGGGAAAAGAAATTGGTTTGTAACCTTACCGGGTACATGCCATGATTTTAGGTTTGGGTAGCAGCTCAATGTTGCCGGGTATCTGCCGGAATATCACCAATATCTAAAATTGGGGGGCTCGGGAGGATCTGCAGATTTTATAGCATACCTAAATAGAGTCTGTCCATAAAGTCAAAGTGGCAGATCTAGAAAGTTCTAGGAAAATACCTTCGAGCTAAATGGCTATTGGGCAAAAATCAGAGAGGTTCAACAAGAAGTTGATGAACCTCCCTGATATTAATGAGCTCTAAAAACTTTAGTAAGTGCAGGAAAACATCGTCACCGGGCATTATAGACAAACATTACTTTATAATGACTTTTCTGGTTAAGACCAGCTCATCACCAGAAAAAATATGAACCAAATAGACCCCATGCCTTAGTCCAGAAAGAGGAAGTCGATATAAAGATTGAGTATTGCTCATTTCGCCAGAGTATATATTACGGCCTTGTAAGTCTTTTAGCAGATAACTTGAAAATCGATGGTAGTTTTTTACATCGATGAGAATATATAGATAGGTGTCCCAGCCCTGACGGTATGGATTGGGAAAGATTCGAACCATAGATTCTAAGCCCGAATCAGGCGTGTTATCAAAAAATAAATAATCAGGACTTAGCTTAAACCAGGAAATAGGGCGTCGAGCAAGTAATGAAGCTCTATCGTTTGAGGTCAATGGAAACTTAAAACGGGTGTCGTGCCAGAGTCTTCCTAAAGTAGTTGAACTATTCGTAGTGAATACTAAAAAGTGGGAGCCGTTTAGTGAGGAAAGTCGGAAACGCAATCTTGAGTCCAGTTGGTCAGGATTAAACGGTGAATGTAAGCGTGTTAGCATATACTCCTCAAATGCCATGGCCGCCGAGTTTCGTTTTTCTAGTAGAATACCGTATAGTTTTTGACCATTGCGATTTTCGTTAATCAATCGTGAGGTGTATAGGTAGTTTTGTCGGTAATCAATGCTTAAAACGAAGCTGTTTTCAAAATGCAAACTTCTATTGTTCAGATTACCGTTACGTCTATTAATTTTCCACAAAAAACCATTAAGTGAATCCGTGGCAGTTAGGCTCACATCGCGGAGTAATCCCGATGAGTTTACTTGACATCTACAACCTCCAGACATCCAAAGAAAGTTAGCATCCGAAATTGTGAGTCCAGTAACGTAAAACGACATTGGCAATTCTTTAAAATGATTCCACACCAATTCACCCGTTTCAGCTTGTATTGCGGTAACACTAAAGAAGTGATTGTAAAGCGGATCGTTGCTATTCCTACCTGAAGTAGCGAAATAAACCACATCATCTGAGCTAGCTATGTAACTCTGGTAATTAAAAGGAGAGCTCGACCACTGAAAGCCATCAAGGTCTTTAACATACACCCAGAGTGGTGTTCCTGTCATAGAAACAGCAGCATAGAAAGGGGTATTTACATTTCCCAACGAAATATTTTGGTTGCCAAATTGGATATGATTTCGGGTAAGGCCACTTAAGTACAAGGTGTTATTCTGGCGCGTGAGTTCAATTTTACGAAAAGCAGCATTAGCAACTCCCGCTCCAACGGCACCGATTACATTGTTGAAAATCAAATCGCCTTGATTATTGAATTTAAAATACCAAATCGAGGCATCAGAATTACTACTTACATGATTACCATTAACAAACAGATTTGGAACATACTGAATGGCTACCATATCAATCGTTCCATTCCTGTTTAATATCGCTTTAGCATAAGCACCTTCAACGCTGATATTCTTCACAATATTGAACCCATAGTCGAGATGAGAAAAGACTTGTACCTCGTTCATACTCAATGCAGGATCTAAGAATTGAAAGCTCAAGGGAAAAAATACTTGTGAGCGTCTGCTTGTTGTATAGGAAACCAAATACCCCGCTTGTGTCTCAACATAATCATCTGAATAACTGCGAAATGCAGGATGATTTATCTGGGGAAAATAAAAATTATTGTTCAGAGTATTAGAAATCATGAAGTCCCTTGAATGCTGAAGATCTGACAATGTATCTTGAATAAAAGCATTATCACCTACGTATTTATACATGTAAACTTTGTTCGATTTACTTTCCATAAATACCTGCAAACTATCCTGTATCTTTAGAATGTGAAGGTTATTCAATTCAGAAACTCGCGTGAACGCATCGTCTGAAAAAAGACTCGCAATTACTCCTGTTCCTTCCTCGGTCCCATCTGTTCTGTATAATGAAAGTCCAAAACGAGCGTGATTAGCTACAAAATAAAAGAAGTCATCATCCAGAAGTTGAGCATTAATTAAAGGATTTGGCTCATTCACTTGGGGCTCAAAAATGCCGTACATACCAAGTTCTCTACTGTTTGTCAAGGGATAAACTGTATCTCCATCCAACTTCAATAATTGAATACCCGAACTATCTACATGTCCAAATGCTAATTCATTTCCGTTTAATTTTCCCAAATGATAGGCAAAACCTCCAGCACGAAAATAATGCAAATTACTAAGCGTAAATCTATCTCGATGCTCATCAAAACCTAGCCAAAAAAAATCTCCGGTAGATTGAAATAACTGGGGAAAACTACTCCTTTTATGTATTGGGATATAGCGCTTCGCTCCAACATCAAGCAAGGCCCTTCTGGGGTGCTGATTTACTATCTGTGGCGTTTGAATAAGTAAATTCGTGTAAATGGTGGAACTAACATCTGTATATAACGTATCCTTATAAATGGTATTTCCATCTGTCAATATTGCCCTAAGCGGAAATGAATTGGGAACAACTACATCCGAAACCAACAGATATCTACCGTTTACTCTGAAATCCGGGTGGAGAACAAAACCGTATCCCGGGAAGACGTGGCCGAGATTAAGACTACGTGTTTGCTCATCCATCGCATTCAAGCTCTTTTGAACAAAAAATGAATTTTTTATCACGATAACGGTATCATTCACACAATCAACAAATTCCTCAACACCCTGAATATGAAAAGTAAAATCCTCTCCGTCAAAAGAGTACAAACGATAATTGATAGAAAAGAAACACAAGCCGTTGAATTCACCGTGAAACTCCAAAGAGTTAATATTGGTCTCAGGAAACTGCATTGACTTTGGGTGAAGATCGTATCGAAATAGCCAGGCCGACTGCGCCGAGTAGCTAAATAATGTGTCATTGTAAGTAAAAAACTCCGTATCGTCAGAGATATGAGGATAATGTCTATAAAAGTTCACGAAATCGCCCGTTTCAAAAATCGACCTGTGCTGTTGAAAGAAATGCTTTCCCCTCGCACTGCCAACATACTTCGAATATCCATCGAGCTCCGCTACCGCGAAGTTTACTTGAGCGAATGTTGCATTAGAAAACAACAGAAAAAGTAATGTCAACCTGAGTAAGAATTTGATTTTCATATAAACAATTTTCATGTCAACTATTATTCGTTACCAGAAAAAATACCAAGGCATTTACAATTATCACTTGCAGGCTGCGAAAATAATAATAAAAATCTTACAAAACAAGAATTTTAACATTTCACCGGGTAAATCGTATCTCCGTCAACTTTCCACTCAACAAATAATAGGTCACAAGCAAACCAAAGCATATTTTTGCGGCTTTAATTCTGATTAGTGAAAAAGGCTTTCATTGGGTTTATACTGCTGTTTCCTTGGCTTTCTCTGGCACAAGAAATAATGCCTACCTATACTCCAGACTCGGCCTTTGTTTATTTTTTTGAAAATGGAAAATACAATCCTATCGATACAGGAATAAGTATTTTTCAGCATTGGAACGCCACGCTCAGCGGGACAGACGAATACGGTTGGCTGGCACTTGGTAACCTCGGAGCGCCACAACAAATGCTGCTGCATCGCTATCATCGAGAGACCAACTTGCAGTGGGGTATGAACCCCTACCCCAATAATCGCCGATCAGCCTCACAAATAATAAATTATAACGTAAAAGCCCCCCTGGTACGGGCGAGATATCTCCAAGGCTACGAAAGAGGTCAGTCCTTTGACATTACCGCAGCCCTCAATGTGCACGAACGACTGGGATATAACATTCGCTTCCAACGACTTAACTCCCAAGGAATATATCAACAACAACAAGCGGAGTTTAACAATCTAACGCTGTCTTATTACTATCGTACCAAAGACAACCGACTAAAAATCATGGGGCATTTTGATTCCTTCAATCAAAATAATCAAGAAAATGGCGGGATACGAAACATCGACGATTTTCGAGAGAATCGCCAGCCCAACCGTTCTTTAGTTGAGGTGAATCTACCTCGTCCAGGAGGTGCCAACTCAACAGGTGCTAAAAGCTTTACCAGGCAATGGCGCTTTTATTCCACAGGAACCTACGATTTAGGATTTTTCAAAGAGCAGATTCGCTTAGACACAACCGTAGTTAATGAAGACAGTATTTCTGTTGTTGCTGACACATTGAGAATATTTAACCCGATTTTTCAAGTGGGATCATCCGTTCAGTTTCAACGTCAATCATTTACCTTTTTAGCGGACATTCCCGTTTTCCCCGAAGCAAACTTTAATTTAGCGGGCACCTACGACTCTACCCTCTTTGAAAGCTTCGAGCAACGCTTTTTTATCGGGACTCCCGGTGCACGTAATCTGCAATACAAAGCCGGATTAGGGTATGAAGCCGCAACCTATAAATCGCCCTTGACGGTGGTTCCGCTGTTTCAAACCTTCCTCTTCGGGCAAACGGATTTCAACTGGCGCGGATTACAAATTGAAGCCGATGGACAATTTGTTTTCGCGGGAAGTCAGATCGGCAACTTTTCTCTAAACTCCAATGCGGGCTATCAAAGTGAAAAACTTAAACTAGTTGGCGTTTTGGAACTGAGCTCCATTGATCCGGGGGTGTTTTTCCGAAACTACCGCTCCAATTATTTTATCTGGGAAAATCCCGACTTCAGTTCAGTTCAGCACCAATTTTTGGGCGGAAAGGCACGCTTCTTCAAAAACCTCGAACTCGATGGTGGTTTGCATTTATATCAAAACTATACCACCCTCGACCAGACGGCTCAACCCATCCAAGCCGATGGTATTCAGCAACTTTTGCAATTCACCCTTTCCCACCATTTGAATATTAAAGACCGCTTTGGTTTTGCCAATAAAATCAGCTACCAAGCCACCGATGATCCGCTTGGGGTAATACGCGTACCGGAGTTATACCTACGCAGTACCATGTACACCAACTTTAAGGTGTATTACAAACGACTAAACCTTCAACCCGGTTTGGAACTACACTATTTTACCCCCTACTTCGCCAATGCCTGGATGCCGGTTACGGGTCTCTTTCATTTGCAAGACAACGAAGAAATTGGCGGCTTTCCACTGCTTACGTTCTTCATTAACATTGAGCTGAAAAGAGCCATTATTTATCTACGCGTGGAAAATCTCACCCAAGAGTTTAGACCTTTTGACTTCCTTGCGGCTCCAAATTATCCGCTGCCTGATTTGGGGTTGAATAGTTCGGTGAGGCTCGGTATTAAGTGGGACTTCTTCAATTAGAGTCTGTCCATAAAGTCCATTAGCGGCGTTGCACTTGGATTGAAAACAGTCATTGACTTTAGTCAACTCCTT